>NZ_JBWKZB010000012.1:0-138185 GCF_059424105.1 Pseudomonas sp. GW456-E7 | reverse complement strand
GCTCGCGATGACTGAGTCACATCCAACATACATGTCGACTGACCCACCGCTATCGCGAGCAAGCCCGCTCCCACAGGTTTTTGCGGTGGCCACAGGGGGCGGGGGGTTAGCGGGATATGAGGCCGTGGTCGATGGCGTATTTGACCAGCGCCGCCGGTTTGTCGATGTTGAGCTTGCGGCGGATGCTCAGGCGGTGTGTTTCCACCGTGCGCACGCTGATGTCCAGTTCCCGGGCCATTTCCTTGTTGTTCAGCCCTTGCGCCATCTTCGACAGCACCTGGCTTTCCCTCGGGGTCAGTTCGTTGTCGGAGTTCCTGTCGGCGATCAGCCGCTGTGCGATGTCGGCGCTGTAGAAGGTCCCGCCGCTGGTGATGGCTTCGATGGCGGCGATGATTTCCCGTGACGGGGCGTTTTTCAGTACGTAGCCGCTGGCGCCGGAGCGTACCGACTCACTGACGTATTCGTAATTGTCGTACATGCTCAGCACCAGCACCTTGAGCGACGGGTACTGGCTGCGCAGCACGCGGGTCAGTTCCAGGCCGTTCATGTCCGGCAGGCTGATGTCGACCAGCAGCAGGTCCGGCTGGCAGCGCCCGACCATGTCGATGGCGTCGGCGCCGTTTTCCGCTTCGCCGACCACTTCCAGGGGCGACATCACGGCCAGCAGTGCCTTGATGCCGTCGCGCACCAGGGAGTGATCGTCGACCAGGGCGATGCGGATCGGGGAGGGCAGGTTCATCGCAACTATTCACTCTTGTAGTGGTGGGGCCGGCTCAGTGTTTTGCGCCAGGCTTCATCGGCAGTCGTACGTCCAGCTCACTTCTGCCCGGCATCGAGATCAAGTCGAAGCGCCCGCCATAATGTTCGACGCGTTCGCGGATGTTACGCAAGCCAATGCCGGCCTGACGACGTTCGACCTGGGCGACGTTGAAACCGATGCCGTCATCGACCAGCGTCAGCCGCACGGACTCGTCGCAGCCGCGCAGTGTAATGGACACGTGCTTCGCCTGGGCGTGGCGTTCGATATTGGTCAGGCCTTCCTGGACGATGCGGAACAGCGACACCGCCGCGCCGTCGACCAGTTGGCAGTCGAATTCATTTTCGTCGTAGGTCACGGTCAGCCCGCTGCGCTGCTCGAATTCGGCCGCCAATTGGCCGATGGCCGCCGGCAGGCCGAGGGTGTCGAGCAAGGATGAGCGCAGGTCGTGGGAGAGGCTGCGCACTTCACCGATGGCATCGCCCAGGCGTTCGGTGGCGTCCTTCAGGGTGTTCAGGCCCTTGTCCTGGGCTTGTCCGCTTTCCAGCAGATGGCTGGCCAGTTCGAACTGGAACTTGATCGAGACCAACACCTGGCTGACGCCGTCGTGCAACTCGCGGGACACCCGGGATCGTTCCTCTTCCTGCAGGCTGACGATGCGCTGGGTCAGGCGCTGCAGTTTCTTGTCCGCCAGGCGATGCTCGCTGACGTTGAGGGTCATGCCGGTGGCGAAGACGAACAGCACCGCGACCAGTGCGACCACGGCAATCGCCATCATGGTCTTGCGGATGCCCATGGCCACTTCGGCACGGGCCTGCTGGGTGGCGCGCTCGACGTCTTCGAGGTAGATGCCGGTGCCGAGCATCCAGCCCCAGCGGTCAAGCATCACCACGTAGGCGAGCTTGTCGGTCACCTGGCCGGAGGAGGGCTTGTTCCAGGCGTAGCGTTGGAAGCCTTCACCGGATTGCGCGCTTTTCAGCAGCGCTTGAATCACCGGCAGGCCGTGGGGATCCTTCATGTCCCACAGGTACTGGCCCACCAGGTCCGATTGGCGCGCATGCATCAGGCTGCGGCCTTCGTAGTCGTAGACGAAGAAGTAGCCGTTGATGCCGAAGCTGAGCTTGCGCAGTTCTTCCAGCACTTGCTGCTGGGCGCGGGCGTCGCCATGGCCGTCGTCGTACAGCGGGGCGATCAGGCTCTGGGCCATTTCCACGTAGTTTTTCAGTTCCGCACGCTTGCTCGCCAGAATGCTGTCTTCGATCAGTTGCGCCTGTTGATCGCCCAATTGGCGGTTGAGGGAAATCACCAGCGCGCAGATGACGGCAATGGCCAGCACCAGCGGCAGAATCCCGAGGGCGACGATCTTGTGTTTGAGCTGCATATTGACTCCTGCCCGCGCGAAGGCTGGGGATCATATGCCAAAGAGGCGTTCGGCCAGTAGCGTTGCTGGACGGAATGACTGTCGGCCCGAATATCGGTCAGATGAAATGCAAAACCAATGTGGGAGCGGGCTTGCTCGCGAATCAGGCAACTCGGTCTAGAGCGGCAAATGCTCCAACGGCAACGCCCCCGGCGCCTTCACCGTATGAATCGCAAAATTGCTGCGGATGTCGCTCACACCCGGCAGCTTCAACAAACGCCCGGTGAGAAACCGGTCATAGGCACGCAGGTCCGGCACCACCACCTGCAGCAGAAAGTCCGACTCCCCTGATACCAGAAACGCCGAAATCACCTCGGGCAATGCTGTCACCGCCAGGCGAAAGGCTTCGGCCTGTTCGTCGTTATGGCGCTCGACCTTGACCCCGACAAACACCGTCAGCCCCAACCCCACTTCGTCGCGATCCAGATTGGCCTGATAGCCGCGAATCACCCCCGCTTCTTCAAGCATCCGTACCCGGCGCAAGCACGGCGATGCCGACAGGCCGATCTCGTCTGCCAGTTGCACATTGCTCAGGCGGCCGTCCCGTTGCAGTGCGGCGAGAATCTTGCGGTCATAGGCGTCGAGTTTCATGGCTTGGCAGATTCCGATGGTGCATGTGAAAGAAAGTGGCAGATTATGCCAATACAGCCCCCGATAGTAGCTGACAACGCAAGCACCTGCCCTGCCCTCCGGCCCTAGACTGGCACTACCGAATCGACAACGAATGGGGGTGCAACGTGGACGGACTCTGGATGTTTTTCATGGCGCTGGCGGTGGTCTATCTGTTGCCGGGGCCTGACATGATCCTGCTGTTGCAGACGGGTGCTCGCCAGGGCAAAGGCGCCGCGCTGGCCACCGCCGTGGGTTTGGGCATCGCCCGGGGTTGTCATGTGGGACTGGCCGCGCTGGGGCTGGCGGCACTGTTCAAGGCGGCGCCCTGGACCTTCGATGTGGTGCGCCTGGCCGGCGCCGCGTACCTGCTGTGGATCGGCATTCAGTGCCTGCGAACGACGATGCTGCCGAACCTCGGAAACGCCGACACAACCGGCGAAAAACCGCGCTGGAGCATAGCCATCCGGCGCGGATTGCTGACCAACCTGCTCAACCCCAAGGCACTGTTGTTCTGCTCGGTGCTGCTACCGCAATTCATCAACCCACAGGCCGGGCCGGTGCTCGGACAATTTGCGACCCTGGGCGTGGTGCTGGTCGGTGTCGGTCTGCTGTTCGACAGCGCTTACGCCCTGATCGGCGCGGCACTCGGCCGTTGGCTGCAACGCAGCCCTTCAGCCCAGCGCCTGCAACAATGGTTGTTCGGCAGCCTGTTGATCGGTTTCGCCGTGCGGCTGACCTTTGTGCAACAGGCTTGAACCTCATGGCGCCTTGCGGCGGCGACGCTTGAACAGCAACAGCGCGACTGCCGCGAACGCCAGTACGCTACCGACCTGCAACGGCGTCTTGTACGGGCGCAAGGCCGAACGCGCCGCGTCGGTGACTTGAGTCACGTAGCGCTTGTCGGCGTTCTCGAAGTCGGGGTACGGGCATTGGTGGCCGAAGTCGGCGGCCCATTCCACGTAAGGCCCTTCTTTGACATAACGCTGATAAATCGCACTTTGCTCTTCAAGGCTGCTGTTCCACCCCGAGGCCTCGCACAGCACCGCCGCAAACGCCTGACTGGTGTGAGGCAAGTTATCCGCCGCCCTGCTCGCCAGCGCCGTGGCCACGAAGCGATAGTGATAACGCTGATCGGGCTGGGCGGCGCTGGCCTGCTGACGCTTCACTTCGTCCTCGGCCATCAATGGGCCGACCTTGAGTTCGGCGTTTTCGAGGATGTAATTGCCGCCGAACGTGGCGTAATCCGGCGCCATTTCGTAGCCCAGGATATCCATGCCCCACTCACGCGCCGTCCAGGCGGCATTGAACAGTGCAGCGGCGCGACGGGTCGGCCACCAGGCTGAATCTGCCGCCTGGCGTTGCTCGCCGTACAACCTGGCCTTGTGCCGCAAGCCGTCATTATCGAAGTACGCCAGCGCTTGCTCGTAATGGCCTTCGCGCAACAAACGCCGCCCCAGCAAATTGCGCAGGCTCGCTGCCACTGGCAAGGGCACGTAGTTGTCACGTTCCTGCTGGGTGAGCGGTGGCGGGGCCGGCACTTGGGTGTCGACGTAGTGCTTGAGTTCTTCGAGGGTCAACACGCGCTCGGCAACAGTGGCGGCGTCGAACCAGTAAATGCTTTGGCTGCGATACAGCTGATCGAAGGCTTGCAGGTAATCCCCGCGTTGCAGGGCGAGGATCGCACTTTCACCCTCGACCCGGCATTTGGGCTGAAGCGTTTCGTAGTCGTAGTCCGGAGTGCGTCGCTCGCCCCAGGATTCATTCTTCGGGAAGGCCTGGGCCGCTTTGGCATAGGCTGCGGCGGCTGCGGTTTTGTCGCCGTCGCGCACCGCCAGTTTTGCCCGCAGCCACCAGGCCAATCCGCCATCGCCGGCATGCTCGAGGAATGCCTTGGCGCTGGCGTAATCGCCCTGTTGATAATTCATCGCCGCCAGGCGGTCGGCGTTTTCGAGACTGCCGCGCGTGCTGTTTTGCAACAGCTTGATCATTTTCTGTTCGTTCGGTGGTTGCTCGCCAAACGACCAGCCCAAGCGGCTGATCAAGGACGCAGTCACCAACTGCTGCACGGGCTGGCCCTTGAGCAACTCGGCCACTTGATCATCCGGCAGCGTCATCAGGTCCGCCATCAACAGCTTCAACGAGGAATAGCCCACCGCGGAGCCGTGCAGATTCTGCGTGGCGTACAGCTCGATGGCTCGGTTCCAGTCACCGGCAGTGCGCACGACCCGGGCTTCTTCGCCGAGGCTGGCGACACCCAGTTCCAGCAGATCGCTGAAGCCGTCGATGCTCAGTTGCCGGGTTTGCTCGAAGGCCTTTGCCGATTGTTCGAGCAGATCCGGCGCCGCATTGGCTTCGGCACTCATGGCGAACAACGCGCGCCCCAGCGAGTAAGCCGCCCAGGTGCTGCGCGAAGCCCGTTGCTCGGCGGGCAAGGCCAGGACTTTCTTGAAATACCCGGCGGCCAAGGCATTATCACCCGCGCCAAATGCCACAGCGCCCGCCAGGTACCACCTGAGTTCGGGCGGCAGTTGCGCGCCTTCGGTTTCAACCTGACGGGCATCCGTCAGGCCGCGCAGGTGTTTAACCAACACTTGTTGCTCTGCGGAAAGTCCCGCCTGTTCGGCCTGATCCCGTAGCGCTACCGCGTCAGGTTGATCGCTATAGTCGGCGCCAGCGGTGACGTTCTTCAAGCCGTTGATGGCGTGGCCGAGGCGGCTGATTTCAAAGCTGAAGTTGCCTTCGGGCAGTTCCGCCAGCGACTGGCCACGGTTATCCAGCAGGCGCATGGGGAAATCCGGGCCGCAGGCCAGCGCCGAACCCAGCGGCATGCTGAGGCTCAGGCAAAGCAAATGACGCGGCCAGTTACGGGTGAACATTCGAACCTCCTTGATCAATGTGTGCGCAGCGAGCCCAACCGATGGCACGCTGTCCGCCGGCCGGAATTCGGCCATCGCGCAGGCGGGTGAAGGTAAGCAGATCCGGTCGCTGTTGCAACGCGTAACCGGCCAAGGCATCGGCCCCGTCACAGCCGCTGACCGCGAGTGTCAGGCGTTCGGGCCAGGCGCTGTCGAGGTTGCCCTGGTTGCTGATGCCGATGTCATAGAGCCCATTGTCGGCCGAGAGTTGCAGCGTCAACTGACTGTCGAGGACATCAGCACGCGCCACGGCGCGCAAGGTGGTCAAGCTCCAGGCCCGGCGGTCGTTGGCCAATGGCAGGCGAAACCAGATCAAGCCCGCCAGATGCTCGGGTGGATCATCACGCAGTTCGGTGCCAAGGGTACGCAGTGACTGCGGATCGGCGAGTAATTCCCGGCGCAGGCCTTCGCGCTCCAGCGTCACTTCGCTCTCCACAACCGGTGCGCCGTCCGCCGACGGCAGCAACGCCACGCCGTAGGCTGGCAGCGCCAGATAGAAAGGTTTTGTCGTGACGCGGCTCCAGGCCTTCGCCCATTGCCGGGCCTGATCGGCATCAAACAAGCCACGACGCGGATCGCTCACCGCGTGCACCTGCAATACGCTGCTGTCGACTGTGGATAACAACGCCGGCAGTTCATGACTGTCGAGCCAGGACGGCAGCGCCGTGATACTCAGCGGCAGCGAAGTCGGCAATGCTTCACGCAGATGCGCGAGAAATTCGCGGTACGAAGGTAGCCGGGCATTGCCGGCATCGTGGTCGATTTCTACGCCAGCGAGGTTCAACCCTTGCCCCTGCCAGTCGCTGATCACCTGATGGATCTGTGCGGTGACCTCTTGCTGATCGAGTGCCTTGAGCTGCCCGTCCAGGCGCACCACCGCAATCACCGGCCGACCATCGCGCCTGAGCAATACCGGATCAATGCGGGCACGGCTCCAGCCGGCCTCGGGGAAGGCCTGCAAGGCCAGCACCCGCAACGTTGAAAAGTCGGCACGGCTGTCTCTGAGGGCGGCGTCGTG
The DNA here is from genome assembly GCF_059424105.1 of Pseudomonas sp. GW456-E7. Lineage (NCBI taxonomy): Bacteria > Pseudomonadati > Pseudomonadota > Gammaproteobacteria > Pseudomonadales > Pseudomonadaceae > Pseudomonas > Pseudomonas sp. GW456-E7. Next base: position 131,463 of record NZ_JBWKZB010000012.1, on the reverse strand, counting down.
GGCCGGCGTCCACTGTCGCTGCCAGACGTAGAGTTGCTGATCCAGCGGCGGTGCGTCGTGCCTTTCGCATCCGGCGGTCAGCACCAGCGCCAACAGCAAGGCGATCGAGCGAGTGAAAAAAACCATTGAAACGCCTGTTCCTGAAATGCAGAAAGGGCCGCAAACCTTGTGGGAGCGGGCTTGCTCGCGAAGGCAGTGGGTCAGCAACGTTGATGTTGACTGACACGACGCCTTCGCGAGCAAGCCCGCTCCCACAATGTCAGGGGCCTGACCGAATGGTCTTAGCCTCTGCGGCCCTTTTTCGTTCTGCCCCTACCCTACCCAGCCATCGACCGGCGGGCAATGTTCAGCGGTAATCTTCCTTCAGATATCGAGCACCAACGGCTGCGCCCCCTGCGCCGGAATCGCACAGCAAATCAGCACCTGCCCGTCATCCGGCACCTCCGCTGGCGGCAGTGGGTAATGCACCTGACCGCTGACCAGACGCGTCTTGCAGGTGCCGCAGGAGCCGCCGCGACAACTGAATTCCGGGCGCAGGCCACGGCTTTCCGCCAACTCCAGCAAACTGCCGCCCTCCGGCTGCCAGCGCGCTTCCTTGGCCGAGCGCTGGAACACCACGGGCACCGACGTGGTGGCGGCAGGTGGTTGCTCGATGACCACCGCATCGGGGTCCGGGCGCCGGCGCAAGGTGGACGGGCCAAAGGTTTCGGCGTGAATCCGCGAGTCGCGAATGTCCAGCTCGCGCAAGCCGTCGTACAGCGCCTGGGTAAAACTTCCGGGGCCACAGACAACAAAGTCCGGCTGATCGTAGTCCTCGACTGTCAGCAGCTCCTTGAGCAGCGCGACGTCGATCCGCCCACTGAGGTCGAAGTCCGCGCCTTGCACCGCCTCGGCTTCCGGTTGGCTGAGCACTCGCACCACCCGCACCGCGTCACCGGCGTCTTCGAGCAAGCGATCCAGTTCACGGCGGAACGGCTGGTCGGCCAGCGTACGCGAACCCTGGATAAACCACGTCGGGCGGATACGCCGGGTGCGCAACCCCTGGTAAACCACCTCGCGCAGCATCGACAACAGCGGCGTGATGCCCACCCCGGCCGCCAGCAACACCAGTGGCCGACGCTCATGGGGCGCCACGGTGAAATGCCCTTGCGGCGCCCGCGCCTCCAACAGGTCGCCGACCCGAATCCGCTCATGCAAATGGGTAGAGACCCGCCCGTCGCGCTTCACGCTGATGCGGAAAAAATCATCGGACGGGGCGCTCGATAAACTGTACGTGCGGATGTGCACTTCACCGTCAATGTTGAAGCGCAGGGGCAAATGCTGCCCGGCCTGGAAAAGCGGTAATCCGGCTCCGTCGGCGGGCTCCAGGTAAATCGAGCGAATGCTGTGGCTTTGCGCTTCAATGCGCGTCACCCGCAACGGCCGCCATTGGTCCCCCAGGGCTTTGGCCTGCAAACGCGCCGCGGCCTGCTCCCAGGTACCGGTGAGCAAACTGGTGGGTGATACGCCGTCGAAGCGCCAGCGTAATGCCAGGGCGGCGGGGCGACGTACGACGTGTTCGACATCGATTGTCCACAGGCGCTCGGCTCCCTGGAACGCCTCGACCTGCGGACCCTCGAGAATGATTTCGGTGCGCCCGCTGAGCTGCAGCAAGTCACCGGTATTGAAATCGATGAACAACAACCCGGCCCGGGGATTGAGCAGCAGGTTACCCAAGGTGTTGAAATGCAGGTTGCCGGCGAAGTCCGGAATGGTCAGGCGATTGCCTTCCACGTGTACGAAACCGGTCTGACCGCCACGGTGCGATACATCCACCGAGCGCTCGCCATCGACCTCCACATAGCTGGCAACGAAGAACGTGTCCGCCTCGGCGATCATGGCCTTAGCCGCGTCATCCAGTTCGTTGAAGTGTTGCGCGACTCGCGTCGCAGGGTCGGCCAGCGGCACCGAACGAAACTGGCGCAACTGAATGTACTGTGGGCAATTGCCGAAGGACTGATCCACCGTCACCGCGAAACCGCCAGTCGTCATGGCACGGACATGTCCATTGATGCGGTTGCGCCGGCGGGTATGCAACTCGATACCCAACAGGCCGATGGCCGCGCCGTCACTCAACTGCGCGGGGTCATCAAAGGCAGGCAGGCTGCTGAACTGCAACAAGCCAGGTGCTGGCGAGTGTGCGAATCCGGGCTGGCCTTCAAGGATGCTGGCCCAGGGATGACCGTCGCCATCCACCGCTCCGTACAGCATGAACGGCAATTGCTGATAGAAGGTGCGGTGCTGGTCCGGCATCTCGCTGCGAATCACCTTACGACCGAAAATCTCCATTCGTTCGGCAACGCCTACATGCGCCTGCAATTGTTTCTCGCCGGCATGCCAGGGTGAACGGTCCATACGGCTTCTCCCTTGCGCCAATGGCGCAGATCGGGGCGGCCCGGCAACACCGGGCCGCGAGCATCAGGCAGTTTTTTGCAGGCCGGCGACGGTGCGCGGCATGCCGACAAAACCTGGCAAGGCTTCGACACGGGCCAACCACGCGCGAATATTGGGGTACTCGTCCAGCGACACATTGCCCTCCGGCGCATGGGCGATGTAGCTGTAGGCGGCGACGTCGGCAATCGTCGGTTCAGTGCCGACCAGATACGCTGTATCGGCCAGTTCGTGATCGATCACCTTGAGCACGGTATGGGCGTAGGCAATCACTTCTTCAGCGTTGTAAGGTGCACCAAATACAGTGATCAATCGGGCCCGGGCCGGACCGAAGGCAATCGGGCCGGCGGCCACCGACAACCAGCGCTGGACGTTGGCCGCACCCACCGGATCAGCCGGCAGCCAACGGCCGTTGCCGTACTGTTGCGCCAGATACACCAGAATCGCGTTGGAGTCGGCCAACACCACGCCCTGGTCATCAATGACCGGCACCTGACCGAATGCATTGAGCGCCAGGAACGCCGGTTGCTTGTGTTCGCCCTTGGCGAGGTCAACGAAGATCAATTCGGTCGGCAATTTCAGCAGGGACAGCATCAACTCGACACGATGCGCATGGCCGGAACGTGGGAAGTTGTAGAGTTTGATCGCTTGCATGGTCGACACCTCGGGTCAGTGGTGCTGTTCAGGAAGGCCAGCGCCGGTGGGTCGTATCTTCCACTCACAAGCAAAACAACAGAATCACCAGCAAACGCAATCCATTATTTCACTGGGTGAAATAACTCAACGCTCGAGCGCCGGATGCTCGCGCAGGGTCTTGACCGCGAAATCCACAAAACTGCGCACCCGGGCCGGGGCTTTGCGCCCGCCCTGATAGAGCACGTGGATGGGCAATGGCGGCAGTTCGAAGTCAGCCAGAACAATCTCCAGCTCACCGGCGGCCACCTTGCTCGCCACTTGATAAGACAGCACCCGCGTGAACCCCAACCCCAGACTGGCTGCCGTGATGGCCGCCTGATTCGCCGTCACCACCAGCCGCGGTTCAGCCCGCACACTCAGGGTTTCGCCGTCTTCAATGAATGGCCAACTCCTGAGTTGGCCAATGGCCGATGTCGCAATGATCGGCCCCTGAGCCAGTTCCTGTGGATGCCTGGGCTGACCATGGCTGGCCAGAAACTGAGGCGAGGCGCAGATCACCCGCCGCACCTCACCCACGCGAATCGCATGCTGATTGCTGTCGGGTAGCTCGCCGATGCGGACGGCCACATCGACGCCCTCCTCGACCACGCTCACCACCCGGTCCACCAGCAGCGCGTTGATGCAGACCTCGGGGAACTGCGTCAGGTAGCTCACCATCAGCGGCGTGACAAACAGCTCGCCAAACAAGACCGGTGCGGTGATGGTCAGTTGCCCACGAGGATGGATATGGCTGCCCGCTGCCGAATCCTCGGCTTCCTGCACCTCGGCGAGAATTCTCCGACAGTCCTCCAGATATCGCTGACCGGCCTCACTCAAATACACGCTGCGCGTCGTACGCGTGAGCAGTTGTGTGCCAATGCGCTGCTCCAGCGCCGCCACCGCTCGGGTGACACTGGCCGCCGACAGACCCAAACGCCGCGCCGCCGCCGAAAAACCCTGTTCCTGGGCGACGGCAGCGAAGACCTGCATTTCCTGGAAGCGGTCCATGGGCATGTCCTCATTTCAAATAGATAAATCGCAACCGAAGACCGGGATGTTAAGCGCGAACGCCCAACAACATAGTTGGGCACCCGACCATCAACTAAATCAACGGGCTACTGCACTCTAGCGCCTCCACCGTAAAAACGAAGCGTGGCACACACCTCAAAGAGCGGACCCGGGATTATTGATAATTAATGAGGGTTATTTTCTTGCGACGGATGCGACTGTCCGCAATGATCCCGCCCCGCCCGCTGAAGCGGCTAATGCCAGACCGGGAACAAATGCCTTCGGCTCCACTCCCCACTCGCTTCCGGCATGGGTTCGTCAGCGGACACTATCCACAGCGGCAGAATTCCAGCCTGCGTCATCAGGCGGAATATTCGACTGCTCCTATACTACAAGCCACCCTGTTACCTATTGAGTTTTAGTAGGTACCTCGTTGAATTTTCCCTACCTGAAAGAAGGCGTTAGTTGTAAACGCCTGGACGACGGACCATCGATCCTGCGTTCAAGATTCACGGGTAGGGAAGAGTGAACTTCAACTGGCTGGCTAACCTGGTGACACCGCAAGGAGTTCGAAAATGTTGCGCACTAACATTTCCGCTAGAGCACTGTCCGGTGGTTTGCTCGATGTACTGATACGCGCCGGGCTGATTACGGTGCTGGTACTGTTCTGCTTCCAGATCTTCCACCCCTTCCTCAACCTCATGCTCTGGGCACTGATTCTGGCGATCACCCTGTATCCCCTGCATGCGCTGATCAAGCGCAAGGTGGTCAACAAGGACGGTCGTGCCGCCACCCTGATCGTGGTGGTCGCCCTGGCCTTGCTGATGGTGCCGATCTACCTGCTGGGCACCTCGATCAGTGAATCGGTCCAGGGCACCCTGGCGATCCTCAAGTCCGATACGTTGCATATTCCGCTACCCAGCGAAAAAATCGCGTCCCTGCCACTTGTTGGCCAGCCGCTCTACGACTACTGGATGCAGGCCGCCACCAACATGAGCAGCGTGCTCATGAAGCTGATGCCCTATATCAAGTCCATCGGCCTGACCTTGCTGGGCAAAATGGCCGACGTTGGTGTCGGTTTTCTGTTGTTCATCGGCGCCCTGATCATTGCCGGCGTGTTCATGGCCTATGGCGAAAACGGCGAAAGAAGCGCCCTGGCCATCACCTCGCGTCTTTCCGGACCGGAGCGTGGCCCACGCATCACCGAGCTCTGCACCGCAACCATCCGCGCGGTGGCCCAGGGCGTGGTCGGCATCGCGTTCATTCAGATGTTGCTGGTTGGTGTGGGTTTCGTGCTCATGGGTGTCCCCGGTGCCGGCTTGCTGGCGATGGTTGCGCTGCTGATGGGGATCATGCAATTGCCGGTGCTGCTGGTGACCCTTCCGGTGATCGCTTATGTCTTCGCCACCGAAGGGACGAGCCTGGCCACTGTTGTGTTTGGCATCTATAGCCTCATCGCCGGGATGGCCGACAACGTCCTCAAACCCTTGATGCTTGGCCGCGGCGTCGATGTCCCGATGCCGGTGATTCTGATTGGCGCCCTGGGCGGCATGGTCAGTGGTGGTTTCATTGGTTTGTTCATCGGCCCGGTTGCGCTGGCGGTGGGCTACCAACTGTTCTGGCAATGGGTCCAGGACCAACCGTCTGCCGAGCTGCTGAACGAAACACCAGAGATCGAGGCGTTGAACGAGACACCGCACATCGAGGCCATGAACGATCAGCGTCCCCTCTGAGGAGTTTGCGCTTGATGCCATGTCCTGCTCGCATCAGCCGGCTGCTGTTCTGCGGGACTGCCTTTCTGGGTGGCTGCGTGCAACTGGGCCCGGATTTCCAGTCGCCAGCCCAGCCCTGGGTCGAACACTGGAACAGCCCGGCCCTGGAAATGGCCGGGCAAAAACGCGCGCAACCGGACAGCCGCCAATGGTGGCGTGTGTTCGAAGACCCGGTGCTGGATCACCTGATTGCCGAAGCCGACGCCCATAACCCCGACCTGCAGGTCGCTGGCCTGCGGGTCATGGAGGCTCGCGCGCAATTGGGCATCGCCCTGAGTGGACGCTACCCGCAATTGCAGCAGGCCAGCGCCGACAGCCTGTACCTGAACCGTCGACAATCGGGCGGCGCCAACCCACAGGACACGCATTTCTGGCAGCACAGTGTCGGCTTCGATATTGGTTGGGAGCTGGATTTCTGGGGGCGTTTCAGCCGAGCCATCGAGTCGGCCGACGCGTCCTGGTTTGCCGCTCAGGCCAACTATGAAAATGCCCTGGTGCTGTTGCACGCGCAGCTTGCGCAAAACTACTACGCCCTGCGCACCGCCGAGGCACGCCTGGCCATCGCCCGCAGTAACGCCGCCTTGCAAAAACGCAGCTACGAGATCACCGAGCGCCTGTTCAAAAGCGGGGCCGAGGCTGAACTCGACCTGCAACAGGCCAAGACCCAGTACCTGGGCACCCTGAGTACCATCCCGGATTTCGAGAGCCAGGTGGCGAGCTTGCGAAATGCATTGTCCACCCTGATCGGCCAGCCACCCGGCTCTATCCCTGACCTGAATCGCTACACCGGGGTGGTGCCATTGCTCGATACGGCTGTGCTGCAGGATGTACCGGCGAATCTGCTGGTGCGGCGTCCCGATGTTCGTGCGGCCGAGTTGCAAGTGGCGGCGCAGTCGGCGTTGATCGGTGTGGCCGAGACTGACTTGTACCCCTCCATCAGCCTGCTGGGCAGCATCGTCTGGTCTGCCAGCTCGCTCAACGGTGCATCCAATACCCTCGACATGGTGGCCGGCCCCAGCCTGCGCTGGGACATCTTCGACCATGGCCGGATCACCAACAACGTCCGCGTGCAGGATGCGCGCTTGCAGCAGTTGATCGTTATCTACCAGGACAGCGTACGCCAGGCTGCACGCGAGGCTGACGATGCCGCGACCGGTTTGATCAAGGCGCTGGAGCGTGACCGGATCCTCAGCGATGCATCGGTGGCCGCCGAACGTTCGGTGACCCTGGCCAATGCCCAGTACCGCGAAGGCTATTCGGATTTCCAGCGCGTACTGGATGCCCAGCGCGCCCTGTTTGCCCAGCAGGATATCTACCTGGTCAACCGTGGCACCGCCGTCAACAGCCTGATCGCCCTGTACAAGGCGCTGGGCGGTGGCTGGTACAGCGACCAGCCGATGATCGACCCGGCCACCCGCCAACAGATGCAACAACGGACCGATTGGGGCGACCTGCTCGACGAACCGAAGGAAAATGCCCATGAATGACAGCCCACAACCGGCCGCCGAGAACACCCCGGCACCCGCCGCCGACCCGGCCAGAAAAGCCATCAACTGGGTAGTACTGCTGATCATTCTGAGCCTGGTCTGGTACCTGATGGCCGACCGTTACACGCCCTACACGCAACAGGCACGGGTGCAGGCCTTCATTGTGCCGGTGGCGGCCGAGGTATCCGGCCGGGTGACCAAGGTGCACGTACGCAACAACCAGGACGTCAAGGCTGGCGAATTGCTGTTTGAAGTCAATCCGGAGCAGTACCAGATTGCCGTCGATCGCGCCCGCGCCGACCTTGAGTCGACACGTCGCCAGGTGGGCGCCAACACCGCTGGCGTCGACTCCAAGCTGGCGTCCCTGCGCGCATCCCAGGCCAATGAGCTCAAGGCTCGCCAGGATAGCCAGCGGCTTGAGCGACTGTATCGCGAAGACCCGGGCACCATCTCGCTGCGTCGCCTGGAGATCTCCCGCGCCACCCTGGAAGAGTCCATCAGCCAGGTCGCCGCGGCCAAGGCCGAAGTGCAACGGGCGCGGGAACAACAAGGCGGCAACGAAGACGAAAACGCCCAGTTGCTCAGCGCCGCCAGTAACCTCGAAAAAGCCGAGCTGGACTTGAGCAATACCAAAGTCCACGCGCGCTCGGCCGGCCTGATCACCGATCTGCGCACCGATGTCGGCCAGTTTGCCGCCGCCGGTGCGCCGGTGATGACCCTGATCGCCATCCACGACGTGTGGATCAGCGCCGACATGACCGAAAACAACCTCGGCAGTGTCCAGCCCGGGACGCCGGTGTCCATCGTCCTCGACGCCCTGCCAGGGAAAATCTACAAAGGCCATGTGCGCAGCGTCGGCTATGGCGTCGATATCGGCCAGACCACCCAGCCGGGCAGCCTGCCGAAGGTGGAGAACAGTCGCGACTGGCTCCGCCCGGCCCAGCGCTTCCCGGTCATCATCGAGTTCGAACCCGGTGAGTTGACCGGTCCACAAGGCATCCGCTCCGGCGGACAGGCCGAAGTCATGGCCTTCCCGAGCGAAGGCAACCCGCTGAATGTTCTTGGGCGCGTGTTTCTGCGCCTGATGAGCTGGATGTCCTATGCGTATTGAGCGCCCGGCCCGGGTTCAGCGCGCGCTGCGCCTGGGCTTCGGTACGGCGCTGTGCCTGGCGGCAAGCTTCGGCCTGGCCCTGCCCATCCCGTTCCTCGCGCCGATGTTGGCGCTGATGATGCTGGCAGCGATGAACCGGCCGTTGCCGTTCAAGGCCAGCCTGGGACTGATCCTGATCCTGATGTTAACCACCGGGACCGGCCTGCTGCTGATCCCCCTGCTGCGTTACTACCCTCTCAGTGGCGTATTGATGGTCGGACTGTGCCTGTTCCTGGCTTTCGGTTACGGCCTGCGCGGTGGCAACCCGCTGGTGGCGACATTCCTGGTGGTAGGCCTGACCTTGATCAGTGCCGCCGGAACCGCTGAATTCGCCCTGGCACTCGAGGTGATCGTGGCCCTGGTCAAGGGACTGTTCCTGGCCGTCACGACGCTGACCATCAGCCATTGGCTGTTTCCCGACCCCGCCAGCGCCCCACCGGCCAAGCCCGGCCCGAACCTTACGCCCACCGAAAGCAGCTGGCTGGCGCTACGGGCCACGTTGGTGGTGCTGCCGACGTTCCTGCTGGCCATGATCGACCCGGCCAGCTATCTGCCGATCATCATGAAAGCCGTCAATCTCGGCCAACAGAGCTGCGCAACCAGCGCCCGCAGCGCCGGCCAGGAATTGCTCGGCTCGACCCTGCTCGGCGGCCTGATGGCGATCCTCTTCTGGTGCGCGCTAAGCCTGTTCGTGAATCTGTGGATGTTCTTTCTGTGGATGCTGTTGTTCGGTTTGCTGGTGGCCAGAAAACTCTACGGCCTGGCCAAAACCCGACAACCACCGAGTTTCTGGCTCAACAGCATGGCAACCCTGATCATTCTGCTCGGCCAATCGGTACAGGACAGCGCAGCGGGCAAGGACGTCTACACCGCCTTCGCCATCCGCATGGGGCTGTTCATTCTGGTGACTTTGTATGCCTGTGTGATGGTGTATTTGCTGGACACGCGGCGGCAACGGCGCCATACCCCAGAATCCAGCCCGTGAGGATCCCATCCATGCTCCGCGCCATCCTGGCTCGAGCAAACTCGCTTGTTGTCGATGGTCGTAATTCTGGTAAGCAACTTTATGCAAATGGCCATTTGGGCGGCGTTGTTCGTGTTGCTGGGTGAACTCGAAAGTTTCGCGAAATCGCGGTATTTTTCCGGCGTGACCTCTCGACCTTGGGCTATGGCGATGTAGTCATGAGCGAACATTAGCGGCTGCTCAGTCACTGGAGGCGACCAACGGTATCCTAATGTTCGGCGTCTCATCCGTGGTGATGACGGCTGCTGTGATGGAGATAGTCAAACAACTGATAGCTGATTAGCGTGGTCCACATTAGTCCTCAAGAGATTGCTGTAACGCCGAAAGAACAAGGCACGCGTCCGATGCGACAGCTGAAGAAACCTCCCTTGAAATGGGGGGTAGTTAACTATTGCTTCAAATCATGTTTTCCGGCGTCAAGACTTTAGGGCTTAAGCCAGCCTGGAGTAGGTAACCTAACCCTCGGTGGTTCGCCGCTCACCTCTGCACTTCTTTCAGCGAAATGGCCTCTAACGTAGTTAGTTTCTGTAAGAAAACTTACTAGGCTGCGTAAGCTATATCCGTAAAAATAAAATCTCACCCTAACCACCATGCGAATAGTTTGACTCCAGTTGTAATACCGGCGAAAAATCATAGCCGCTGTACAACGACATTTCTAAAACGCACATTAGTGATAGGAATAAAGAAAATGGATTCAACATTAAACAATGAAACATTCGACCTTCAACTTGATGTAGAAACTGCAGAAAAATTCTCCGAGCTTCTCAACGACGAAAGCCTGATGCATGCCGGCTTTGTGGCGCATCAGTCGAACAACAATGTGTTGAGTCTGCCTGAAGATATTAAAATCGCAGCCTGAAAATACGGGAGGGAAGCTATTCCCTCCCGTTTATTATTAAACCGAACATGGAACTTGCTTATACCTCTCATCAATAGTGGTGTAATAATTTATGCACAGGTTTAGTTCTAGCCTTCGTCGTCGCAGTGCCGAAGAAACTTTAAAGATTATTGTCAACGATTTAGCGCCTCGTTTGGGTATTACCCGAGTGACAGATACAACCTGGCTAGACCGCATCGGCATTCCGGTGTTCGCCAGTATACGACCCAATGCTCTTAAGGGATCTCTTTGCGTAAACGCTGGCAAGGGCCTGAGACCAGTAGAGGCTAAGATAGGTGCGTACATGGAGGCCATCGAGTTCAGCCTTGCGCAATACAACACCGCGCAACTGAAACTGTTACGGAGCACGCCAAGACAACTCATTAAAAGCTACGAAGGACGAATAGCATTCAATCAATTCTGCATGCTGTATGGCTTCTCCGTCGACCCCGATTCGCTAATCATGGCTATCGAGGTTGAAGATGTATTACGCAAACAAAAAGTACTTGCACCAGCCGAACTAGTATTCATCCCCTACCCCGAAAACCCAGGGCAACGACTCTTCGGGGAAAGCTCTAGTGGCTTAGCGTCTGGTAATGACGTAGAGGAAGCCTCGGTACACGCTGTTTGTGAACTCATGGAGCGCGATGTTCAAGCCTTTAACCACGTACATGACCGTTCACGTCTCGTCAATCTGGACAGTTACTGCACAGATGTTGATGCTCTTATTATTAAAATCAATGATGCGGGATTAAATCTATCGATTCGATATACCGAGAACTGTTTTGGCTTGGCGTACTTTCAGGCTTTTATCATGGAAGAGTCCTCCCATTCTCCTATCTCTGTGGCCACGGGTTCAGGCTTGCATCCCATTAAGAAAATCGCATTAATCAGGGCTATCTGCGAGGCGGCCCAAAGTCGTTTAAGCCACATCCACGGAGGTCGAGACGACATTATCGAACGTGTCAAATACTTCGAGAAGAGGGGGCGTTCGGTTGAACTTCAGGCCATTTCACGCTTGCGTACAGTAGCCACCTCCCGAGATCAGATGATCGATTACTCCTCCATCGATTGCCAGGAAGCCGCGATACCCACGATCGAATCAGCTTGGGAGTTGCTAATTGAGCGATTGCAGTGTGTCGGACTCAGCACCGTTCTAAGGGTCTTGCTCAGTGAAGCGGTAGAAGATATCTCTGTGGTCAGAATAATTATCCCGGGGCTTGAAGTTTTTGAACCTGGTTTGAAAAGAGTTGGTCCGAGGTTACTTACATATGTCAAACAAAGCGCTTGAGATATGCACGCTGTTTGCTGGTCCCTCCTTACAAGGGATAGATAGTCAATTACTGTGCAGTGGCGGACTGGTATTGCGTCCGCCAATCAAGCGCGGTGATATCGAACGGCTAATGGTGCATTCCCCCCCTTCAAACCTTGCAATTGTCGATGGCGTATTCCATGCGCACCCGGCAGTTGGTCATGCCGAGATACTGGACGCCATGAACGCTGGTTGGTGCATTTGGGGATTATCGTCCATGGGGGCCATTCGAGCCTGTGAAATGGATACGCTTGGAATGACAGGCTTTGGTGAAGTGTATCGTCTATTCGCCAGCGACCAAGACATGTCCGACGATGAGGTAACCCTGATACATCAAGCACAAGAGCCTTTTCTTCCACTCAGCGAACCACTTATACATATCAGGCAGTTTTTAAGGCATTGGACGACAGAACAGATAATTACGCAAGAACAGGAACATGACTTACTAACGTATCTGAAAAACATGTGGTACGGAAATCGAACACTAAATCTTTTGAAGGAGGCTTTGCTAGCACTCTCTATCTCGGAGAGACAAATAGATAGTGCCATAGCCAACTTTTCCGCCTACAGAATAAAAAGCCTAGACCTGGCAAGCTTTCTCAAACTGCAACCATGGATGAGGACGGTATAAATATGTCGCCATCAGAGATACTATTTGAAATATGCGGCTTACCATTTGTGAACCCTATGTTCAATAGCATGAAGCTTCTAACACTAGTCGCGGTTGTCCGTAAAAATATCGAAGGTAGCGAATTACCTTTAACCGACTATTTGCAACCAGACTTCGCCACAAACTTGTATAACCGACACGTCAAAGGGGCCCCAATATTTCCGCCCCATCAACCGTTGGGTAAAGCCGAACTGTATATGCTGACCGAGGCAAAGAGTAACCTCAAAGCCTTGCTGCCGGAATGGACCAATTTGTTGGATCTACCGATCAAAATATATAAGTTGACTAACCAACAAGTTAGCCTGACCAATCCTATTTTACCACAACAAATGTTTCTGGGCGAAGCTGCGTTTACAACTATAACGGACCTTGAAGAGTTACTGGTGCATGAGCTCTCTCATATCTGGTCCAGCCTGATCGCCGAGATTTATGACTTCCAACTTAAGGGTAGTTCGAACAACTACATACTGCCATCCGGAACCGGCGACAAGAATCCTAGAGGTGTCTTGCTGGCTTGCCTGTTTGCGGTCAGCGCCGTGAACTACCATCGGCGGTTGCTGGCCAGCGGTTCCGAGCGAGCTCGTCCTGAACGACTCGACTATTTGCACCAGTATTTCCTCAAAAGTCTGGCCACTCTCAAGACCTCGACCGAACTGTCCGAAATTGGAAAACTGATCACCTCCAGACTGGATTCGTTCTCCAATGATCTAACAACTGACACCATACAAGGATGACCCATGGTAGTCATACACTTTCCCCGACAGTTCATGCCCTATACCGATCAACATAAAACATACGTCACAGAAGGTTCGTGTATTAACGATGTACTGAAAAAATTAACCGTACGTTTTCCCGGTCTTATTGGCCCGGTCTTCTCTGAGGATCTGTACCCGCTGCCATTCGTAGGGTTGTTTGTCGACGGCATGCCCGTGGCCAGTGAGCATCACCGCCATTGTCCATTGAACAGTAATGCGCACTTAATTCTGGTTAACGCAGTGGCAGGTGGCTGAAATGCAATGCAATCTGAAGACAGATACCTCCCGTTATGCCCGCCAGGTCATCCTCAGTGAGATCGGAGCTCAGGGACAACAATGCCTCATAGACAGTAAAGTGTTGGTAGTCGGCGCAGGGGGACTAGGCTGCCCGGTACTTTTGTACCTGGCAGGTGCCGGCGTCGGGACGATTGGTATCGTTGATGACGACATCGTCGACGTGAGTAATTTACACCGACAAATTCTCTATACGATTGCCGATGTAGGTGATCTGAAAGTACTGGCGGCCAAGCGCCGCATCAATCAGCTGAACCCGGAAATCACCATCCACACTGTTGTCTCGACACTGAATGCCGACAATGTCCTGTCACTGCTGGCGGATTACGACATCATCGTCGATGCCACTGATAACTTCGAAGCTAAATACCTTATCAGTGACGCCTGTATCGAATGCGAAAAACCTATGGTCTATGCAGCGATCAGTCAATTCGAAGGACAGGTGTCGGTATTTAACTATTACAACCGGCACACTCACCAAAGGGGACCTTGCTTCCGAGACCTGTTCGAAACACCGCCACCACCGCACTTGACACAAAGCTGCTCGGAAGCGGGCGTTCTTGGTGTCGTACCTGGCTTGCTTGGTTGTCTTCAGGCCAATGAAGTACTAAAACTCATTCTCGATGCCGGTGAGCCCTTGAGCGGGCAATTGTTGTCTATCGACTGCCTAGACAACACTTTCCGTCTATTGAACATCGACAAAAAAATACGTGCCGGGACCCTTGGGAATACGCTTGGTGCCACAGCTATCCCCGCATGGCGCTAGAGCTACTGGCTATCACCCGATACATTGCATGACTGGAAAGCGACATATACGCCATTTCAATTGGTCGATGTGCGCGAAGTCAGTGAGCATCAGCAACGCTCGCTGGGCGGCAAACTAATTCCGCTTAAAGACATCATCAAGCGCCAAGGAGAACTCGACCTTACCCGCCGTATCGTTTTTTATTGCAAATCCGGTGTCAGGAGCAAGGCAGCCTTACTGGCAGTTCGCAGCATCAGCCAAGATGCAGAACTCTATTGCCTTGAGGGTGGCGTCGAGCGCTATCTGGCTATCTATTCGGATGAAACTCTCCCCGTCGTTTCTTGAACGATCTACTGGCGTAGTCGCCTTATCCGGATCAAAGGTGCGTAAATGAGCGCAAAGTTTGCTGGTGTTAAGTGGAGTTTGCCCGACATCGACCGACGTCTACTGAAAGTGCAATTCAGTTTTTTTCTGATGGTTTTGGGTGGACGTTGCAATCAACTGGCGGTGGCTTGGTGGGCTCTGCAAGAAACAGGCTCTGCGCTCTATTTTGCCAACATGATTGCCTGTTCCATCGCGGCGGAGGTGTTAGCCAAACCTCTGCTGGGATGGCTAGGCGATAAGTACAACAAAATACTCATCATCAAACTGACCTCATGGATCAGCTTTCTCACAGCGTTATTGATGGTTCTGTTATCTGCCACGGGGACATTCAACCCTTGGACGGTTGGCGCCCTGATGATGCTCAGCAGTGCGATCGTCGGCGTGCGCGACCCTCTCCAGGCGTCAATTATTCCTTTATTTGCAGATGACGATAAAGTCTCCTTGGCCTTTCGGACCAAAAGTGTGATGTCGTCTTTTTCTATTCTTCTGGGGCCGGTACTGGCCAGTGGGTTGATTTACGGGTTCGGTATCACTATCGCCTTTGTCACCGATTTTTTTGCAGTACTCATCGCTGGGGCATTGATTGCAACCATCCCGAGCCACATCGGTGCAGTTGACCCATGCGAAAAAACACCACGTACAAGTGGCTTCAGCATGATCTATTCAGGCTTCAAAGTGGTTTATGGCGTGAAAGTCGAATTTTACCTGGCCATTATTGCGATGCTGATCAATTTCGCGCTGTTTCCATTTTTCACTATCTTGATCCCACTGTATGTAAAGGACGTCATCCAATATCCGGTCACTTACATTGGTCTTCTGGATTCGTGCTTCGGACTGGGCATTTTGGCGGGAAGTTACAAAATCATCGGGTGGTTATCCGAACGGGTGCCTCGTGACATGTGCGTCTCCGCAGGTTTTGCACTACTGGGAGGCAACCTAGTGGTGGTTGGCACTATTTCATCGTCGTTCATCGTACCAGCGGCCTTTTTCTGCGGCGGCATCGGCCTGATGTTAATCAATATTCCTACATCTGCGGTGAGATTGCTGGCGACGCCCAAGCCCCATCGCAACCGGATTTTTGCCACGGTTTCATTTCTGTCTGCAGCGGCTAGCCCCTTGGGCAGTTTCGCGATGAACGCCTTGATCACCTACTTGGGAGTCGCCCTGACAATTACACTGCTAGGCGTCATGGTGTTGGTGTTATCACTGCTAGTCCTTCTAGTACCGGACTTTAAACTTTTCATGCGCTCCCAAGATACGCAACTCAATAATGCATATCTGGACAAATACCCGAACGCGTTTGCGCACTAACGTACCTCGCCGTACTCCTACCCCTTCAAACGGAGTGGTCTTACATGATGCCGAAGCTCAAGGATCGACCTGGATCTGCTCGACACGAACAGATCTTCTGCGGCCAATATTATGATGACATGGGCTGTATCGGTTTTCTGGGGGATCCGGCTAAAAATCATATCTCGGTTCTGATGCTAGGACTTTCAGATGGTGTCGGACTGGCACCGATCGCAGCCAGCACCAGGGTGGCGAGTCTAATGGCTATTGATCTGGACGAAACAGCACTGGTACGCAGCCTCGAAAACCGGAACCGACTGGCAGCGCATATCGACTTTGACAGCGAGATAGTCGATGCAGAGCACTTCTTAGCCGTCAACCCCGACCGTTACGACGTCATTATTGTCGACCTTTACACTCAGAACGGTTATGCCCCGATCGTGTTTGAACACAACTTCCACCAACTATTGAAGAGCCGTCTCAATCCCCTTGGTCACGTGGTGTTCAATGGTTTTGGCGTCCCAATGAACCTGGCCCCACTCAACGGTCCTACGCCCCAAGCTTGGCTCGCCCACTGTCTAAACAATAGCTGGGGCGACGTTCATTACCTGCCCCACCGACGCAATGCAACGTTCATTATTGGACCGCCGCCATCAACCAAACTGGACACCGTACCTGCCGTGGAGTCGTTATGCGCCAGTGACCGACTTTTTATGGACATCATGAACCTTCGCCTGCGCTATTTGGTGCCCACTGTTATCCAGCACACACCGCCAATCCCCCCTGCACTGGATTTCGCAGGGATTGATCAAGAGGTAAGAAAACGCTGGGCAGACACGTTGCCAGCGTTGTCTGCGTTGCTTCCAGCCTCGTTGAGGCTAAGCAAACCCGACGATCTTCGCTCGATACTGGATAACCCCGAAGCTTGCCAAGCGCTGCAAGAGCGATTAGTGAAAGAAAAGTCGTCGCTGCGTATTACGCTCGCGTTGCTGATAGCCGGCGAAGTTAACTTCTCGGACCGTGATGTGTCCTGGCTACCAGATTGGGTCGTATCAACATTAGAGAACAGCGTAGTTATCCACCCCAGAGAGTGGCTGGAAGGACTACTCCCCTATGCCTATGGCGTCATTACCCATAAGACAAGAGGGGATCTATCAAAATTGGAAGGTTTTCGACGGGCCCTAGCGCGATTATCACCCAGTGTATTTCTCACACCCAGGACGCCGAAATCCACGTCAGGATAGTTCAACTATCGGATGTCAAAGGACTAAGCTGTGACGGGGCGAACTTGCCACCCCGTCACCACATTGAGCTGATTGTCTCAAAACATCTTCAATCACAAACGGCTTAGATCACCTGTGGATAACTTATTCCACAGTAACCGACTTCGCCAGGTTGCGCGGCTGGTCAACGTCGGTGCCTTTGAGTACGGCAACGTAATACGACAACAGCTGCAGCGGGATGGTGTAGAGGATCGGCGACAGGATGTCGTGGATGTGCGGCATGTGCACCACGTGGGTGCCTTCACCGTTGGTCATGCCGGCCTTCTCGTCAGCGAAGACGATCAACTGGCCGCCGCGGGCGCGGACTTCCTGGAGGTTGGACTTCAACTTCTCCAGCAGCTCGTTGTTCGGCGCCACGGTCACTACGGGCATGTCGTTATCCACAAGCGCCAACGGGCCGTGTTTCAGCTCGCCGGCCGGGTAGGCTTCGGCGTGGATGTAGGAGATTTCCTTGAGCTTGAGTGCGCCTTCCATCGCTACCGGGAACTGCGCGCCGCGACCGAGGAACAGCGTGTGGTTTTTCTCGGCGAACAGCTCGGAGATTTTTTCCACAGTGCTGTCCATGGCCAGCGCCTCGCCCAGGCGGGTTGGCAAACGACGCAGTTCTTCGACCAGGGTCGCTTCTACGTCTTTGGCCAAGGTGCCACGAACCTGGCCCAGGGAAAGCGTCAGCAACAACAGGCCGACCAATTGCGTGGTGAAGGCTTTGGTCGAGGCCACACCGATTTCG
The DNA here is from genome assembly GCF_059424105.1 of Pseudomonas sp. GW456-E7. Taxonomy (NCBI): domain Bacteria; kingdom Pseudomonadati; phylum Pseudomonadota; class Gammaproteobacteria; order Pseudomonadales; family Pseudomonadaceae; genus Pseudomonas; species Pseudomonas sp. GW456-E7. Next base: position 113,577 of record NZ_JBWKZB010000012.1, on the reverse strand, counting down.
CGGCCGGCCTGGGTCAACAGGGTCAGGTCGGACTCACGCACCAGCGAGCTGATGCCAACGTTGCAGATCGCCAGGCTGGCGAGGAAGCCCAGTTCCTTGGCGTTGCGCAGAGCGGCCAGGGTGTCGGCGGTTTCGCCGGACTGGGAAATGGTCACGAACAATGTGTCCGGCTGCACCACCACCTTGCGGTAACGGAATTCGCTGGCGACTTCGACCTGGCAAGGAATGCCGGCCAGCTCTTCGAGCCAGTAACGCGCGACCATGCCGGCGTGGTAACTGGTGCCACATGCGACGATCTGTACGTTGCGCACTTTGGCGAACAGCTCGGCCGCCTGTGGGCCGAATGCCTGTACCAGTACCTGGTTCTGGCTCAGACGACCTTCCAGGGTGCGCTGCACCACGGACGGTTGCTCGTGGATTTCCTTGAGCATGAAGTGGCGGAACTCGCCCTTTTCAGCGGCTTCGGCGCCATCACGGTACTGCACGGCTTCGCGCTCGACAGCCTGGCCGTCAACGTCCCAGATCTGCACGCTGTCGCGGCGGATTTCGGCGATATCGCCTTCTTCCAGGTACATGAAGCGGTCAGTGACCTGACGCAGGGCCAACTGGTCGGAGGCCAGGAAGTTTTCCCCCAGGCCCAGGCCGATCACCAGCGGGCTGCCGCTGCGGGCTGCGACCAGTCGATCAGGTTGCTTGGCGCTGATCACTGCCAGGCCGTAAGCACCGTGCAGCTCTTTGACGGTCGCCTTGAGGGCCGCGGTCAGGTCGCTCATATCCTTGAGTTTGTGGTTCAGCAGGTGGGCGATGACTTCGGTGTCGGTGTCCGAGGTGAACACATAACCCAGGGCCTTGAGTTGTTCGCGCAGGGCTTCGTGGTTTTCGATGATGCCGTTGTGCACCACCGCCAGGTCACCGGAGAAATGCGGGTGGGCATTACGCTCGCACGGTGCGCCGTGGGTAGCCCAGCGGGTGTGGGCGATGCCCAGGCGACCCACCAGCGGCTCGGTGGTCAATGCCTGCTCCAGCTCACTGACCTTGCCCGGGCGACGCAGGCGCTCGAGTTTTTCATCATTGGTGTAGACCGCCACGCCAGCGCTGTCATACCCACGGTATTCGAGGCGTTTCAGGCCTTCGACGAGGATGGCGGTGATGTTACGTTCTGCGACTGCGCCGACAATTCCACACATGTTATTTCTCCTGACTGACAGCCGCGCATATCAAATTGATGCCGCGGGCCTGAATCTGATCGCGAGCCTCAAGCGGCAGGCGTTCATCGGTAATAAGGGTATGGACGCTGCTCCAGGGCAGCTCCAGGTTGGGAATCTTGCGGCCGATCTTGTCGGCCTCCACCATCACGACGACTTCACGGGCAACTTCGGCCATGACCCGGCTCAGTCCGAGCAGTTCGTTGAAGGTGGTTGTACCGCGAACCAGATCGATGCCATCGGCACCGATAAACAGCTGGTCGAAATCGTAGGAGCGCAGTACCTGCTCGGCAACCTGCCCCTGGAAAGACTCGGAGTGCGGGTCCCAGGTGCCACCGGTCATCAACAGCACCGGTTCATGCTCAAGTTCGCTCAAGGCATTGGCGACATGCAGCGAGTTGGTCATCACCACCAGGCCAGGTTGTTGGCCGAGTTCCGGGATCATGGAGGCGGTGGTACTGCCACTGTCGATAATGATGCGCGCATGCTCGCGAATCCGCGCGACGGCGGCGCGAGCGATGGCTTGTTTGTACTTGGAAACCGGTTGACCAAGGTCGGCCACCAGTTCCTGAGGCATGGTGATCGCCCCGCCGTAACGACGCAGCAACAGACCATTGCTTTCAAGTGCCGCCAAATCCTTGCGAATCGTAACTTCCGACGTTTCAAAACGCTTGGCCAACTCATCCACACTGACTTCGCCCTGCTCGGTGAGCAAGGCGAGGATGTTGTGACGACGTTGAGGTGTGTTGCGCTTCGACATGACTTGGTAAGTTTCGATTCGAAAGATAACGGAAGCAATAAAAACCTATCGGCGAAACTTCGTCAAGCGCGGAGTGATGAAAAGATCTGTGGATAAATGAAAAAAGATCGCAGCCTGCGGCAGCTCCTACAGGGAAAACATAAACCCCATGTAGGAGCTGCCGAAGGCTGCGATCTTTTGATTTCCACGATCTGTGGATAACTCAGCCCTTCTTGACCTTCTCCGGCCGCTTCCAGCCGTCGATGTTCTTCTGACGAGCACGCCCGATGGCCAACTGGGATTTATCCACAGTCGACGTAATGGTCGAACCAGCCGCTGTGGTCGCGCCGTCGAGGATATCCACAGGCGCCACCAACGAGTTGTTGGAGCCAATGAACACGTCTTCACCCAACACGGTTTTCCACTTGTTCACACCATCGTAGTTGCAGGTGATGGTGCCGGCACCAATGTTTGTGCGCGCGCCGATCTCGGCATCGCCCAGATAAGTCAGGTGACCGGCCTTGGCGCCTTCGCCCAGGTGCGCGTTTTTCAACTCGACGAAGTTACCCACATGCGCGCGGGCTTCCAGCACAGTACCTGGACGCAGACGAGCGAATGGGCCGGCATCGCTGCCTTCACCCAGGATGGCACCTTCGATATGGCTGTTGGCCTTGATGACCACGCCTTTGCGCAGGGTGCTGTCCTTGATCACGCAGTTCGGGCCGATCACCACGTCGTCTTCAATGACGACCTTGCCTTCGAGGATCACGTTGATGTCGATCAGCACGTCGCGGCCAACCGTGACGTCACCGCGAATGTCGAAACGAGCCGGGTCGCGCAGCGTCACACCTTGAGCCATCAAACGACGACCGGCGCGCAATTGATAATGCCGTTCCAGTTCGGACAGCTGCTTGCGGTCGTTGGCGCCCTGCACTTCCATGGCGTCGTGCGGTTGCTCGGTGGCCACCACTAGACCATCGCTCACGGCCATGGCAATGATGTCGGTCAGGTAGTACTCGCCCTGGGCGTTGTTATTGGAGAGACGGCTCATCCAGTCGCCGAGACGGGCAAAAGGCAGCGCCAGAATGCCGGTATTGCCTTCGGTGATTTTGCGCTCGGCTTCATTGGCATCTTTCTGCTCGACAATGGCCGTGACCTTGCCCTGCACATCACGAACAATGCGGCCGTAACCAGTCGGGTCATCCAGCTCGACAGTCAGCAAGCCCAATTGCTCTGGCCCCACCTGCTTGAGCAGACGTTGCAGGGTATCGACTTCGATCAACGGCACATCGCCATAAAGCACCAGCACGGTGTCGGACTGAATGAACGGCACGGCTTGAGCAACGGCGTGACCGGTACCCAGCTGTTTATCCTGCAGGACGAAGTTCAGATCATCCGCCGCCAGGCGTTCGCGCACGGCATCGGCGCCATGGCCGATCACCACGTGAATGCGCTGTGGATCAAGTTGCCGGGCGCTGTGGATAACATGGCCGAGCATGGAGTTGCCGGCAATCGGGTGCAAGACTTTCGGCAAAGCGGAACGCATGCGCGTGCCTTGGCCAGCAGCGAGAATAACGATTTCAAGAGACATGACTGGCTACCAATCCTGGGTGGTCAGCGGCTGCGACCAGGTTGTAAAAATCGGAAAAGAAAAAAGGGTAGCCGAGGCTACCCTTTTTAATCAATCGCACAACAAGCGCAACCTTAGTGGCCGAACTTCTTGCGGATCTGCTGGACGGTGCGCAGCTGGGCTGCAGCCTCGGCCAGACGTGCGGCAGCAGAACCGTAATCGAATTCAGCGCCACGTTCATGCAAGGCCTTCTCGGCAGCCTTAACGGCTTCCTGAGCGGAGGCTTCATCCAGATCGGCAGCACGTTGCACGGTGTCGGCAAGTACCTTGACCATGTTCGGCTGAACCTCGAGGAAACCACCGGAGATGTAATACACCTCCTCTTCCCCGCCCTGCTTGACCAGGCGGATCGGACCTGGCTTCAGATTAGTGATCAGCGGCGCGTGACCCAGGGCGATACCAAGATCACCCAGTGCACCGTGCGCAATCACCATCTCGACCAGACCGGAAAAGATTTCCCCTTCCGCGCTGACGATATCGCAATGGACTGTCATAGCCATCTGATTGCCTCAACCTAAATTAGCGCCCGTTGCCGGGCGCCGGGATTACAGTTTCTTGGCTTTCTCGATCGCTTCTTCGATGCCGCCAACCATGTAGAACGCTTGTTCTGGCAGGTGGTCGTAGTCACCGTTGAGGATGCCTTTGAAGCCAGCAATGGTGTCTTTCAGGGAAACGTATTTACCCGATGCACCGGTGAAGACTTCAGCCACGAAGAACGGCTGCGACAAGAAGCGCTGGATCTTACGAGCACGGTTTACCAACTGCTTGTCGGCTTCCGACAGCTCGTCCATACCCAGGATCGCAATGATGTCCTTCAGTTCTTTGTAACGCTGCAGCACGTACTGAACGCCGCGAGCGGTGTCGTAGTGGTCCTGGCCGATTACGTTCGGGTCCAGCTGGCGCGAAGTCGAGTCGAGTGGATCGACCGCTGGGTAGATACCCAGGGAAGCGATGTCACGGGACAGAACGACGGTAGCGTCCAAGTGGGCGAAGGTGGTCGCTGGCGACGGGTCGGTCAAGTCATCCGCAGGTACGTATACCGCTTGGATCGAAGTGATCGAACCTTCCTTGGTCGAAGTGATACGTTCTTGCAGAACGCCCATCTCTTCAGCCAGGGTCGGCTGGTAACCTACTGCCGAAGGCATACGGCCCAGCAGTGCGGATACTTCAGTACCGGCCAGGGTGTAACGATAGATGTTGTCGACGAACAGCAGAACGTCGTTACCTTCGTCACGGAACTTCTCGGCCATGGTCAGGCCGGTCAGAGCTACGCGCAGACGGTTTCCCGGCGGCTCGTTCATCTGACCGTAAACCAGTGCCACTTTGTCCAGAACGTTGGAGTCCTTCATCTCGTGGTAGAAGTCGTTACCCTCACGAGTACGCTCACCCACACCGGCGAACACGGAATAACCGCTGTGCTCGATGGCGATGTTACGGATCAGTTCCATCATGTTTACGGTCTTGCCTACACCGGCACCACCGAACAGACCGACTTTACCGCCTTTGGCGAACGGGCAAACCAGGTCGATAACCTTGATGCCGGTTTCCAGCAGGTCGTTGCCGCCTGCCTGTTCAGCGAACGAAGGCGCTGGACGGTGAATGCCCCAACGCTCTTCGGTGGCGATAGGACCAGCTTCGTCGATCGGGTTGCCCAGAACGTCCATGATCCGGCCCAGAGTCGCTTTACCGACCGGTACGGAGATGGCTGCGCCAGAGTCGACAACGTCCAGACCGCGCTTCAAGCCTTCGGTGGAACCCATCGCAATGGTACGAACCACGCCGTCGCCCAGCTGCTGCTGAACTTCCAGGGTGGTCCCGGCCGCGCTTTGTACAGTCAGCGCGTTGTAGATGCTCGGTACGCTGTCGCGTGGAAATTCCACGTCGATAACGGCGCCGATGATTTGAACGATACGTCCGCTACTCATAGCTGGATCCTCTGAATATTTGAACCGTTAAACCGCGGCAGCGCCGCCGACGATTTCCGAGATCTCTTGGGTGATCGCAGCCTGACGCGCCTTGTTGTAGACCAGCTGCAAATCGCTGATCAAATCACCGGCGTTGTCGGTAGCGTTCTTCATCGCGATCATCCGCGCAGCTTGTTCAGCCGCGTTGTTCTCGACCACCGCCTGGTAGACCTGCGACTCCACGTAACGGACCATCAAGCCGTCCAGCAGCTCCTTGGCATCCGGTTCGTAGAGATAGTCCCAGTGGTGCTTGAGGTCTTGATCCGGGGTTGCCACCAGTGGAATCAACTGCTCCACGGTAGGCTGTTGCGTCATGGTGTTGATGAACTTGTTGGACACCACGGACAGGCGGTCAATACGGCCGTCCAGGTAGGCATCCAGCATCACCTTGACGCTGCCGATCAGATCATTGATCGACGGCTCTTCACCCAGGTGGCTGATAGCTGCAACGACGTTACCGCCGAAGTTGCGGAAAAAGGCCGCACCCTTGCTACCAACTACACACAGATCGATCTCGACGCCGTTTTCGCGGTTTACCGCCATGTCCTTGACCAGGGCCTTGAACAGGTTGGTGTTCAAGCCGCCGCACAGACCACGGTCACTGCTCACTACGACATAACCGACACGCTTGATTTCGCGGTCGATCATGAACGGGTGGCGGTATTCCGGGTTGGCGTTGGCCAGATGCCCAATTACCTGGCGGATACGCTCCGCATAAGGACGGCTAGCAGCCATGCGCATTTGTGCCTTGCGCATTTTGCTGACCGCCACTTTTTCCATGGCGCTGGTAATCTTTTGCGTGCTTTTGATGCTCGCAATCTTACTGCGAATCTCTTTTGCGCCTGCCATGTAACACCTATCAGGTTAGCAAGCGGGAGCCTTGCGGCTCCCGCTGCGGCTTACCAGGTTTGGGTGGCCTTGAACTTCTCGATACCGGCTTTCATGCCAGCGTCGATTTCGTCATTGAAGTCACCTTTCACGTTGATCTTCGCCATCAAATCGGCGTGATCGCGGTTGAAGAAAGCAATCAGCGCTTGCTCGAAGCTGCCGATCTTGGCGATTTCAACGTCAGTCAGGAACCCACGCTCAGCGGCATACAGCGACAGCGCCATGTCAGCGATCGACATTGGTGCGTATTGCTTCTGCTTCATCAGCTCGGTAACGCGCTGACCATGCTCAAGTTGCTTACGGGTCGCTTCGTCCAGGTCAGAAGCGAACTGGGCGAATGCCGCCAGTTCACGGTACTGAGCCAGAGCGGTACGGATACCACCGGACAGCTTCTTGATGATCTTGGTCTGAGCGGCACCACCCACACGGGATACCGAAACACCGGCGTTCACTGCAGGGCGGATGCCCGAGTTGAACATGGCCGATTCCAGGAAGATCTGACCGTCGGTGATGGAAATCACGTTGGTCGGAACGAACGCGGAAACGTCGCCAGCCTGGGTTTCGATGATCGGCAGTGCGGTCAGGGAACCGGTTTTGCCGGTCACTGCGCCGTTGGTGAACTTCTCTACGTATTCTTCCGAAACGCGGGATGCGCGCTCCAGCAGACGGGAGTGGAGATAGAACACGTCGCCTGGGTAAGCTTCACGGCCTGGTGGACGGCGCAGCAGCAGGGAAATCTGGCGATAAGCCACTGCTTGCTTGGACAGATCGTCATAAACGATCAGCGCGTCTTCACCGCGGTCGCGGAAGAATTCACCCATGGTGCAACCGGAGTACGGTGCCAGGAATTGCAGCGCAGGAGATTCCGAAGCACTGGCAGCCACGATGATCGTGTTGGCCAGGGCGCCGTTTTCTTCCAGCTTGCGAACCACGTTGGCGATGGTCGATTGCTTCTGACCGATCGCTACGTAGACGCAGTAGATGCCGCTGTTCTTCTGGTTGATGATCGCGTCGATCGCCAGAGCGGTTTTACCGATCTGACGGTCACCGATGATCAGCTCACGCTGGCCACGGCCGACAGGAATCATGGCATCGACAGCCTTGTAGCCAGTCTGTACAGGCTGGTCTACCGACTTACGCCAGATCACGCCTGGAGCAACTTTCTCGACCGCGTCGGTCTCGGTGTTGCCCAGTGGACCTTTGCCGTCAACAGGGTTACCCAGTGCGTCGACTACGCGACCCAGCAGTTCCTTACCAACCGGAACTTCCAGGATGCGGCCGGTGCACTTGGCGCTCATGCCTTCAGCCAGAGACTGGTATGCGCCCAATACAACGGCACCTACGGAGTCTTGCTCCAGGTTGAGTGCCATACCGAAGACGCCGCCCGGAAACTCGATCATCTCGCCGTACATTACGTCGGCCAGACCGTGAATCCGCACGATACCGTCAGATACGCTGACGACAGTGCCTTCGTTACGGGCTTGGGAGGTCACATCGAGCTTGTCGATGCGGCCCTTGATAATTTCACTTATTTCGGAAGGATTGAGTTGCTGCATTGCTCTGCTGCCCCTTCAAACTCAAGATTTCAATGCTTCGGCAAGTTTCGCGATTTTGCCGCGAATCGAGCCATCGATAACCAGGTCGCCGGCGCGGATGACGACACCACCAATAAGGGCAGCGTCCTCCGCAACTTGCAGGCGCACTTCCCGGTTGAGTCGTGCACTGAGAACCTTGGCGAGTTTGTCTTGCTGTTCTTGGTTCAATGCGAAAGCACTGGTCACTTCAACGTCTACCGACTTCTCTTGTTCGGCCTTGTACAGGTCGAACAGAGCGGCGATCTCCGGCAACAGCGGGAGACGGTCGTTTTCGGCAACGACGTGGATGAAGTTCTGTGCCTTGGCATCAAACTTGTCGCCGCACACGTCAATGAACGTGGCGGCCTTTTCTGCGCTCGTCAGTCGCGGGGCCTTGAGCACGCGCTGCATGGTGTCGTCTTCCGACACCGCTGCAGCCAGGCCGAGCATGGCTGACCAATTGGCCAGTTGCTGGTGGGCCTGAGCGTGCTCGAAGGCCGCCTTAGCGTAAGGTCGGGCCAACGTGGTCAGTTCTGCCATGATCGCCCTCGCTTAGATTTCAGCAGCCAGTTGGTTAACCAGCTCTGCGTGCGCGTTTTGATCGATTGTGGCACCCAGGATCTTCTCGGCGCCGCCGACTGCCAGCAAGCCCACTTGGGCACGCAGCGCGTCTTTGACACTGTTCAGTTCCTGTTCGATCTCGGCCTGAGCCTGAACCTTCACACGGTCAGCGTCGATACGGGCTTTTTCAACAGCCTCTTCAACAATCTGGTTACCGCGTTTCTTGGCTTGCTCGATGATTTCAGCTGCCTGAGCTTTCGCTTCGCGCAGTTGGTGACCCGCTTTTTCTTGGGCCAACTCCAGGTCGCGAGCTGCACGGCTGGCAGCGTCCAGACCATCAGCGATCTTCTTTTGACGTTCGTGCAGAGCCGCAATGACCGGAGGCCATACGAACTTCATGCAGAACAGTACAAAAATCAGGAACGCAACGGACTGGCCAATCAGGGTCGCATTAATGTTCACGCCAACACCTCGCAGTTACGTTGTCCATCACACCAAATTACCCGGAAGATCCGAGTAATTAGCCAGCGATCTGACCAACGAACGGGTTCGCAAAGGTGAAGAACAGAGCGATACCAACACCGATCATGGTTACGGCGTCGAGCAGACCGGCAACGATGAACATTTTAACTTGCAGCATTGGAACCATTTCTGGCTGACGCGCTGCGCCTTCCAGGAACTTGCCGCCCAGCAGGCCGAAACCAATTGCGGTACCCAGTGCGCCCAGGCCGATCAACAGTGCAACAGCGATAGCGGTTAGACCAACTACAGTTTCCATCTTTCCTCCCGACTTTTACGTCGTATGGTTTAGGTTTTTTTAATTTAAAGCGGTAAAACAAATCGTTTCAGAGGCCCCGTGAAGAGCCCCTTCCCGTTTGACCGGGAAGGACATCAGACTAGTCGAGACTGGTCTTAATGGTTTTCTTCGTGCGCCATCGACAGGTAGACGATGGTCAACATCATGAAGATGAACGCCTGCAGGGTGATGATCAGGATGTGGAACACAGCCCACGCCCACTGCAGAACGACGCCCAGGCCGCTGAGCCAGAGCAGACCGCTGCCGAACATCACAGCAATCAGAATGAAGACCAGTTCGCCGGCATACATGTTGCCGAACAGACGCAGAGCCAGGGAGATCGGCTTGGCGATCAGGGTCACGAATTCCAGCAGGAAGTTCACCGGGATCAGCAGGGCTTGAACGAAGATGTTCTTGCTGCCGAACGGGTGCAGGGTCAGCTCGCCGATGAAGCCGCCGAGGCCCTTGACCTTGATGCTGTAGAAAATGATCAGTGCGAAAACCGAGAACGCCATGCCCAGGGTCGCGTTCGGGTCAGTGGTCGACACGGCACGGAACGGGATGTGTGCGTCGCCGGAGATCAGGATGGCCAGTTGAGGAATCCAGTCGACCGGTACCAGGTCGACGGCGTTCATCAGGAACACCCAGACGAAGATGGTCAGTGCCAGCGGTGCAATCACCGGGCTACGGCCATGGAAGCTGTCTTTCACGCTGCCATCGACGAATTCGACCAATACTTCAACGAAGTTCTGCAAAGCACCTGGCTGACCGGAAGTCGCCTTCTTTGCCGCCATGCGGAAAAGAAGAACGAAGATCAGACCCAATGCGACCGACCAGCCGAGGGTATCGACGTGGAAAGCCCAGAAGCCCATTTCCTTGGCTTCTGCTGCGGTGTGGGCAAAGCCCCAGCCGCCGGTTGGGTGCTGACCGAAGGTCAGGTTCTGCAAGTGGTGCTGGATATAGCCCGAAGCGGTTGTTTCTGCCATGGTTGCCTCAAACGCCCTAAGGTCTCGAAAGTCTTGTTCTCATCAGCAGGGGAGCGAACCAGCTGACTGACTGAGTCAGCACGAAGACACCGAATACTGCAATCGGCGCCAATGGCTTCACACCTGCAAACACCAGTGCAAACAGCACTGCCGTCAAAATCAGTTTGCCTGCCTCGCCGGCATAAAAAGACCGGACGATGGACTGGGCTGCTCGGGCGCCGGAAAACCGAAATGCCCTGTGAGCGAAATAAACATTGGGCAGCAAGGCTATCAGGCCTCCGCAAAGTCCCGAGTACCCGGCAACGACTCCCCGCCATTGCCAGAGCGCCAAAGCAGCGATGAGCAAAACGACAAATTGAGCCATTAACACCGGAAAAACTGCCAGGCGATGGAAGGGCAAGCGGTTTGGCGTGCGGGTTTCCATCACTTTTGCTCTCCAATGGTCGGCTGCCAGAATTCAATAACTTGGCATAATTTGTGCCGACAAAATGCGCGCAGAGTATAGGGGCGGTTCTGCCCCTATTCAACTGTCAGGTAGTGATTTCCGACTGCGCGCTACATGAGGAAATGTTTCAGCGAATATGTGCAAGTACGCCTTGAAGCTCATCCAGGGAGTTGTAGCCAATCACCAACTGCCCTTTACCCTTCTTACCGTGGCGGATCTGCACCGCAGAGCCTAGGCGCTCGGCCAGGCGCTGTTCGAGGCGGGCGATATCCGGGTCCGGTTTTGCAGGTTCCACAGGCTCCGGTTTGCCACTCAACCACTGGCGAACCAGTGCCTCAGTCTGGCGCACGGTCAGCCCGCGTGCGACAACATGTCGCGCCCCTTCAACCTGTTGATTTTCAGGCAAACCGAGCAAAGCACGGGCATGACCCATTTCCAGGTCGCCGTGGGACAGCATGGTCTTGATGACTTCCGGCAAGGAAATCAGGCGCAACAAGTTGGCCACGGTCACCCGGGACTTGCCCACGGCTTCGGCCACCTGTTGCTGGGTCAGCTGGAACTCCTGCTGCAAACGCTGCAGGGCCACCGCCTCTTCAATCGGGTTCAGGTCTTCGCGCTGGATGTTCTCGATCAGGGCGATGGCGATCGCGGTTTCATCGGGTACATCGCGAACCATCGCCGGGATGGTTTCCTGCCCGGCCTGCTGGCTGGCGCGCCAGCGACGTTCGCCCGCAATGATTTCAAAACGACCGCTGCCGATCGGGCGAACCACGATGGGCTGCATGACGCCCTGGGCCCTGATCGACTGTGCCAATTCTTCCAGCGCCTGCGGGTCCATATCACGACGCGGCTGGTATTTGCCGCGCTGGAGCAGATCCAGGGGAAGGTGCTGCAGCTCACGCTGGTCGGCTTGCGCCGCTTGTTCTTCCAGCGAGCTGACAGTCGGACCACTCAACAGAGCATCCAGTCCACGTCCGAGACCTCGTTTCTTGACGGCCATGGGGATTCCTTAAGTTGCCTGAGCGGCGGCGATGCGTGAGTTTTTGCGTTGACGACGAACCATTTCGCCCGCCAATGCCAGATAGGCAACGGCACCTCGCGACGATTTGTCGTACGCCAGCGCCGGCATGCCGTAGCTTGGCGCTTCGGCCAGACGGATGTTGCGCGGAATGACGGTGTCATAGAGCTGTTCGCCGAAGTGTTCCTTGAGCTGCGCCGAGACATCGTTCATCAGGCTCAGGCGCGGGTCGTACATCGTCCGCAGCAGGCCTTCGACCTTGAGGTTCGGATTGAGCAGTTCAGCGATGCGCTTGATGTTATCCACAAGGTCGCTCAAGCCTTCGAGTGCGAAGTACTCGCACTGCATGGGGATAATGACCCCATCGGCGGCAACCAGTGCGTTCAAGGTCAGCATCGACAGCGACGGCGGGCAGTCGATCAGGATGTAATCGTAGTTTTCCCGGATCGGCGCCAGCGCACTGCGCAGACGGCTTTCCTTCATCTGCATTTCCAGCAGCACCACTTCGGCCGCGGTCAGGTCGCGGTTGGCCGGCAACAGCTGGTAACCACCGTGTTCGGAGAAGTGCATGGCCTGGGCCAGGTCGCACTCACCGATCAACAGGTCGTAGACCGAGTTTTCCAGGCCATGTTTATCCACACCGCTACCCATGGTGGCGTTGCCCTGTGGATCGAGATCGATCAACAGCACCCGGCGCTTGGTCGCGACCAGGGATGCTGCGAGGTTGATGCAGGTGGTGGTTTTGCCCACGCCACCTTTTTGGTTCGCTATCGCGAATACCTTAGCCATTCTTGCTTGTGTTCCCAATCATGCCGTGCGGCGCAGTATCAGCAGATGGCGTTGGCCTTGGCAACCAGGTACGGCCAGGGCGTGTTCGCTATCGAGGTGGAAGTCTGCCGGCAATGCTACCAGCTCATCGGCCGGATGAACGCCCTTCATTGCCAGCCAGCGTGTTTCGCTATCGCCGAGGTGGCGAGTCCAGTTGCTGAAGTTTTCCATGCTGCTGAACGCCCGGGAAATGATCCCGTTGAAGGGTTGGGCAGGCTGGAACGCTTCGACGCGACTGTGGATAACTTGCAGGTTATCCAGTTTGAGCTCGAGTTTGACCTGGGTCAGGAAGCGGGTTTTCTTGCCGTTGCTGTCCAGGCAAGTCACCTGGGACTCGGGAAACAGGATAGCCAGCGGAATGCCGGGCATGCCGCCGCCACTGCCGACGTCGAGCCAGCGTCCGTTTTCGATGAATGACATCACGCTCAGACTGTCGAGCAGGTGACGGGAGACCATTTCGTCCGGATCACGCACGGCGGTGAGGTTGTAAGCCTTGTTCCATTTGATCAACAGGGCCAGATAACCCAGCAGTTGCGCGTGCTGGGTTTCTGTCAGCGTGACGCCAAGCTGGCGGGCACCTGTGGATAACTCTTCTGCATGTTGCGAAGTGACCAACGAACTCAAGCGCTTTGCTCCAACTGACGGCCCGCGCCGCGTTTTTTCAAATGAATCATCAACAGCGAAATGGCTGCCGGCGTTACGCCCGGGATACGCGAGGCCTGGCCCAAGGTTTCAGGGCGGGTCGCACCGAGCTTGCTCTGGATCTCTTTGGAGAGTCCGGAAATATTCGTGTAATCGATATCCACAGGCAGTTTGGTGTCTTCGCTGGCGCGCAGGCGGGCGATTTCATCCTGTTGACGATCGATGTAGCCGGCGTACTTGGTCTTGATTTCGACCTGTTCGGCGACTTGTGGATCTTCTGCACCGCCACCGGTCACGGCGATCAGACCAGCGTAGTCGATTTCCGGACGGCTCAAGAGATTCAGCAGGTTGTATTCGTGGGTCAGCGGCGTGCCGAATTTTTCGGCAATCGCATCGCCCTGTTCAGTGCCCGGGCGAACCCAGGTGCTTTTCAGGCGCTGCTCTTCCAGTTCGATGCTTTCGCGTTTTTTGCAGAAAGCCGCCCAACGCGCGTCGTCCACCAGGCCCAGTTCGCGACCTTTTTCGGTCAGGCGCAGGTCAGCGTTGTCTTCGCGCAGGATCAAACGGTATTCGGCGCGGGAGGTGAACATCCGGTACGGCTCTTGGGTGCCGAGGGTAATCAGGTCGTCGACCAACACACCGATATAGGCCTCGTCGCGACGCGGGCACCAGGCGTCTTTGCCTTGCGCGCGCAGTGCGGCGTTGGTTCCGGCGAGCAAACCCTGGGCGCCGGCTTCTTCGTAACCGGTCGTGCCGTTGATTTGCCCGGCGAAGAACAGGCCGCCGATCACTTTGGTTTCCAGGCTGTACTTCAGGTCGCGCGGATCGAAGTAGTCGTACTCGATGGCGTAGCCCGGGCGCACGATGTGTGCGTTTTCCATGCCGCGGATCGATTGCACGATCTGCAATTGCACATCGAACGGCAAGGATGTGGATATCCCGTTCGGGTACAGCTCGTTCGTGGTCAAACCTTCCGGTTCGATGAAGACCTGGTGGCTTTCCTTGTCGGCAAAGCGATGAATCTTGTCTTCGATCGACGGGCAGTAACGCGGGCCGATGCCTTCGATCTCGCCTGCATCGGAATACATCGGCGAACGGTCGAGGTTGGCCGCGATGATTTCGTGGGTACGGGCGTTGGTGTGGGTAATCCAGCAACTGATCTGACGTGGATGCTGCTCTTTGGAACCCATGAACGACATCACCGGGATCGGCGTATCGCCGGCCTGCTCGGTCATCACCGAGAAATCCACGGAACGGGCGTCGATACGCGGCGGCGTACCGGTCTTCAGGCGACCGACCCGCAAAGGCAATTCACGTAGACGGTGAGCCAAAGCAATCGACGGTGGATCACCGGCACGGCCGCCGGAGAAATTCTGCAATCCAATGTGGATAAGTCCACCGAGGAAGGTGCCAGTGGTCAAAACCACCGAGTCGGCGAGGAAACGCAGGCCCATCTGGGTCACTACGCCGCGCACTTGTTCCTGCTCGACGATCAGGTCATCAGCGGCCTGTTGAAATATCCACAGGTTCGGCTGGTTTTCCAGGATTTCGCGGACAGCGGCCTTGTACAGAATCCGGTCGGCCTGTGCACGGGTTGCACGCACGGCCGGGCCTTTGCGGCTGTTCAACACGCGAAACTGGATGCCGCCTTTATCGGTGGCCATGGCCATCGCGCCGCCGAGGGCGTCGATTTCCTTGACCAGGTGGCTTTTGCCGATCCCGCCAATGGCCGGGTTGCAACTCATGGCACCGAGGGTTTCCACGTTATGCGTCAGCAACAGGGTTTTCACCCCCATACGTGCTGAGGCCAGTGCTGCCTCGGTACCGGCATGACCGCCGCCGATGACGATCACTTCAAAACGGGAAGGGAAATCCACCACGCACCTCGTGCCTGCTTAAGTAGGTAATTCAGGAATAGTTTGAGCTCAGGTTTTCGGACCTGGTCGACAAGTATAGGGACTTCGCCCTTCCTAAAGAACCCTTTGCACAAAATTTAACCAGCTGTGGAAAAGTCGGAGTTATAGAAATTAAAAAGAGAGAAATTTATTAAATCTTTGTTTTTATGTTTATTTCTATGCACCTGCCTTTCTGTGGATAGATCTCTACAGCCCTTAATTTTCAATATGTACAGCGATTCAAAACCCTGTGTTCATGTGCCAATGAGGCCCTTGGATAACCGGTGTAAGCCTGTGGATGAAAGGGGTGGTTATCCACAGAGGCGGTTATGTTCAGTTTTCGGGCCCTGTTATCAACTGACCTTAGCGGCGGTTATTCACAGGGCTTAATCCACAGAAAATCGTTGTTTGCCCGAAATTCAGGCACGAGAATTTCGCTCAAGCAGACAAAGTCCGCTCGGCACTGGAGGGTTTATTCAGGAAAAGAGAGAGCAGACAGGCACGAACGGCCTGTCTGTGAATAACAGGAGGGCTACTTGCCGATACAGAAGCTGGAGAAAATTCGCCCCAACAGGTCGTCAGAGCTGAAGGCGCCGGTGATTTCTCCCAGCGACTGCTGAGCCTGGCGCAGATCCTCGGCCAACAACTCGCCAGCGCCAGCCAGGGTCAATTGGGCACGACCATGCTCGAGGGCAGTACTGGCATGACGTAGCGCCTCCAAGTGGCGCCGGCGAGCACTGAAGCTGCTTTCGGACGTTTGCTCGTAGCCCATGCAGGCCTTGAGGTGATCACGCAGCAGCTCCAGACCGACACCTCCGGACCTGGCGCTCAGGCTGATGGTGACGTGGCCGTCGTCGCTGATCTCCAGGGCAATGGCTTCGCCCGTAAGGTCGGCCTTGTTGCGGATCAGGGTTACTTTCGCGGGATCGGGACGGGTTTCGAGAAATTCCGGCCATAGTGCGAACGGATCGAGGGCTTCCGGTGCCGTGGCATCGACCACCAGCAGTACCCGATCCGCTTCACCGATGGCTTTCAGGGCACGTTCGACGCCGATTTTTTCCACATGGTCATCGGTATCGCGCAGACCGGCGGTATCCACCACATGCAGCGGCATGCCATCAATGTGGATATGTTCACGCAGTACGTCACGGGTAGTGCCGGCAATTTCGGTCACGATCGCCGCTTCGCGCCCGGCCAGTGCATTGAGCAGGCTGGATTTACCGGCATTCGGACGACCGGCAATGACCACGGTCATGCCGTCACGCAGCAAGGCACCCTGCCCGGCTTCGCGCATGACAGTGGATAACTCGTCGCGGACTTTGTCGAGCATGCTCAGGACATGGCCATCGGCGAGGAAGTCGATTTCCTCTTCCGGGAAATCGATGGCCGCCTCGACATAGATGCGCAGGCCGATCAGTTGCTCGGTGAGATTATGCACACGTGACGAGAAAGCACCCTGCAGGGAGCGCAACGCGTTTCGCGCAGCCTGGGCAGAACTGGCTTCAATCAGGTCGGCAATGGCCTCGGCCTGGGCCAGGTCAAGCTTGTCGTTGAGAAACGCGCGCTCGCTGAATTCCCCCGGCCGGGCGAGCCGGCAACCCAGTTCCAGGCAGCGCTTGAGCAACATATCCAGAACGATCGGGCCACCATGCCCCTGGAGTTCCAGCACATCCTCGCCGGTAAACGAGTTTGGCCCCGGAAAATACAGCGCGATGCCCTGGTCCAGCACCTCGTCGTGTTCACCAAAAAACGGACCGTAGTGGGCAAATCGCGGCTTGAGCTCGCGACCACTGAAAGCCTTGGCCGCAACACTGGCCAACGGCCCGGAAATACGCACGATGCCTACACCGCCACGACCTTGAGCGGTGGCGACGGCGGCGATGGTTTCACGAGGAACGCTCATAAACCGGAATCCAGACAAAAGTGACAGATAGCAAAACGCCCCACTAGGGGGCGTCTTGAGTGGTTATCCACAGTGTAAATCAGGCAGCTGCTTTGGCGGCCGCTTCGATCTTACGTGTGATGTACCACTGTTGGGCGATCGACAGGCAGTTGTTCACTACCCAGTACAGCACCAGACCCGCCGGGAACCACAGGAAGAAGAAGGTGAAGATGATTGGCATCAGCTTCATCACCTTGGCCTGCATCGGATCCGGAGGCGTCGGGTTCAGCTGCTGCTGGATGAACATGGTTGCACCCATGATGATCGGCAGAATGAAGAACGGATCCTTGATCGACAGGTCAGTAATCCACAGCATGAACGGTGCCTGGCGCATTTCAACGCTTTCCAGCAGAACCCAGTACAGCGAGAGGAAAACCGGCATCTGCACGAGGATTGGCAAGCAACCACCCAGCGGATTGATCTTCTCTTTCTTGTACAGCTCCATCATGGCTTGCGACATTTTCTGCCGGTCATCGCCATGTTGCTCTTTCAGCGCGGCCAGTTTCGGTGCCACTGCACGCATGCGCGCCATGGATTTGTAGCTGGCAGCCGACAGCGGGAAGAAGATCCCTTTGATCAGCATGGTCAGGAATATGATCGACCAGCCCCAGTTACCCACAATGGCGTGGATGTGTTGCAGCAACCAGAAGATCGGTTGGGCGATGAACCACAGAATGCCGTAGTCGACGGTCAGTTCCAGGCCTGGGGACAACTCTTTCAGCACGGCCTGGCTTTTCGGGCCGGCGTACAGCACAGCGCTGGTCTCGGCCTTGGCGCCCGGGGCAACACTCATCGATGGGCCGGTGTAGCCGATGATGTAGTTGCCTTTGCTGTCTTTACGGGTCTGGACGACGTTGTTTTCGCCCTTGGCCGGAATCCACGCGGTCACGAAGTAGTGTTGCAACCAGGCAACCCAACCGCCAGTGACGGTTTCTTTCACCGGCGCCTTGTCCATATCTTTCATGGACACTTTCTTGTACGGCTCCGAACTTGTCCACAGGGCGGCGCCCAGGTAAGTCGCGGTGCCGGTGGCCGTGGTCGACGAAGGATCGGCGCTGGCGTCACGCTTCAACTGGGCGAACATCGCACCGGTCCAAGGCTGGGCGCTCTGGTTGTCGATCAGGTAGGAAACGGTTACGTCATACTGGCCGCGTTTCAGGGTGAAACGCTTGATGTAGTTGACGCCGTCCTTGCTGAACTTCAGGTCCACGACCAATTGGTCCTGACCGTCAGCCAGTTGATAAACCTTCTTCTCCGAGGAATAAACCGGACGACCGGCCGGATTTGCATCCGGACCGTTGGTGCCGATCAGACCGCTTTGGGCCAGATAAGTACGTTCGCCGCCGTTATCGAACAGCTGGAACGGAATTTCCGGGTGATCCTGACGACGCGGATACAGCGGCAGGGTCAGCTGGGCAACATCACCACCTTGTGGGTCGATAGCCAGGTCCAGTACATCCGTTTTGATCTGGATGAGGTCCTTGCTCACAGCCACCGGTGTTTCGGCAGGTGCGCTGGTGTCGCTAGCAGCACGTGGAATGTCGTCACTGGCGGAAGCGTTGGAGCCAGATGCCGTATCCGGCAGGCCCGATGCAGTCGTATTGGTGGCAACATTCTGAGTCGGCAGGGCAGCCTGGCCATAGTCCTGGTTCCATTTAAGAACCATAACGTAGGACACGATTGCCAGGGCGACGATCAGGATCGTGCGTTTGATATCCATGATTACTCGGCCATCGAAGAAGAACGGGAGGTAGGGATAGGTGGAACCGGGTCATAACCACCGGGATTCCACGGATGACAGCGACCTAAACGACGAAAGGTCAGCCAGCCACCGCGAAGAAGGCCATGATTTTCGATGGCTTCTAACGCGTAGCAGGAACAACTGGGGTAGAAACGACAGTGACTGGCCATCAGGGGACTAATGGCATAGCGATAAAACTGGATCGGAACGAGTGCCAGTTTACGCATCTGGACTGTCTACCCCTACAGTTTCGGTTTTGACTGCTGGTACCGGCGAACTGCGAGCCAGGCGTTTCCAGAGTTTGCCGAAATGCTGAATCAATTCGGGGTTTTCTACGTCACCCAAACCTTTGCGCGCGACGATAACAATGTCCCAACCGACCAGTGAATCCTGGTTCAGGCGAAACGATTCGCGCATCAGACGTTTGAGGCGATTGCGCTCGACGGAGAGCTTTACGCTCTTTTTCCCGATAACCAACCCGAGACGGGGGTGATCAAGATCGTTGTTGCGCGCAAGGAGCAGGAGATTTTTCCCCGGAACCTTGCCGGTAGGGGAGTCAAAGACTGCCTTGAAATGCCGGGGAGTAAGCAGACGCTTTTCCCGACTGAAGTCCTGACTCACCTCCAGTGCCGGCTTATCAAACTGCCAGACGCGCACGACCTTTGGCGCGACGACGCGACAGTACGGCACGACCGTTCTTGGTAGCCATGCGAGCACGGAAACCGTGGGTACGAGCGCGTTTGATAGTGCTTGGTTGGAAAGTACGTTTCATTGTCGTGTTACCTGGTTCGTCCACAACGGGCCGGAATGGCCCCCGTTTTAAGAGACCGGGGATTCTAGAGAAAGCAAGCCTTCAGGTCAATTTCCAACCAGCGTTTCCTTATAAATAGATCTCCAGGCGTTTTGCGCTGAACGAACCGCCGGTAAATATAAAAATAAGAAAGGAAAGTATTTAAAGCTTTTCTGTAAAGCTTATAAAAGCTAGGCCTGCACCCTTCTGTGGATAAGTACCTTTAGCCCTTGTTTTACCTGCTGTACAGAGAATGACAACTACGGTGGAAAACCGTGTTCAGCCTGTGCTGCGCTGTCGGATAACCTGTGTGTGGAATGCCGGTTTATCCACAGGCCGGTTATCCACCGAGTTTCGCTCCCACTTGTGCAATGACCTTAACCCCGGTTATCCACAGAGCTTATGCACAGACCACTGGTCGTCTTTTTTGCGTATGAAACGGCGATTCTTCTTGGTCGATGAACCACCTTCGTGTGGATAAGTCGGCGTCTGGTCGCTACAATGGCCGCTTGTTTTTGCCTCACCGGCTTTCAACTTAGGGGATATCCGTGTCAGTGGAACTTTGGCAGCAGTGCGTGGAGCTTCTGCGCGATGAGCTGCCTGCCCAACAATTCAACACTTGGATCCGTCCACTACAGGTCGAAGCCGAAGGCGACGAGTTGCGTGTCTATGCACCCAATCGTTTTGTTCTGGACTGGGTCAACGAAAAGTACCTGGGGCGTGTTCTCGAATTGCTCGATGAGCACGGCAATGGCATGGCGCCTGCGCTTTCCTTATTAATAGGCAGCAAACGCAGTTCGGCACCGCGTGCCGCGCCAAATGCTCCCCTGGCAGCCGCTGCTTCCCAGGCCCAGGCTGCTCAAACACCCGCCAGTCCGCCGCCGCCAGCACCTGCTGCGGCTTCGACCAAGCGCGCCACGCAGAAAATGGCCGAGGTCACCGAGGAAGAACCTTCCCGCGACAGCTTCGACCCGATGGCCGGCGCCAGTTCGCAACAGGCCCCGGTTCGCGCCGAGCAACGTACCGTGCAGGTCGAAGGTGCGCTCAAGCACACCAGTTACCTGAACCGTACCTTTACCTTCGAGAATTTCGTTGAAGGTAAATCCAACCAGTTGGCGCGCGCCGCCGCCTGGCAGGTGGCTGACAACCCCAAGCACGGTTACAACCCGCTCTTCCTTTATGGTGGCGTCGGCCTGGGTAAAACCCACTTGATGCACGCTGTGGGTAACCATCTATTAAAGAAGAACCCGAATGCCAAGGTGGTGTACCTGCATTCCGAGCGTTTCGTGGCGGACATGGTCAAGGCCCTGCAACTGAACGCGATCAACGAGTTCAAACGCTTCTACCGTTCGGTGGATGCATTGCTGATCGATGACATTCAGTTCTTCGCCCGTAAAGAGCGTTCCCAGGAAGAGTTTTTCCACACCTTCAACGCCCTGCTCGAAGGTGGCCAGCAGGTCATTCTCACCAGTGACCGCTACCCGAAGGAAATCGAAGGCCTTGAAGAACGCCTCAAATCCCGCTTTGGCTGGGGCCTGACCGTAGCGGTCGAGCCACCGGAGCTGGAAACCCGCGTGGCGATTCTGATGAAAAAGGCCGATCAGGCCAAAGTCGAGCTGCCGCATGACGCCGCGTTCTTCATTGCCCAGCGTATTCGCTCCAACGTCCGTGAGCTGGAAGGCGCGCTCAAACGCGTGATCGCCCACTCGCACTTCATGGGTCGCGATATCACCATCGAGCTGATTCGCGAATCCCTGAAGGACTTGTTGGCGTTGCAGGATAAACTGGTCTCTGTGGATAACATTCAGCGCACCGTCGCCGAGTACTACAAGATCAAGATCTCCGACTTGCTGTCCAAGCGTCGTTCTCGCTCGGTCGCACGTCCGCGTCAGGTTGCAATGGCCTTGTCCAAAGAGTTGACTAACCACAGCCTGCCGGAAATCGGCGACGTGTTTGGCGGCCGCGACCATACGACTGTTTTGCACGCCTGCCGCAAGATCAACGAACTTAAGGAATCCGACGCGGACATCCGCGAGGACTACAAGAACCTGCTGCGTACACTGACCACTTGATGAACACCAGCGCAGCTAATTAAGGCAAGGGACTAGACCATGCATTTCACCATTCAACGCGAAGCCCTGTTGAAACCCCTGCAACTGGTCGCAGGCGTCGTCGAACGCCGCCAGACCTTGCCGGTGCTCTCCAACGTGCTGCTGGTTGTCGAAGGCCAGCAATTGTCGCTGACCGGTACCGACCTGGAAGTCGAGCTGGTCGGTCGTGTCCAACTCGAAGAGCCGGCGGATCCGGGTTCCATCACCGTACCTGCGCGCAAGCTGATGGACATCTGCAAGAGCCTGCCAAACGATGCGCTGATCGACATCAAGGTCGATGAGCAGAAGCTTGTGGTCAAGGCCGGCCGTAGCCGCTTCACCCTGTCGACGCTGCCGGCCAACGACTTCCCTACCGTGGAAGAAGGCCCGGGCTCGCTGACCTGCAGCCTGGAGCAAAGCAAACTGCGCCGTCTGATTGAGCGCACCAGCTTCGCCATGGCCCAGCAGGACGTGCGTTATTACCTCAACGGCATGCTGCTGGAAGTTTCCGCGGGTGTGATCCGCGCCGTGGCTACCGACGGTCACCGCCTGGCCATGTGCTCGATGCAGGCCGACATCGGCCAACCGGATCGTCACCAGGTCATCGTCCCGCGCAAAGGTATTCTCGAACTGGCACGCCTGCTCACCGAGCCGGATGGCAATGTCAGCATCGTTCTGGGTCAGCACCACATCCGCGCCACCACCGGTGAATTCACCTTCACCTCGAAATTGGTCGACGGCAAATTCCCGGACTACGAACGCGTTCTGCCAAAAGGCGGCGACAAGCTGGTACTGGGCGATCGCCAGGCGCTGCGCGAAGCGTTCAGCCGTACCGCGATCCTGTCCAACGAGAAGTACCGTGGTATCCGTCTGCAACTGGCCAGCGGTCAGCTGAAGATCCAGGCGAACAACCCGGAGCAGGAAGAAGCGGAAGAAGAAGTGGGCGTTGAATACAACGGTGGCTCCCTGGAAATCGGCTTCAACGTGAGCTACCTGCTCGACGTGCTGGGCGTGATGACCACCGAGCAGGTTCGTCTGATCCTGTCCGACTCCAACAGCAGTGCGCTGGTGCAGGAATCGGATAACGACGACTCGGCCTACGTTGTCATGCCGATGCGTCTGTAATCATGCCCAGCAGAAGCTAGATGTCCTTAAGTCGCGTCTCGGTCACCGCGGTGCGCAATCTGCACCCGGTGACCTTCTCCCCCTCCCCCCGAATCAATATCCTTTACGGCGCCAACGGCAGCGGCAAAACCAGTGTTCTGGAAGCCATCCATCTGCTGGGGCTTGCCCGTTCGTTTCGCAGCACCCGACTGTTGCCGGTCATTCAGTACGAGCAACTGGCGTGCACGGTCTTTGGCCAGGTTGAACTGGCAGAGGGTGGGCACAGCGCCTTGGGCATTTCGCGGGATCGCCAAGGCGAATTCCAGATCCGTATCGATGGGCAGAACGCCCGTAGCGCCGCGCAACTGGCCGAGATCCTGCCACTGCAACTGATCAATCCTGACAGCTTTCGATTGCTGGAAGGCGCGCCGAAGATTCGCCGGCAGTTTCTCGACTGGGGCGTGTTCCACGTGGAACCGCGCTTCATGTCAACCTGGCAGCGCTTGCAGAAGGCCCTGCGCCAGAGAAACTCTTGGCTGCGGCATGGTACACTTGACGCCGTTTCGCAAGCGGTTTGGGACAGGGAACTGTGCCAGGCCAGCGCTGAAATTGATGAATACCGCCGCGCTTATATCAAAGCCTTGAAACCAGTCTTTGAACAAACCTTGAGCGAACTGGTTGAGCTTGAAGGCTTGACGCTCAGCTATTACCGCGGCTGGGACAAGGACCGTGAACTGAGTGCTGTGCTCGCCGGGTCTCTGCAGCGGGACCAGCAAATGGGGCATACCCAGGCCGGACCACAACGTGCTGATTTGCGTCTCAGACTGGGCGCACACAACGCCGCGGACATCTTGTCCCGTGGCCAGCAGAAGTTGGTGGTTTGCGCATTGCGGATTGCCCAAGGGCACCTGGTCAGCCAGGCTCGACGCGGTCAGTGTATTTATCTGGTGGATGACTTGCCGTCCGAACTGGACGAGCACCACCGTCGCGCGCTTTGCCGCTTGTTGGAAGACTTACGCTGCCAGGTATTTATCACCTGTGTAGATCACGAATTATTGAGGGAAGGCTGGCAGACGGAAACGCCAGTCGCTCTGTTCCACGTGGAACAGGGCCGTATCACCCAGACCCACGACCATCGGGAGTGAAGGCATTGAGCGAAGAAAATACGTACGACTCAACGAGCATTAAAGTGCTGAAAGGCCTGGATGCCGTACGCAAACGTCCCGGTATGTACATTGGTGATACCGACGATGGCAGCGGTCTGCACCACATGGTGTTCGAGGTGGTCGATAACTCGATCGACGAAGCGCTCGCCGGCTACTGCGACGATATCAGCATCATCATCCACCCGGATGAGTCCATCACCGTTCGCGACAACGGCCGTGGCATCCCGGTAGACGTACACAAAGAAGAAGGCGTTTCGGCAGCCGAGGTCATCATGACCGTGCTGCACGCCGGCGGTAAATTCGACGACAACTCCTATAAGGTTTCCGGCGGTCTGCACGGTGTGGGTGTGTCGGTCGTTAACGCCCTGTCGGAAGAGCTGGTCCTGACCGTTCGCCGTAGTGGCAAGATCTGGGAACAGACTTACGTCCACGGTGTTCCGCAAGAGCCGATGAAAATCGTTGGCGACTCCGAAACCACCGGTACGCAGATCCACTTCAAGGCTTCCAGCGAAACCTTCAAGAACATCCACTTCAGCTGGGACATCCTGGCCAAGCGGATTCGTGAACTGTCCTTCCTCAACTCCGGTGTCGGCATCGTCCTCAAGGACGAGCGCAGCGGCAAGGAAGAGCTGTTCAAGTACGAAGGCGGCCTGCGCGCGTTCGTTGAATACCTGAACACCAACAAGACCCCGGTCAACCAGGTGTTCCACTTCAACATCCAGCGTGAAGACGGCATTGGCGTGGAAATCGCCCTGCAGTGGAACGACAGCTTCAACGAGAACCTGTTGTGCTTCACCAACAACATTCCACAGCGCGACGGCGGTACTCACCTGGTGGGTTTCCGTTCCGCACTGACGCGTAACCTGAACACCTACATCGAAGCAGAAGGCCTGGCGAAGAAGCACAAGGTCGCCACTACCGGTGACGATGCCCGTGAAGGCCTGACCGCGATCATTTCGGTGAAGGTACCGGATCCGAAGTTCAGCTCCCAGACCAAAGACAAGCTGGTGTCTTCGGAAGTGAAGACCGCGGTCGAACAGGAAATGGGCAAGTACTTCTCGGACTTCCTGCTGGAAAACCCGAACGAAGCCAAGCTGGTCGTCGGCAAGATGATCGACGCCGCTCGTGCCCGTGAAGCGGCGCGCAAGGCCCGCGAGATGACCCGTCGCAAAGGCGCGCTGGACATCGCCGGCTTGCCGGGCAAACTGGCGGACTGCCAGGAAAAGGACCCTGCCCTGTCCGAACTGTACCTCGTGGAAGGTGACTCCGCGGGCGGCTCTGCCAAGCAGGGACGTAACCGCAGGACCCAGGCGATTCTGCCCCTCAAGGGTAAGATCCTGAACGTCGAGAAGGCTCGCTTCGACAAGATGATCTCTTCCCAGGAAGTAGGCACCTTGATCACCGCGCTCGGCTGCGGCATCGGTCGCGAAGAGTACAACATCGACAAGCTGCGCTATCACAACATCATCATCATGACCGATGCTGACGTCGACGGTTCGCACATCCGTACCCTGCTGCTGACCTTCTTCTTCCGTCAGTTGCCGGAGCTGATCGAGCGTGGCTACATCTACATCGCCCAGCCGCCTCTGTACAAAGTGAAGAAAGGCAAGCAAGAGCAATACATTAAAGACGACGACGCCCTGGAAGAGTACATGACGCAGTCGGCCCTGGAAGATGCGAGCCTGCACCTGAACGAGGAAGCACCGGGTATCTCCGGCGAAGCCCTTGAGCGTCTGGTGAACGACTTCCGTCTGGTAATGAAGACCCTCAAGCGTCTGTCGCGCCTGTACCCGCAGGAACTGACCGAGCACTTCATCTACCTGCCGGCGGTCAGCATGGATCAACTGTCCGATCACGCAGCGATGCAGGATTGGCTGGCCCAGTACGAAGTGCGTCTGCGCACCGTCGAGAAGTCGGGTCTGGTCTACAAGGCCAGCCTGCGTGAAGACCGTGAGCGTAACGTCTGGCTGCCAGAGGTCGAACTGATCTCCCACGGCCTGTCGAACTACGTCACCTTCAACCGCGACTTCTTCGGCAGCAACGACTACAAGACCGTGGTTTCCCTGGGCGCTCAACTGAGCACCTTGCTGGACGACGGCGCGTACATCCAGCGTGGCGAGCGCAAGAAGCAGGTCACCGAGTTCAAGGAAGCCCTTGAGTGGTTGATGGCCGAAAGCACCAAGCGCCATACCATCCAGCGATACAAAGGACTGGGCGAGATGAACCCGGATCAGCTGTGGGAAACCACCATGGACCCGGGCTCGCGCCGCATGCTCAAAGTGACCATCGAAGACGCCATTGGCGCGGACCAGATCTTCAACACCCTGATGGGTGATGCGGTCGAACCTCGTCGTGACTTCATCGAGAGCAACGCCCTGGCGGTGTCCAACCTGGACTTCTGATCCCGGTCGACGCCAACGAAAAGGCCAATGCATCTGCATTGGCCTTTTTTTTTGGTTCAACGCACCGCGAGGCGAGCTAACGCTCGACCTCGTTGTTTGGTGGTGCACGCGTTCCCCCTGTAGGAGCTGCCGAAGGCTGCGATCTTTTGATCTTGCTTTTGCGATCTGGAGATGTCTGAAGATCAAAAGATCGCAGCCTTCGGCAGCTCCTACAGATATTTCGTAATCTGTGAACCTTTTTTTATTGCCTGCGACTCTCGCTCGCCGGTGCCACACTCTCCAACCGATACCCGTACCCATAAATCGTCAGCAACTGCCAACCGCGATCCGCTGTCAGGCCAAGCTTGTTGCGCAGGCGGTAGATGTGGGTGTCCAGCGGCCGGGACGAGGACATTTCTTCGTGGGGCCAGAATCGTTCGTACAGGTAATCCCGCGACAGCGGTCGACCGAGGTTGCTGAACAGGCAATGCGCCAGGCGGTATTCGCGTTCGGTCATGACGATCGGTTTGCCGTCGCGAGTGATGGTCAGTTCGGCGTCGTCGAACACCAGGTCATTGAAGCTCAACCCTTCGGCGGCCATGCGCTGCTGGCCATGGCGGCGCAGGACCGCGCCAACACGGGCTTTCAGTTCATTGGGGCGGAACGGTTTGCTGACGTAGTCGTCGGCGCCAGCATTCAGGGCCTGAACGATATCGCTTTCGCCGTCGCGGCTGGTGAGCATGATGGCCGCCGGTGGCGCTTCCAGGTGTTCGCGGGTCCATTGCAGTAATGACAAACCCGAGAGGTCGGGCAGTTGCCAGTCGAGGATCAGCAGGTCGAAGGTTTCCCGCCGCAGTTGGCGCAACAGGTCTTCGGCCCGTTCGAAGCTGTGCAGTGACCACGGCTGCTCTCCGGCCTCGGCCATCTGTTGCAGGGTTTGTTCGACCCGGCGCAGTTCGGCGGGCTCATCGTCCAGAATCGCAACGCGCATACAGGGTGATTCCTTGTTGCTTGGCAGCTCTTTATCGACGATAGCGGCTCATCCGACACAGTGAAAGCAAGCCGCCCGCCGTTGGTCGCGGCGTCCGCTATGATTCTTTGAGTCGACGCCTCAGACGCAGGAACCATGAAACCATTTACCCCGCCCTGCCCCGTTGGCCATGATTGACCAACGCCGCGGTGAAAGCCGAGAGCCAAGCCAGGTACAACGATTATTTCGGCAATTGGTGCGCGAATGGTTGTGGATAAGTCTTGTACTGTTACCGCTGACGACACTGCTGTCCTATCGCGTGCAAATCAACCTGAACGATGCCTCCCCCGGCTTGAGCGCATTGTTTTCCCTTGGTCTGGTGACGGGTGTACTCGGGCTGTTGTTATGGCGTCCGCGGCTGGCGCTCTGGTTGACGCTCACGGGGATGGCGTGTGCGTTGATGACCAGTGCCGGCCTTGCGGAATTCAAGCGCTGGTGGTGGTCGCCGACGCCTGCCTTGTTGGGGATGCTGTTTGGTTATCTGATCTGGAACTGGCGGCGTCTCAGTGTGGTGCTGACCTATTTCGGTTGGGAATTGGCGCGGCTGGACAGCGAGCCGAAAGTGTTTCCGGAGCGCCGTCGTGCCCGGTATCCCGGTGACGACCGTTTGCAGAAACAAATCATCGCGCTGGAACAAGCCGTGAGCCTGACCCGCGATACCCACCGATTCATCGCCGATGGTCTGGAATACTTGCCGGTGGCGACGTTGATCAGTGATCCCCAGGGGAAGATTCTGCTCGGCAATCGCAAGGCCCGTGATCTGTTTGGTGGGGATCTGGTCGGCGCAGATGTGCTGGAGCGACTTGAACAGCTCGGTTATCCGGACATGGGCCGCAAGCCGGATTCGTCCTTATCGACGCTGCCGCTGCTGGAGTTTCGTGACTTCAAGGAGCGCAGCCTGCGTCTGGAGCGCGCCGGGCTATTGCCGGTGGACGGTGAGGCTCCGGTCGGTTGGCTATGGAACCTGACTGATTTGAGCGTCGAGCGCGATGCGGAGCAACAGCGTGCGGTGCTGTTGCGGTTCCTGTCTCACGACCTGCGGGCGCCTCACTCGGCCATCCTTGCGTTGCTCGATGTCCATCGTCATCAAGTAGGCGGTGATTCACCACTCTTTGATCAAATCGAGCTACAGGTTCGTCGGGCGCTGGAGTTGACTGACGGCTTCGTTCAACTGGCGAGGGCCGAGTCCGAGGCTTATCAGTTTCAGCCGAGCCTGTTTGCGATGCTGGTGCTGGATGTGTTCGATCAGGCGCTGCCCATCGCGCAGTTGAAGCAGATCGAACTGGTTCATCAAGTGGAAGAGCAGGCACAGGAAAGCCTGGTTCTGGCGGACCAGGCGCTGCTGACCCGGGCGTTGTTCAATCTGTTGGAAAATGCCATCAAGTACAGTGTTTCAGGTACGCGTATCCGTTTGCATGTCAGTCAACTCGACGGCTGGCTGACTTGTGAGCTCATCGATCAAGGCAAAGGCATTGCCGCTGAGGAGCTGCCTGAGCTGTTCAGCCAATACCGGCGCTTTTCTTCCGCCCAGGGTATCGATGGCGTGGGGTTGGGATTGTCGATGGTCAAAGCCGTTGTGGACCGGCACGGCGGGCGAATCGAGTGTCAGAGCGAGGTGGGCCTGGGGACGACATTCAGGCTGCAATTTCCGCTGTTTACGGAATGAAAGCGAACGATCCAGGTTGCTCCGTCGTGTCGACTGCCGGCGATTATTCCGGGCATAAAAAAACCGGCTATATCAGCCGGTTTTTTTACGTCCAAAAAAAACTTATGCACGTTTTTATGGGATTTATCATTCTAAGAAATATGTAAAAAAATCATAAAGTTACGTACAAATAACAACGGTTTTAAAGGAAACGGTACACAGGTTATCCACAGAATCTCAGACAGTCACCTGATCGCTTGAAACCGGCGCTTGCGGAGCCGGTGGCAGTGAGCCCATTTCCCGTTGCATCTGCTCGTTCCAGGCCTGGACCCGGTCGTTCAATTCAGCAATGGCTCGTGGTCCGGTGCCTTCGGCATACATCGGTGTGCCAATGATCACGGTGATGACGCCCTGCTTCTTCGCCCAACCGGTTTTCGGCCAGAACTTGCCGGCGTTGTGCGCAATCGGCAGCACGGGCAATTCGGCGTTGACCGCCAATGCACTGCCACCGCGCGAGAACTTTCCGATGGTGCCGTAAGGAACGCGCGTGCCTTCGGGGAAGATCAGTACCCAGACATTGTCCTTGAGCAACTCATCGCCTTTCTGCGCCACATGCTTGAGTGCGGCTTTCGGGTTGTCGCGATCGATGGCGATCGGTCGCAGCATGGCCATGGCCCAACCGAAGAACGGCACATAGAGCAATTCGCGTTTGAGCACCTGGCTCAGCGGCGAGAAGTAGGCAGAGAGAAAGAACGTCTCCCAGGTGCTCTGGTGGTTCGACTGAATGACGCAAGGCCGTTCAGGTACGTTCTCGGCACCCTTCACTTCGTAGCGGATACCCAGAAACACCTTGCTCAGCCACAAGGCGCAGCGGCACCAGTACACGTTGATGAAGCGATAGCGCGCCTTGAACGGCAGAAACGGCGCGATAAAAAAACTCAGGCTGCACCACAGCAAGGAGCTGGTGCCCAGCAGCAGGTAAAAGAGGAAGGTTCTGATGGCCTGCAGTATCGACATGGCGACGTTTACCAATGCGGGCAATGCCCGCCCTATATAAAGCGCACTCCCGATCAATCCTTTGTCAGGAACAATCGAAGCACTCTAATTGTGGATAAGTTCTGCGGCAATCGCCGCCAGATCGTCAAAAATCAAGGTGCCTGCCGGTAAGGTCTTGCCCAAGGTTTTTTCGCCTTTTCCGGTCTTAACCAAAACTGGCTGTGAATCGACGGCTTTAGCGGCTTCCAGGTCACCAAGGCTATCGCCGACGAACCATAGATCAGTCAGCGATACGTTGTAATGTGCGGCGATGTTTTTCAACATCCCGGGTTTCGGCTTGCGGCAATCGCAGCCCTCGTCCGGCCCGTGGGGGCAGTAGACGATCAGGCCGACTTCACCACCCTGCTCCGCCACCAGCGCGCGCAAGCGCTCGTGCATGGCATCCAGGGTAGCGAGGTCGTAGTAGCCGCGAGCGATGCCCGACTGGTTGGTAGCGACGGCTACCGTCCAGCCGGCCTTGCTCAACTGCGCGATGGCTTCGATCGAACCGGGGAGTGGAATCCACTCCTCCACCGACTTGATGTAAGCGTCGGAGTCGTAATTGATCACTCCGTCCCGATCGAGAATCAGCAGTTTCAAACAGTCTTACCCCAGCAACGAAATATCGGCGACGCCGAGGAACAACCCACGCAGACGCGCCAGCAACGCATAACGGTTGGCGCGGACTTTGGCGTCTTCCGCGTTGACCATCACAGCTTCGAAGAACGCATCCACCGGCTCGCGCAATGCAGCCAGGCGTGCCAGGGATTCGCTGTACTGACGCGAGGCGGCCATTGGCTGTACAGCCTGGTCAGCCTGCTGGATCGCCGAGTACAGGGAGAACTCGTTGGCATTGTCGAAGTACTTGGCTTCGACGATTGTAGGCACCGAACCTTCGACCTTGCTCAGCAGGTTCGAAACGCGCTTGTTCACCGCGGCCAGGGCAGCGGCTTCCGGCAATTTGCGGAAGGCCTCTACCGCCTGCACGCGCTGGTCGAAGTCCAGGGCCGAGCCTGGCTTCAGGGCACGTACCGACAGGTAGGTGGCGACATCGACGCCTTCGTCTTCGTAACGGGCACGCAGACGGTCGAAGATGAATTCCAGCACCGAGTCGTTGAGGCCGGCAGCCTTGACCTTGGTACCGAACGCATCCACGGCGAAGGCCACGGCCTCGGTCAGGTCCAGGTCCAGTTGTTTCTCGATCAGGATGCGCAACACGCCCAGTGCCGCACGGCGCAGGGCATAGGGGTCCTTGCTACCGGTCGGCAGCATGCCGATGCCGAAAATACCGACCAGCGTATCGAGCTTGTCGGCGATGGCCACGGCCGCACCGGTCAGGGTGGACGGCAGTTCGGCGCCGGCACCGCGCGGCATGTACTGCTCGTTCAGGGCCAGGGCGACATCTTCCGGCTCGCCATCGTTGAGGGCGTAGTAGTAACCGGCGACACCTTGCATCTCCGGGAACTCACCGACCATTTCGGTCGACAGGTCGCACTTCGACAGCAGGCCGGCACGAGCGGCCCACGCGGCGTTGCCGCCGATGCGTTGAGCGATGAACGCGGCCAGTTTGGAAACACGCTCGGCCTTGTCGTAGACGCTGCCGAGTTTTTCCTGGAACACCACGTTCTGCAGGCGCAGGTTGAAGTCTTCGAGCTTCTGCTTCTTGTCCTGCTTGAAGAAGAACTCGGCGTCGGTCAGGCGTGGGCGAACCACTTTCTCGTTACCGGCGATGATTTGCTGCGGGTCTTTGCTTTCGATGTTGGCCACGGTGATGAAACGTGGCAGCAACTTGCCGTCGGCATCCAGCAGGCAGAAGTACTTCTGGTTGTCCTGCATGGTGGTGATCAGGGCTTCCTGCGGCACATCGAGGAAACGCTCCTCGAACGAGCACACCAGCGGCACCGGCCATTCGACCAGCGCGGTCACTTCATCGAGCAGGGCCGGCGGAACGATTGCCGTGCCTTCCTGGCGGGTGGCCAGCTCTTCGGTACGCTTGCTGATGATCTCGCGACGCTCGTTGGCGTCGGCCAAAACGTAGGCGGCACGCAGGTCGGCCAGGTAGCTGGACGGCGAACCGATACGCACGCTTTCCGGGTGATGGAAGCGGTGACCACGGGAATCGCGACCGGCTTTCTGGGCGAGGATGGTGCAGTCGATGACCTGGTCACCGAGCAGCATCACCAGCCATTGGGTCGGACGCACGAATTCTTCCTTGCGCGCACCCCAACGCATGCGTTTCGGGATCGGCAGGTCGTTCAGCGAATCTTCGACGATGGTCGGCAGCAGGCTCGCGGTCGGCTTGCCGGCGATGCTCTGGCTGTAGCGCAGTTTCGGGCCGCTCTGATCGATTTCGCTCAGCTCGACGCCGCACTTCTTGGCAAAACCCAGTGCTGCCTGGGTCGGGTTGCCTTCGGCATCGAATGCAGCCTGACGTGGCGGGCCATCGAGGTTGATGCTGCGATCCGGCTGCTGGGTGGCCAGTGCAGTGATCAGCACGGCCAGGCGGCGCGGGGCGGCATAAACGGTTTTGGTCTCGTAGTTCAGGCCGGCAGCTTGCAGGCCCTTGTCGATACCGGCAAGAAACGCCTCGGCCAGGGTGTTCAGGGCTTTGGGTGGCAGTTCTTCAGTGCCCAGTTCAACCAGAAAATCCAGAGCACTCATTGTGCAGCCTCCAGCTTGGCCAGTACTTCGTCACGCAGGTCCGGGGTCGCCATCGGGAAGCCCAGCTTGGCGCGAGCCAGCAGGTAGGCTTGCGCAACGGAACGCGCCAGGGTGCGCACACGCAGGATGTATTGCTGACGCGCGGTCACCGAGATTGCCCGGCGCGCATCCAGCAGGTTGAAGGTATGGGAAGCCTTCAACACCATTTCGTAGCTCGGCAACGGCAGCGGCTGGTCGAGCTCGATCAGGCGCTTGGCTTCGCTTTCGTAGAAATCGAACAGTTCGAACAGCTTGTCGACGTTGGCGTGTTCGAAGTTGTAGGTCGATTGCTCCACTTCGTTCTGGTGGAACACATCGCCGTAGGTCACTTTGCCGAACGGACCGTCAGCCCAGACCAGGTCGTAGACCGAGTCCACGCCTTGCAGGTACATGGCCAGGCGCTCGAGGCCGTAGGTGATCTCGCCGGTCACCGGGTAGCACTCGATGCCGCCCGCTTGCTGGAAGTAAGTGAACTGGGTCACTTCCATGCCGTTGAGCCAGACTTCCCAGCCCAGACCCCAGGCGCCGAGGGTCGGCGATTCCCAGTTGTCTTCGACGAAGCGGATGTCGTGGACCAGCGGATCCAGGCCGACGTGCTTGAGGGAGCCCAGGTACAGTTCCTGGAAGTTGTCCGGGTTCGGCTTCAGGACCACCTGGAACTGGTAGTAGTGCTGCAGACGGTTCGGGTTTTCGCCATAGCGGCCGTCAGTCGGACGGCGGCTTGGCTGCACGTAGGCGGCGTTCCAGGTTTCCGGGCCAATGGCGCGCAGGAATGTAGCAGTGTGGAAAGTGCCGGCGCCTACTTCCATATCGTAGGGCTGAAGTACCACACAACCTTGCTCGGCCCAGTATTGCTGGAGGGCGAGGATCAAGTCTTGGAAGGTACGCACGGCTGGCGTAGGCTGGCTCACGAAATTCACCTGTTTCTTGGGCTGCGATTTAAAGAGCGGGAGTATACCCGATTCATTGCTGCGCACGCCCCCTGGAGCCTTATGCCACGCTGCTTTTGGTGTTCCGAAGATCCGCTGTACATGGCTTATCACGATCAGGAGTGGGGCACGCCGCTACGCGATGCGCAGGGATTGTTCGAGTTGCTTTTGCTCGAAGGGTTCCAGGCCGGGCTTTCCTGGATCACTGTGCTGCGCAAACGCGAGCATTATCGTCAGGTGATGTTTGGTTTTGATGTCCAGCGCGTGGCGCAGATGAGCGATGCCGAAATCGACGAATTGATGCTCAATCCGGGGATCATCCGCAACCGCCTCAAGCTCAACGCGGCCCGACGCAATGCACAGGCCTGGCTGGCGCTGGAGGACCCGGTGGCGTTTCTCTGGTCGTTCGTCGGTGGAAGGCCGGTGATCAATCATTTCAAGGACCGCAGCGAAGTCCCGGCCGTGACGCCGACCGCCGTGGAAATGAGCAAAGGCCTGAAAAAAGCCGGTTTCACCTTCGTCGGGCCGACCATTTGCTACGCGCTGATGCAGGCCTCGGGCATGGTCATGGATCACACTCGGGACTGCGACCGCTACGCGCAGTTGGCGAACGGCGGTTAGAATGGCCGCCTCGCGCACAGCACAAGATCAGGAGTGACCTGTGGATAAGTTGAAAGGCGCCTTGCTGGTAGGCGCTCTGCGGCTGTTTGCCCTGCTTCCGTGGCGGGCCGTGCAGGCCGTGGGCTCGGCGATTGGCTGGGTCATGTGGAAAACCCCGAACCGTTCCCGCGACGTGGTACGGATCAACCTGTCCAAGTGCTTTCCGGACATGGACCCCGCCGAGCGCGAACGTTTAGTCGGACAGAGCCTGAAAGACATCGGCAAGTCCCTGACCGAAAGCGCCTGCGCGTGGATCTGGCCGGCCCAGCGCTCCATCGACCTGGTGCGCGAGGTCGAAGGCCTCGACATTTTGAAGGACGCCCTCGCCTCCGGCAAAGGCGTGGTTGGCATCACCAGCCATCTGGGCAATTGGGAAGTGCTCAATCACTTCTATTGCAGCCAGTGCAAACCGATCATTTTCTACCGCCCGCCAAAATTGAAGGCGGTGGACGAATTGCTGCAAAAGCAACGGGTACAACTGGGTAACAAGGTCGCTGCTTCCACCAAGGAAGGCATCCTCAGCGTCATCAAGGAAGTGCGCAAAGGTGGTGCAGTGGGCATTCCCGCTGACCCGGAACCGGCCGAATCCGCCGGGATCTTCGTGCCGTTCTTCGCCACCCAGGCACTGACCAGCAAATTCGTGCCGAACATGCTCGCCGGTGGCAAAGCGGTCGGCGTGTTTCTGCACGCCCTGCGCCTGCCTGACGGTTCCGGCTACAAAGTGATCCTCGAAGCCGCGCCAGAGGCCATGTACAGCACCGATACGGCGGAATCCTGTGCGGCCATGAGTAAAGTGGTCGAGCGTTATGTTGGCGCTTACCCGAGCCAGTACATGTGGAGCATGAAGCGCTTCAAGAAGCGGCCACCGGGTGAAGAGCGCTGGTATTGATTCAATTGGCATGATCTGTGGATAACCCGGGATTCGGGGTTATCCACAACCGTTCATCAAAGGGCGCAGAAGATGTCCGAACACCGCAAGTCATTCCGCATCAAGATCAGTCACGAAAACATCGGCGAATGCCTGGGCCAGACGCGTAACCTGTCGACCACCGGGGTTTACGTCAAGCATCCGAAACTGTCGGCGTTGCCCCGGGGCGCGGTGGTCTACGGGCAGGTGCAAGACTTACCCACAGGCGCACCGCGGGTACGCATGGAAGTGGTGTTGGTGGATGCCGAAGGGATTGGCTTGCGCTATCTCTGAATGTTGCGATCCAGCTTTTTCAGAAACACCGTCATTTCCTTTTCTGCCTGCTTGTCGCCATGGTTGCGAGCGGCTTCCAGGCCTTGTTCCCAGGCTTGGCGCGCAGCCGCAAAGTCCGCCAGCGCCAGATGGGCCTTGCCCAGCAGTTTCCACGCCGCCGAATACTTCGGATCGAATTCGACGCAGCGCTGGAAATGCTCCGCCGCCTTGGCGTTCTCCCCCAGATCCAGATAACCCTTGCCCAGGCCGAAGCGCAGCAATGAGTTATCCACACCCTTGGCGAGCATTTTTTCCAGGGATTCGATCATCGGTGGATTCCTTTTTGAGGTAGGTCGGTTAGAGGTCAGGTGCCAGTCCGACCGCTATCGCGAGCAAGCTCGCTCCCACAGGGGCTTTGTGATCGACATATAACCAATGTGGGAGCGAGCTTGCTCGCGATGAGGCCAGTCTGCTCACCGAAAAATCCGGATCAGAAGAAGCTCAACCCCACATGGAACAACTTCTCCACATCGCGAATATGTTTTTTATCCACAAGGAACAGAATCACATGGTCGCCCGCTTCAATCACGGTGTCATCGTGGGCGATGATCACTTCTTCGTCGCGGATAATCGCACCGATGGTGGTGCCCGGCGGCAGGCCGATGTTCTCGATGGCCTTGCCGATCACTTTGCTCGATTTCGCATCGCCATGGGCAATCGCCTCGATGGCCTCTGCCGCGCCACGGCGCAGCGAGTGCACGCTGACGATGTCGCCACGGCGTACGTGGGCCAGCAAGGTGCCGATGGTCGCCAGTTGCGGGCTGATGGCGATGTCGATGTCGCCGCCCTGGATCAGATCGACATAGGCCGGGTTGTTGATGATGGTCATCACCTTCTTCGCACCGAGACGCTTGGCCAGCAGCGACGACATGATATTGGCTTCGTCGTCGTTGGTCAGGGCGAGGAACAGGTCCGCGTCGGCGATGTTCTCCTCCAGCAGCAGGTCGCGGTCCGAGGCGCTGCCTTGCAACACCACGGTGCTGTCGAGGTGGTCCGAGAGGTGACGGCAGCGTGCCGGGTTCATCTCGATGATCTTTACCTGATAACGGCTTTCGATGGCCTCGGCCAGACGCTCGCCGATCTGCCCGCCACCGGCGATGACAATGCGTTTATAGGTTTCGTCGAGACGGCGCATTTCGCTCATGACCGCGCGAATGTTCGCTTTGGCGGCGATGAAAAACACCTCGTCGTCGGCCTCGATCACGGTATCGCCCTGGGGCAGGATCGGCCGGTCGCGGCGGAAAATGGCGGCCACGCGGGTTTCGACGTTCGGCATGTGTTCACGCAACTGTCGCAGTTGCTGGCCCACCAGCGGCCCGCCGTAATAGGCGCGAACCGCGACCAGCTGCGCCTTGCCTTCGGCGAAGTCGATCACCTGCAAGGCGCCCGGATGCTGGATCAGACGCTTGATGTAGTTGGTGACCACTTGTTCCGGGCTGATCAGCACGTCCACCGGAATCGCTTCATTCTGGAATAACTGCTCTTCGCGGGTCAGGTACGCGGCCTCGCGAACCCGGGCGATCTTGGTCGGGGTGTGGAACAGGGTATGGGCGACCTGGCAGGCGACCATGTTGGTTTCGTCGCTGTTGGTTACGGCGACCAGCATGTCGGCGTCATCGGCGCCGGCCTGGCGCAGCA
Source organism: Pseudomonas sp. GW456-E7 (assembly GCF_059424105.1). Lineage (NCBI taxonomy): Bacteria > Pseudomonadati > Pseudomonadota > Gammaproteobacteria > Pseudomonadales > Pseudomonadaceae > Pseudomonas > Pseudomonas sp. GW456-E7. Next base: position 76,315 of record NZ_JBWKZB010000012.1, on the reverse strand, counting down.
CGGTCGGAAACGAACCGCGGCCCTGCACCGTGCGGATGTCCAGGCGGTCGCCAAGGTCGCGCAGGCGTTCGCCATCGGTGTCGACCACGGTGATGTCGTTGGCTTCGCTGGCCAGGTGTTCCGCCAGCGAACCGCCGACCTGTCCTGCGCCGAGGATGATGATTTTCATCCAGTCACTCCATTGAATCCGTTTAACCGCGTGCGGCGGCGATCTTGATCAGCTTGGCGTAGTAGAACCCGTCGTGGCCGCCTTCCTGGGCCAGCAACTGGCGACCATGGGGCTGCTTGATGCCGGCCGCCGTGGCGAGGTCCAGTTCACGGGCGCCCGGCGTGCGGGCGAGGAACGCTTCGATGACTTCGGTGTTCTCGGTCGGCAGCGTCGAGCAGGTGGCGTATAGCAGAATGCCGCCGACTTCCAGGGTGTTCCACATGGCATCGAGCAGCTCGCCTTGCAGCAGCGCCAGCGCGGCGATGTCGTCGGGCTGGCGGGTCAGCTTGATGTCCGGATGACGACGGATCACGCCCGTCGCCGAGCATGGCGCGTCCAGCAGAATGCGCTGGAACGGCTTGCCGTCCCACCACGCCTGAGTGTCGCGGCCGTCGGCGGCAATCAGTTCGGCGCTCAGTTTCAGGCGCTCGAGGTTTTCCCGCACTCGCACCAGACGCTTGGCTTCCAGGTCTACCGCCACCACCCCGGCCAGTTTTGGCTCGGCTTCGAGAATATGGCAGGTCTTGCCGCCGGGTGCGCAGCAGGCGTCCAGTACCCGTTGGCCCGGTGCCAGATCGAGCAGATCAGCGGCCAGTTGCGCCGCTTCGTCCTGCACGCTGATCCAGCCCTCGGCGAAACCTGGCAGGCTGCGCACGTCGGCGGCGGCTTCGAGCACGATACCGTCACGGCTGTAGACGCAGGGTGTGGCGGCGATACCGGCGTCGGTCAGCAAACCGAGGTAGGCATCCCGGCTGTGATGGCGACGGTTGACCCGCAGGATCATTGGCGGATGCGCGTTGTTGGCGGCGCAGATGGCTTCCCATTGCTCTGGCCAGAACGCCTTCAGGGATTTCTGCAGCCAACGCGGGTGCGCGGTGCGCACCACCGGATCGCGCTCCAGTTCGGCGAAAATCGTTTCGCTTTCGCGCTGAGCGTTACGCAGCACCGCATTGAGCAAGGCCTTGGCCCATGGCTTTTTCAACTTGTCGGCGCAACCGACCGTCTCGCCAATCGCGGCATGGGCCGGGACGCGGGTGTAGAGCAACTGATAGAGGCCGACCAACAGCAGCGCCTCGACATCGGCATCGGCAGCCTTGAACGGCTTTTGCAGCAACTTGGCCGCCAGCGCCGACAGACGTGGCTGCCAGCGTGCGGTGCCGAACGCCAGGTCCTGGGTAAAGCCGCGATCACGGTCCTCGACCTTGTCCAACTGCGTTGGCAGCGAACTGTTGAGCGAGGCTTTTCCGTTCAGGACAGCGGCAAGTGCCTTGGCGGCGGCCAGACGCGGATTCATTGAGCGTCCGCCGCTTGACCGAGGACGGTGCCGGTGGCGAATTTCTCACGGCGGCTGTTGAACAGGTCGCTGAAGTTCAGCGCCTTGCCGCCGGGCAATTGCAGACGGGTCAGGCACAACGCCTGCTCGCCGCACGCGACGATCAGGCCATCCTTGCTGGCGCTGAGGATTTCACCGGGTGCACCTTTGCCTTCGGCCAGGTTTGCGGCCAGCACTTTCAGGGCTTCGCCATTCAAGGTGCTGTGGGTGATCGGCCACGGATTGAAGGCACGCACCAGACGCTCCAGTTCAAGCGCCGGACGAGTCCAGTCGATGCGAGCTTCGTCCTTGTTCAATTTGTGCGCGTAGGTGGCCAGGCTGTCGTCCTGCACTTCGCCTTCCAGCGTACCCGCGGCGAGGCCGGCAATCGCCTGAACCACGGCCGGTGGACCCATTTCGGCCAGACGGTCGTGAAGGCTGCCGCCAGTGTCTTCGGCGCTGATCGGCGTAGTGACTTTAAGCAGCATCGGCCCGGTGTCGAGGCCGGCTTCCATGCGCATCACGGTCACGCCGCTTTCGGCATCACCTGCTTGCACGGCACGCTGGATCGGCGCCGCACCGCGCCAGCGCGGCAGCAGCGAGGCGTGGCTGTTGATGCAACCCAGGCGCGGAATATCCAGCACCACTTGCGGCAGGATCAGGCCATAGGCGACCACCACCATCAAGTCCGGTTTCAGCGCGGCCAGTTCGGCTTGCGCGTCTTCGTTGCGCAGGGTTGGCGGCTGCAACACCGGGATGTTGTTCTCCAGAGCAAGCTGCTTGACCGGGCTCGGCATCAGTTTTTGCCCGCGACCGGCCGGACGATCCGGTTGGGTGTAGACCGCGACGATCTCGTAAGGGCTGCTCAGCAGGGCCTTGAGGTGTTCGGCGGCGAATTCCGGGGTGCCGGCAAAGACAATGCGCAGTGGCTCAGTCATGGGTGACGTCTCTTGAAAAGAAAAAGGCTTGCCGCAGCAAGCCTTTGAAGATGGGCATCAGGCGTTCTGGCGATGAAGCTTTTCCAGTTTCTTCTTGATGCGGTCGCGTTTGAGCGTGGACAGGTAATCGACGAACAATTTGCCATTGAGGTGGTCGCATTCGTGCTGGATGCACACCGCGAGCAAATCTTCGGCGATCAGTTCGTATGGCTTGCCGTCGCGGTCCAGCGCCTTGACCTTGACCCGTTGCGGGCGATCGACGTTTTCGTAGAAACCCGGCACCGACAGGCAGCCTTCCTGGTACTGGCCCATGTCGTCGGTCAGCGGTTCGAGCTCGGGGTTGATGAACACTCGAGGCTCGGTGCGGTCTTCGGAGAGGTCCATCACGACGATACGTTTGTGCACGTTGACCTGGGTAGCGGCGAGGCCGATGCCAGGCGCTTCATACATTGTTTCAAACATGTCGTCGACCAACTGACGCACTTCGTCGTCCACTACGGCCACTGGCTTGGCGATAGTGCGCAGACGGGGATCAGGGAATTCGAGGATGTTTAAAATGGCCATAAGCTTGATCAGTGCACGTGTGAAGTAAGGTCGGGTCGATGGCCTGGCGGGTCCGAAGAAATGCAGGCTACCGTTGTAAAACGTAGCTCCCTTCTGTTGACAAGCAAGTTTTGACAAGCAAGCCGGGAGCGAGCCACTGACGGCTCTGGCGTTTCACGCGAATGCACATAATAAAGGGATTCACCGCATGAGGAAATCACTACTCACCCTGCTGCTCCTGGCTTCGGCAGGTTGGGCGTACGGGCAGGTGCAACTTCGGGAAGATATTCCCACCATAAAGCTGTCGCCTCAGGTTCGCAGCAGCCCGGTGACCGAGGTTATCCCCAGCATTGCGCTGAAATCGATCAACAGCTTTCTGCTGAGCAACCGCATCGTCGACAAGGCCGAGGATTTCACCAAGGCGCCTTACATCGTCGCTGGTGATTCCGAACGGGTGCTCAGCGGCGCGGGTGACCGCATCTTTGCCCGTGGCCATTTCGATCCGGCAAAACCGGCGTACGGCATCTTCCGCCAAGGCAAGGTCTACACCGATCCGCAGAGCAAGGAAATCCTGGGGATCAACGCCGACGACATCGGCGGCGGCGATGTTGTGGCCATCGAAGGTGATGTCGCCACCCTGGAGTTGCAACGCACGACCCAGGAGGTCCGCCTCGGCGATCGCTTGTTCAGCGGTGAAGAGCACGCGATCAACTCGACCTTCACGCCCAGGGCACCGAGCCACGAAATCAACGGTTTGATCATCGATGTTCCGCGCGGGGTCACGCAGATCGGCGAGTTGGACGTAGTTACCTTGAACAAGGGGCAGCGCGACGGTCTGGTCGAAGGCAATCTGCTGGCAGTGATGAAAACCGGCGAAACAGTGCGGGACCGGATCACCGGTCAGCCGTTGAAAATTCCCGATGAGCGCGCCGGTCTGCTGATGGTTTTCCGTACCTACGACAAACTCAGTTATGGGCTGGTGCTCAGCGCTTCGCGCTCGCTGTCGGTGATGGACAAGGTACGAAATCCGTAAGAGTGCTTCACAAGTTACCAACAGAGTTATCCACAGCTTATTCCCGTTTGTACGGGTGCTCATAACGATCAAGGATGATCCATGTCGCTGTCTGCCGTTACACCGGTTTCCCCCGCGGAACTGGAAGCTCGTTTGCGTCTGCACCGTTTGCCGGAACTCGGCCAGGCGCGTTTCAAGAAATTGCTCGAAGCCTTCGGCTCGGCATCCAAAGCCCTCAGTGCACCTGCCAGTGCCTGGCGCGCGCTGGGTTTGCCACTGGCCTGTTCCGAGGCCAGGCGTAGCGCTGAGATCCGTGACGGCGCCAGTCATGCATTGGCCTGGCTGGAGCATCCGGCCCAGCATTTACTGATGTGGGACCAACCGGACTACCCGGCGCTGCTGGCACAAATCAGCGATGCACCACCGCTGTTATTTGTCGCCGGCGATCCCGGCATTCTGGAAAAACCACAACTGGCGATGGTCGGCAGCCGTCGCGCTTCCCGGCCGGGGATGGACACCGCTGCCGCGTTTTCCCGCAGCCTGGCGGGTGCCGGTTTTGTCATTACCAGCGGCCTGGCCCTGGGCATTGACGCCGCCGCACATCAGGCCGCGCTGGACGTTGGCGGGCAAACGGTGGGTGTGCTCGGCACGGGGCTCGAGAAGTTTTATCCACAGCGCAATAGACGCCTGGCGGACGCCATGATCGCCTCGGGCAGCGCGGTACTTTCGGAGTTTCCGCTGGATGCAGGCCCCAGCGCCGGCAACTTCCCCCGGCGCAACCGGATCATCAGCGGTTTGTCCCTCGGAGTGCTGGTAATTGAAGCCAGTGTCGCCAGTGGATCACTGATTACCGCGAGGCTGGCAGCGGAACAGGGGCGCGAGGTGTTTGCGATGCCCGGGTCGATCCATCATCCCGGTGCCCGCGGCTGCCATCAGTTGATCCGTGACGGTGCGGTGCTGGTGGAAACCATCGAACATATCCTCGAAGCCTTGCGCGGCTGGCAACGACTGCCGTTATCCACAGAATCCTTCACCCCTGAAACGACTCACCCCTTGTTGAAGTTGCTGCATGCCGCACCTCTGACCAGTGAAGCGTTGGCCGACGCAAGCGGCTGGGCCTTGCCGAAAGTGCTGGCGGCGTTGACGGAACTGGAAATGGACGGTCGCGCTATTTGCGAAAGCGGGCGTTGGTTTGCACGGGTGAGCTAGGTTTTATAAACAAGATCGGTAAACTGCGCAGAGCCTTATTCTGGAGAGTTTTTCATGGTCAACAGTTGGCGTGTGCAACAAGCCGCGCAAGCAATTCGCGCCGGGGCGGTGATTGCCTACCCAACCGAAGCAGTCTGGGGCCTGGGTTGCGACCCGTGGGACGAGGAAGCGGTGGAGCGTCTGCTGCTGATCAAGGGTCGGTCTGAGGATAAAGGGCTGATCCTGGTCGCCGACAACATCCGTCAGTTCGATTTCCTCTTCGAAGACTTCCCCGAATTGTGGATGGACCGCATGGCCAGTACCTGGCCGGGACCGAACACCTGGCTGGTGCCGCACCAGAACCTGCTGCCGCAGTGGATTACCGGCGTGCATGAAACCGTGGCGCTGCGGGTCAGCGATCACCCACTGGTGCGGGACTTGTGCGCGCTGGTCGGGCCGCTGGTGTCGACGTCAGCCAACCCGCAGGGACGCCCGGCGGCACGCACGCGGCTTCGCGTCGAGCAGTACTTCCGTGGGCAGGTGGATCTGGTGCTCGGTGGCAATCTGGGCGGGCGCAAGAACCCGAGCGTGATTCGCGATCTGGCGACCGGCAAGGTTGTGCGCCCGGATTGAGACCGGGTTGACCTCATTCGCGAGCAAGCCCGCTCCCACACTGGATCTGTGAACGACACAGGTTCAGTGTGGGAGCGGGCTTGCTCGCGAAGGGGCCCTACCGGTCAACTACCCATTCAGGGCAACAGAACCACCGACCCCGTCGTACGCCGTGCCGACAACTCGGTCTGCGCCTTCGCCGCGTCAGCCAGTGGAAAACGCTGACTGATGTCCACGGTCAGCTTGCCGCTGATGATCATCTCGAACAACTCGTCGGCCATGCGTTGCAGGTTCTCGGCGTTGTTCGCATAAGTGCCCAGGGTTGGCCGGGTCACGTACAGCGAGCCTTTCCCCGCCAGGATCCCCAGGTTCACGCCGTCGACCGCGCCGGACGCATTGCCGAAACTCACCACCAGGCCACGCGGTGCGGCGCTGTCGAGTGACGTCAGCCAGGTGTCCTTGCCAACGCCGTCGTACACCACCGGGACTTTTTTGCCGTCGGTCAATTCCAGCACGCGCTGGGCGACGTTTTCATGGCTGTAGTCGATGGTCGCCCAAGCACCGTTGGCCTTGGCCAGTGCGGCTTTCTCGGCCGAACTGACCGTACCGATCAGCTTCACGCCCAAGGCCCTGGCCCATTGGCAAGCCAGGGAACCGACACCACCGGCTGCGGCGTGGAACAGGATGGTTTCGCCACCCTTGAGTTCATAAGTCTGACGCAGCAGGTACTGCACGGTCAGGCCCTTGAGCATCACGCCCGCGGCCTGTTCGAAGCTGATGGCGTCCGGCAGTTTCACCAGATTGGCCTCGGGCAACACATGAACTTCGCTATAGGCGCCCAGAGGGCCGCTGCCATAAGCCACGCGATCGCCGATCTTGAAGCGGGTCACGTCGCTGCCTACCGCCTCGACCACGCCCGCACCCTCCGAGCCGAGGCCTGATGGCAGGGATGGCGGCGGGTACAGGCCGCTACGGTAATAGGTGTCGATGAAGTTCAGGCCGATGGCCTTGTTGGTCACGCGCACTTCCTTCGGACCTGGCTCGGCGGGTTGGTAATCCACATACTCGAGCACTTCGGGGCCGCCATGGGCGCGGAACTGGATACGCTTTGCCATCGGAACTCTCCATAGGTCGTTTTGCCAAGCGCCCTATCGGACTCCTAAGCTTGATTTTCGTCAACTGCGAAGGGGTAACTTGCGATGTTATGCTACGCGCCCATTTGCGCAGGCTGAGCTCCAATGGAGCGCCGCGTTGTTTTGCCCGATTCAAGGTGATGACATGACGACCCGCACCGAGGCCGTAAAAGCCTACCTGCTCGACCTGCAAGACCGTATCTGCGCCGCCCTGGAAGCTGAAGACGGTGGCACGCAATTCGTCGAAGACGCCTGGACCAGGCCGGCCGGCGGTGGCGGTCGCACCCGCGTGATTGAAAACGGCACGGTGATTGAAAAGGGTGGCGTGAACTTTTCCCACGTCTTCGGCAGCGGTCTCCCACCCTCCGCCAGCGCCCACCGGCCGGAACTGGCGGGCCGTGGCTTTGAAGCCTTGGGCGTGTCGCTGGTGATTCACCCGCACAACCCCCATGTGCCGACTTCCCACGCCAACGTGCGCTTTTTCATCGCTGAAAAAGAAGGTGAAGAACCGGTCTGGTGGTTTGGCGGCGGCTTCGACCTGACCCCGTACTACGGCAACGAAGAAGACTGCGTCCACTGGCATCGCATCGCCGAGCAGGCCTGCGCACCGTTCGGCCCGGACGTCTACTCGCGTTACAAGGCCTGGTGCGACAGCTACTTCCACATCAAGCATCGTCACGAACCGCGTGGCATTGGTGGGCTGTTCTTCGACGACCTGAACGAGTGGGATTTCGACACCAGCTTCGCCTTCATGCGTGCCATCGGTAATGCATACATCGATGCTTACCTGCCGATCGTGCAGCGTCGCAAGAACGACGCGTTCACAGCCAAGCAGCGCGAGTTCCAGGAGTTCCGCCGTGGCCGCTACGTTGAATTCAACCTGGTCTACGACCGCGGCACGTTGTTCGGCTTGCAATCGGGTGGGCGTACCGAGTCGATCTTGATGTCGCTGCCACCGCAAGTGCGCTGGGGCTACGACTGGAAGGCCGAGCCTGGCAGCGAAGAAGCGCGCCTGACCGAGTACTTCCTGCAGGACCGCGATTGGTTGGCCGAAGCTTGAACGAGGAATCCTGATGGACCGTTATGTCGTGTTCGGTAACCCGATTGGCCACAGCAAATCGCCGTTGATCCACCGTCTGTTCGCCGAGCAGACCGGGCAAAAGCTGGACTACAACACGCTGCTGGCGCCACTCGACGACTTTTCCACCTGTGCCCGGACGTTTTTCCTCGAAGGACGCGGCGCCAATGTGACGGTGCCGTTCAAGGAAGAGGCCTACCGGCTGGCGAACAGCCTGACGGCGCGGGCGCAGCGCGCCGGTGCGGTCAATACCTTGAGCAAGCTGGCCGATGGCAGCCTGCTGGGCGACAACACCGACGGTGCCGGGCTGGTGCGGGACCTGACGGTCAACGCCGGATTCAGCCTCAAGGGCAAACGCATCCTGCTGCTCGGCGCGGGCGGTGCGGTGCGCGGTGCTTTGGAGCCGTTGCTGGCCGAAGAACCCGCCTCGGTGATCATCGCCAACCGCACGGTGGACAAGGCCGAGCTGCTGGCGGAGCTGTTCTGCGATCTGGGGCCGGTCTCGGCCAGTGGCTACGACTGGTTGCAGGAATCGGTGGACCTGATCATCAACGCGACCTCCGCGAGCCTCACGGGCGATGTGCCGCCGATTGCGCCCAGCCTGATCGAACCGGGCAAAACGGTGTGCTACGACATGATGTACGGCAAGGAGCCGACCTCGTTCTGCCGCTGGGCCAGCGAACACGGGGCGGCGGTGGCGATGGATGGCTTGGGGATGCTGGCCGAGCAGGCTGCGGAGGCGTTTTTCCTGTGGCGCGGTGTGCGACCGGATACAGCGCCAGTGTTGGCTGAGTTGCGTCGGCAGTTGGCCCTTTAAAAGCTTCGCGAGCAGGCTCGCTCCCACAGGGGGTCACCAAGAACCTGTGGGAGCGAGCCTGCTCGCGAATGGCGCGACACCGATTTCGGCTCAGTCCTCAAACTGAATCGGGCACTTTTCCGCGCCCTCAAGCTTCCTAAGCTCTTCCACCACCTGCGGCCGGGCCCGGCGCAAGGTCAGGCTGCGGTCCTGGCGCAGCAATCGTCGCGCTTCCTGGTGCAGCATTTCCACCCCTGAGTAATCGATGAAGTTGATCTGCTGCGCCTCGATCACTACGCGCGCGCCGTGCATGCGTTGCAGGCGTACTTGCAGGTAGTGGCTGGCACCGAAAAAGATCGAACCGCCGACCCGCAGAATGTCCTCCTCGCCATCACGTACGTGCTGCACCCGTGGCTGGGATGTGCGTTTGAGATAGAAAAAAAGCGAGGCCAGTACGCCGGCGTAGATCGCCGTCTGCAATTCCAGCAGCAGCGTGGCGACGCAGGTCAGCGCCATGACCACGAACTCGGCGCGGCTGACCCGCAACAACGCGCGAATGCCGCGATGGTCCACCAGGCCCCAGGCGATCAACAGAATGCTGCCGGCCATGGCCGGAATCGGGATGTGCGCGATCAGGCTCGCGCCGAAGATCGCAAACAGCGCAACCCACAAGGCCGAAAAAATCCCGGCCAGTGGCGAACAGGCGCCCGCTTCAAAGCTCAGGCCTGAGCGAGTGAAGGAGCCGGCCGATAGCGATCCGGAAAAAAACGCGCCGACAATGTTCGACAAGCCCTGGGCGCGAACTTCCTGGTTGGCGTCGAGTAATTGCTGCGAACGTGCAGAGATCGAGCGGGCAATCGACAGGCTGGTGACCAGCCCGAGCATGCCGACCGCCACGGCGCTGGGCAGCAAACGCAGGATCAGGTCGAGATCCAGCGGCAACGGACTGAAAGGCGGCAGCCTGCCGGTAAAGGCGCTGACCAGTTGCACATGGCCGAACATCGACGGCCAGAGCCAGACCAGCAATCCGCCAAGGATCAGGGTGATCAACAGCGTCGGCCAGCGTGGCAGCAGCAGTTTGAGGATCACGCCCACCACCACGGTCGCCAGCCCCAGCGCCAGCGAAGGTTTGTCCATTTCGCCGAGATGGCGCATCAACGTGATGAAACTGTCCAGCGCGGTGGCTTGGCTGGGCAAGTCCAGTCCCAGCAGGTTAGGCAATTGACCGATGGCAATCACCACGGCAGCACCCAGGGTGAAGCCGAGTACCACGGAGTGCGAGACGAAATTCACCAGCGCGCCAAACCGCAGTAAACCCAGCAGCCATTGAAAGATGCCGGCCAGGAAGGTGAGCAACAGGATCACGGTGACGTAGTCCTGCGTCGCCGGAACGGCCAGAGGACTGACGCTGGCGTACAGGACAATCGAGATGGCCGCTGTAGGACCGCAGATCAAATGCCACGACGAACCCCAGAGGCAGGCGATCAGCACGGGGATGATTGCGGCATAGAGGCCGTATTCCGGAGGGAGACCGGCAATCAGCGCGTAGGCAATGGATTGCGGCAACGCGAGAATCGCGCCACTGAGGCCGACAATCAGGTCACGACCGACGCTGGCGCGGGTTTGCTTGGGCAGCCAACTGAGGAATGGAAAGAGTGAATGGCGGCTTGGCAGGGCCATGGGGCCTCTCGGTCGGGAATTTTGCGCAAGGGTAGCAGGACATGATCTGTGGGAGCGGGCTTGCTCGCGAAGGCGGTGGTTCAGCCAATATCTCTATTGGATGTGCCGGCCTCTTCGCGAGCAGGCTCGCTCCCACAGGGATTGTGGCCAGCCGCGGGATTGGCGTTCACTGAAGATCAAAACTGTGGAAGCGGGCTTGCTCGCGAAGGCGGTGGGTCAGTCGACATCTCTGTTGGATGTGCCGGCCTCTTCGCGAGCAGGCTCGCTCCCACAGGGATTGTGGCCAGCCGTGGGATTGGCGTTCACTGAAGATCAAAACTGTTGGAGCGGGCTTGCTCGCGAAGGCGGTAGTTCAGTCAATATCTCTATTGGATTTGCCGGACTCTTCGCGGGCAAGCCCGCTCCCACAGGGATTGTGGCCGGCCGCAAGGTAGGTATTCACTGAAGATCAAACTGTGGGAGCAGGCTTGTGACTGCGGGCTAACAACAGGTAATTTGAACGGCCAGCCCTCCAAGACACGCCGGAGTTGATCCATGCGCATCGCCTTGCTGTCCGACATGCACCTGTCCGTCAACGCGGTCCCGTTTCCCGCCGTGGAGGCCGATATTGTCGTGCTCGCCGGGGACATCGCGCGCCCCGCCAAGGCCATCGAGTGGGCCAGGGCGTGCCCGGTTCCGCTGCTGTACGTGGCGGGCAATCACGAGTTCTATGGCAGTGACCTGGTCTCCACCTACGAACAGCTGAACAGTTTGTCGCAAGGCACGCAGATCCACGTGCTGGAACGTAAGGAATACGTGCACGACGGCGTGCGTTTTCTTGGTTGCACCTTGTGGTCTGACTATCGTCTGCTCGACAGTCCCGAGGATCGGGCGCTGGGTATCAACCTGGCGACTCAACTGATCCGTGACTTCAGCCACATCAAGATCGCCCCCGATTTTCCCGACCTGTTCACGCCGGCCATTTCCCAGCTGGTGTTTCTACAGACAGTCGCCTGGCTGGAAGACTGCTTCGCCCGCGACAGCCGCACACCCACAGTGGTGATCTCTCATTTCGCCCCGACACGATCGAGCATCAGCCCGACCTTTGCCGGTTCGCCGATCAACTCAAGTTTTGTCTCGGACCTCGAATCGCGGATCAAAGACTGGCAGCCGGCGCTTTGGCTGCATGGCCACACCCATGGCAGCTTCGACTATCGGGTGGGCAATACCCGCGTGGTCTGCAACCCACGGGGCTATGCCAAGAACGGCATCAACGAAAATCCCGATTTCGATGATGCCTTCGTGATCGATCTGGATTTCTGAGGTAACGCTCGGGTCAGCAGCACCGCGTATTGCATTTCCCCCGGCCAAAACGCGCTTCCTGACGTTCGCGGAAAAACATCTCATAACTCATCACTGGCTCCCCCGGACGGTTGCGGGCCATTTGTGCCACGTAGTTGTCGTACTCGGGAACGCCGACCATCAATCGGGCGCTCTGGCTGAACATTCTGGCGACCTGCTGCAGTTTGCGGAACATGGCGGATCTCTCTGTGAACGTGGGACCTGGCCACATGTAACCGCGCTCATGTATCGGCATTGTGTCCAGATCGGGCGCCTTTGTATGTTCAAGTATCCAGGCTCGCGACCGATGGACCGCCGGCAACCCGCTACACTTTCCTCGCTCCGCCACTGCACCCCAGCGGCCAAGACCCCTGACTTCTGATCTGGAGGTATCCCATGAGCGACAGCAGCGAACTCACCACCTTTACCGGCTGGGCCGCCACGACAGCGGGCGCGCCACTGGAACGCTACAGCTACGATCCCGGTCCGTTGGGCAACGATGAGGTGGAAGTCGCCGTGGAATATTGCGGCGTCTGCCACTCCGACCAGTCGCTGATCGACGACGACTGGGGTATCAGCCGCTACCCGTTCATTCCCGGCCATGAGGTGGTCGGCCGTATCGTTCGGATGGGCGCCCAGGTGCGCGGCCTGGAACTGGGGCAACGGGTGGGCATCGGTTGGTACAAGGGCAGTTGCATGCATTGCACGTCCTGTATCGAAGGCTCGCATAACCTGTGTCGCACGGTGCAACCGACCATCATCGGCAGTAACGGCGGCTTTGCCGACCGCGTCCGCTCGCACTGGGCCTGGGCCCTGCCGATCCCGGCCGGACTCGACCCGGCGATGGCCGGGCCGTTGTTCTGTGCCGGCTCGACCGTGTTCAACCCGCTGGTGGAATTCGGCATCAAGCCCACTGACCGCGTCGGCGTGGTGGGCATCGGTGGCCTTGGTCACCTGGCGCTGCGCTTTCTCAACGCCTGGGGCTGCGAAGTCACGGCGTTCACCTCATCGCTGAGCAAGCAGGACGAAGCCAGGCGCCTGGGCGCACACAAGGTGGTCGCCTCGACCGACTCCGATGCGCTCAATGCCATTGCCGGCACCCTGGATTTTCTCCTGGTCACCGCCAACGCCAACCTCGACTGGACCGCCATGCTCGCCACCCTGCGCGGCAAGGGGCGCCTGCACTTTGTCGGCGTCGTGCCCGACGCCATTCCGGTGCACGTGTTCAACCTGATTCCCCAGCAAAAAACCATGTCCGCCTCACCGGTCGGTTCACCCGCTAACACAGCCGCCATGCTGGAATTCTGCGCACGCCATCAGATCCTGCCGCAGGTCGAGATGTTTCCCATGAGCCGGATCAACGACGCCATCGATCACTTGCGCAGCGGCAAGGCGCGCTACCGCGTGGTGCTGGACGCCAGCCAGTGACAGGAGAGCCGAACGCGGTCCCTTGTAGGCGCTGGCCTGCCAGCGATGGTCGTTAACGATAACGCTGGTGACCTGGATAAACGCGGTCCCCTGTAGGAGCTGGCCTGCCAGCGATGGTCGTCAACGATAACGCGTGTGAACTGGATGAACGCGGCCCCCTGTAGGAGCTGGCTTGCCAGCGATGGTCGTTAACGATAACGCGTGCGATCTGGATGAACGCGGCGCATTCGAGTCCATCGCCAGCAGGCTGGCTCCTACAGTTTCAGCGTGGGCACGGTCCATTGTGGGAGCTGGCTTGCCAGCGATGGTCGTCAACGATAACGCGTGCGATCTGGATGAACGCGGCGCATTCGAGTCCATCGCCAGCAGGCTGGCTCCTACAGGTTCCCCGGATTGCGTGAAGGACCTTTTTCACCCTCAGGGATTGGCTGCCTGCGCCGGCACCATTGGCATGTGCGGGTCATTCCAGCTGAACCGATAGGCTTTGCCGGTTTCTGGCGGCTGGCATTTGCCGTTGTCGGCATCCGCGCCCACGATCGACCAGTTCGCCCGGGCGTTTTCGCCCAGTTCACGGGCCGCTTCGGCGTTGAAACACTGGTTCAAAACGTCATCCGGCACCAAGGCGTAGGCCTTGGGGTGTTCGCGCAGATACAGCGCGGCCTTTTCGATGGACGAGTTATCCATGCCGAAATGCACGATCGGCTGGCGGGCGAACAACCAGTGCCCCTCCTCCCAGTTGACCAGCACCAGATCGGCGCCCTGGGTCATGGTCGCCGCCTGCGCCATCAGCACCTGGTCGATGTTGGTGCCATCCTTGAGCGGTTCGATGAACCCCCGGGCGAACCACAGCGCGAACCAGGTCGCCACCAGTGCCGGGAACACCCGTCGCAAACGCGGGTGCTTTTTGAACCAGCGCTTGAGCAGCCACGGAATCAGCGGTGCAGCGACCAGCACCAGCCCGGGCAGCGCCGGGTAAATGTACAACTTGCGCTTGCCCGTGCTGATGCAGAAAAACAGCACCACCAGCACCACCCAACCGAGCAATACCAGGACCCGGCCGTCGCGTTTTTGCAACTGACGGCGCCAGGCAGGTACCAGCCATGGCAGCACCAGCACCAACGGTAGCCAATACTGCGGAATCACCTTGGTGAAGAAGTACCAGAACGGTTCACGGTGATGCCATGCAGCGGCATAGCGGCCCGCGGTCTGGCGCAGGAGGATCTCCCGCGCATAGGCCATTTCGTCCGCGCTGCCATTGAAGAAGATCGACAAGGCCAGGGGCAACAGCCAGATCGCGATGGCGCCGAGCATCAGCGCAAACCCGAGCAACCACTTGCGCGCCTCGCCAGGCATGGCCACCACACCGGGCCAGCCTTTGCGCACCGCATAGGCGTACGGAATCAGCAACAGCGCCGGCAGGAAACCCACGCCCTTGGTGATCACCCCGATGCCCATGGCCGCGCAGCCGGCGTAAAACCAGCGCCACGCCGGGCCGAGCAGCAGGTGCCGTGCCAGACCGTACAGGCCAAGCGAGGTGAACAGAATCAAAAAGCTGTCGATCTGGCCGGTGCGCAGGATGCTGTAGGTCTGGTAGGTCGCCAGGTACAGCAGCGCGGCGTTGCGCCCGGTACGCTGGGTCCACAGGCGACGGCCCAGGTCATAGACCATCGCCGTGACCGTCACGGCCGAAAACAATCCCGGCAGGTAGAGCGCGATGTTGGGCTTGCCGGTCAGCCAGGTGAAGAACGCCACCGTCCACATGAAAATCGGCGGTTTGTCGCCGTAGATCTCGGCGGCACGGTGCGGGATCAACCACGAGCCGTTCTGCAGCATCTCCAGGGCGACGCCGAGGAAGCGCTCCTCATCCACGTTCTGTGCCTGGCGTAGCCCCAGCCCCGCGCCGATCAGCAATAGGGCAAGCAGCATCAGCCCCAGGCACTCGATCCGGGGCGACAACGATCTACGCATGGTTCATTCCTTCACGCTGCGGCTTTTGGCAATCAATTGCAGGTTGCGAAAATAGACGATGGAGCCAAAGGCCTGCCCGGCAATGAATACCGGATCCTGACGGTAGATGGCGTAAGCCAGCAGCAAGGAACTGCCGACGATGCTCAAGTACCAGAAGCTGGTCGGGATCACGCTGCGTTTTTTGTATTCGCTGTACAGCCACTGCAGGACAAACCGCCCGGTAAAAGCGATCTGCCCGGCAAAGCCGACCACCAGCCACAGGGTTTCACGGGTCAGCATCATCCTTCGAGCTCCTGGGCAATGGTGTTCAGCCGCGTGCGCTTGATCAGCCACCAGACGCCGATCAGGTCAAGAATGCCGACCAGCGCGCGGTCGAGGTTGCCGTATTTCGACACCCCGGCCGTGCGCGGCCGGTGGTTGACCGGGTGCACGATCATCCGCCCGTTGTGACGCTGGATCAGCGCCGGAATATAGCGGTGCATGTGGTCGAAGTACGGCAGGCGCAGGAACGCCGTGCGTTCGATCAGCTTCAGGCCGCATCCGGTGTCCGGGGTGGCGTCCTTGAGCAGGCGCCGGCGCAGGTTGTTGGCGAACCGCGAGGCGTAGCGTTTGCTCGCGGTGTCGCGCCGATTGACCCGGTGCCCGGCGACCAGTTGCACATCGACCTTGCCCGGTTCGCCGCGCACCAGCGCGAGCATGCCGGGGATGTCCGCCGGGTCGTTCTGGCCGTCGCCATCGAGGGTCGCCAGCCATTGCCCGCGGGCCTCGCGGGCGGCGTGGTACAGCGAAGTGCTCTGTCCCAGCGACCGCTCGTGATGGAGGATGCGCAGGGTGTTCAAGCCGTCGTGGCGGATCTGCCGCAGTTCCTGCAGGGTCGCATCGGTGCTGCCATCGTCGACGACGATGATTTCGTACGACTCATCGGCCAGCGCCACGCGGATTTCCCCAAGCAGCGGCTTGAGGTTGTTCGCTTCGTTCCTGGCGGGAATCAGTACGGATACAAAAATGTCTTGGCTCATGGGGTCTCTCTCGCCTTTTATGATTTTTCGAGATCAGAGGCGAACGCTTCAAATCCGGTAGAACTGCCGATACCACTGCACAAACGCTGCGACGCCGGTTTCCAGCGTCACCTGCGGGCTGAAGCCCACCCATTCGGCCAGTGCCGAGACATCGGCCCAGGTGCTGACCACATCACCGGCCTGCATCGGCAGGTAGTTACGCCGGGCCTGCCGATCCAGGGCCGACTCCAGGCACTCGACGAAATCCAGCAACGCCACCGGCTTGCCACGCCCGATGTTGAACAGCCGGTTGACGCCAGCGCCAGAGCCTTGCGGCACCGGAGGCTTTGGCCGCAGTCGGGCGATGCCTTCGACAATGTCGTCGACATAGGTAAAGTCGCGCGCCATCTGGCCCTGGTTGTAGATGTCGATGGGCAGGCCTTTGAGGATGGCGTCGGTAAACTTGAACAGCGCCATGTCCGGGCGGCCCCACGGGCCGTAGACGGTGAAAAAGCGCAGGCCACTGGCTTTCAAGCCATACAGATGGCAGTAACTTTCGGCCAGCAGTTCATTGGCGCGCTTGCTCGCGGCGTACAGCGAAACGGGATGTTCGACAGGGTCCTCGACACTGAACGGCATCTTGCTGTTGGTGCCGTACACCGAGCTGCTTGAGGCGTAGATCAGGTGCTCGGGGCGATGGTGCCGACAGGCTTCCAGCACATTGAGGAAACCCACCAGGTTCGACTGGGCATAGACATCCGGGTTGTCCAGCGAGTACCGCACCCCGGCTTGCGCCGCCAGGTGCACCACCTCGGTAAACCCGTGGTCGCGGAACAGGTCCATCAGGGCCGGTTTGTCGACGATGTCCATTTTCCGGAAGCGAAAACCCGGCAACGTCTCCAGCACCTTGAGGCGTGCGTGCTTGAGCTCCACGTCGTAGTAGTCATTGAGGTTGTCGATACCGACGACGTCCTGACCCTCGCGGCACAAGCGCTGGACCGTATGAAAACCGATGAAACCGGCGGCACCGGTGACCAGGACGGTCATGGCACGCACGCCGGCGACTGCGCCGCGATCGGCGCGAGGTTACTGATCCGGACCCTCGTCAACTTCATGTGTAGTCCCTGCTTATCGCGTCATTCACGCACGGTTGCGTCATGAAGCTTATAAAACAGACACATTTCAGTTTGGATAACGCCGCGCACGAGCTCTGCAAAAAACACTATTGGGCCGAAATCAGCGCCGCTACCTGGCCGATCCGTCGTGGGGTTTATAAAACCGGAACAGGCCGATATCCACGGTCCTGATGTATTCCCTGGCCCAATCCGGCTTGACCGTACGATCATGGAAATACAGGGCTCCCTGGGTGCGATCCGGCAGCTCCTTGTTCAGGGCCTTGCGCGCGATTTCCTTGGCCATCGCGTAAGGCACTTCTTCCTGGACCGAATCGGATTTGCCGTCACACCACCAGGAGAACTGACAGCTCTTGGTCTCCGATCCCTGCTTGACCACTTTGCACACCGTGTCCGGAAAGCCCTCGTGCCCCAGGCGATTCATGACCACATTGGCCACCGCCTCCATGTCGGCAGAGTCCTTGCCTTTGGCTTCCCAGTAAATGGAGCGGGCCAGGCACGTGATCGCATCGTCCAGCGGCGCGGCACCCGCCGGGTCAACGGCCTGGACCTCGGACGGGGTAATGGCTTCGACCTCGGGTTCCGTCGCGGGCTTTTTGCTCTCGGCGGCCTTCTGTTCCAGCACCTCGGCCTTGTTCTCGGCCGACTCCTGTTTTTGTTCTTGATCCGTAGCCGATACCGGGCCGGCGAGCA
This sequence comes from Pseudomonas sp. GW456-E7, assembly GCF_059424105.1. Taxonomy (NCBI): domain Bacteria; kingdom Pseudomonadati; phylum Pseudomonadota; class Gammaproteobacteria; order Pseudomonadales; family Pseudomonadaceae; genus Pseudomonas; species Pseudomonas sp. GW456-E7. Next base: position 58,275 of record NZ_JBWKZB010000012.1, on the reverse strand, counting down.
GCGTGAGGGCAAGGCAGGTGGCGATCCAGTCGAGGCGCATGGTCGATGTCACTCGGTGAGCGATTCGATTCAGTGTAGTAGTGAAATGATTTCGCTTACCCCACTACACTCTGGATAAATCCGTTGTCTTAAATGGGCCAACTTCGCGCATCATGGGCGCCATCTGCTCAAGGGGGATTTTCATGGGATTCATCTCATCCGCAATGCGCCTGGCCGGTGTGTCACTGGGCCTGGTATGTGCCGCCAACGCCATGGCGGCGGACGAAGCGCAATTGATCGAATCGATCAACGTCTACCGCAGCCAACTGCAGCGCTGTGCCGGCCAGGTGTCATCGGAGCTGCCGCCACTGTCGGCCGACCCGCGCCTGGTGCTCACCGCCCCGAGCATCGGTGATCTGCAGCAGGCCATGGCCACTGCCGGTTATCCGATGAAAAACGTGCAAGCCATCAGCCTGTCCGGACCTCGCGATGCAGCCGCGGCGATGAAGGCGATCCAGGAGAGTTTTTGCCAGATCGTCCTCGACCCGCAATTCGTCGATGTCGGCGTCTTCCGCCAGGACCGGCAATGGCGCATCGTGCTCGCTCGGCCATTGTTGAGCGCAAGCCTGGGCGACGCGCAGGCCGAAGGCCAGAAGCTGCTCACCGAACTCAACGCCGCACGCACCCGCCCACGCCAGTGCGGCGCGCAATCCTTCGCCGCCGCGCCACCGCTGGTCTGGAACGCCACACTGGCCAGCGCCGCCGAAGGCAACTCGCGCTCCATGGCCAACAACAACTATTTCGACCACAAGGACCGCGACGGCCGCACCCCGGGCGACCGCGCGGAACTGGCCGGCTACGACTTCCAACAGATCGGCGAAAACATCGCCGCCGGGCAAGACACCGCACACAAAGTGGTCGAAGGCTGGCTGTCCAGCCCCGGCCACTGCGCCAACCTGATGAACCCGCAGTTCCGCGAACTGGGCGCGGCTTACGCGACCGATCCGAAGAGCGATGCGGGGATTTACTGGACGGCGATGTTTGGGGCGCAGTGAGTGCCATAGCCCCCGAAGCGATTGCATCGGGGGTTCTTTGTGGTCAATGAACAGGTCGAGGAGCGGAGTAACTTTACGCTGACAAGATAGGTTGAAGTTGCCGCGGGTGATGGGCAGGAGGGGAAACAGGAAAATGGAGCGGTTAAAAAATGACAAATATCCCGACAGGTCTGATTGCCGGATTGATCTTGGCGCCGATGATACTGACTTGTTTCGCTGTCGCCTTCATCGCACACAAGTACGTTGACGCAATCGAAGAACGTCTACCCAATTGCTCTTTTATAAAAACCACCAGAGACGCATTTTCAGCGGGTGGCCTGATCGGCAAGGTCATGCGCGGCGGCGTTATTGCCATGGTATTGATGATGCCCGCACTCAGCGCTCGAAGAGGCGTTGTTGATGCCAAAGAAGTGAAAAACCTTCCAAGGCACTACAAGAATCTTTTGATATTTCCGGTGATTATTTTGTTCGTTTTGTTTTTTTCCCTGATCGCACTCAGGGTTTCAGCCTACTTCATTGAGAGCCATTGAAAGGTACAAAAGAATAAAGTCCGTATTGGAGAAAATCACACAGCCTGTCCAACAAAAAACCCGAAGCCCTGTCATGGGCTCCGGGTTTCTTTTTCCACAGTGAACCTCAGTGACTACTCATCCCAGCCGCCTGCATCAACATCCGCAACGCCCCCGCCACCACCCCCAACGCAACCACACTGCCCAGCCAGATCAACACCAGCCACCCCAGGCGCTTGTACCAAGGCGCCGGTGCCGGTTCACGGGAATCAATGGTAGCCATCGCCAATCCTCACTTTGCCGCGGAACACGTAGTAGCTCCAGACTGTGTACATCAGGATGATCGGCAATATGAACAGCGCCCCGATCAGGATGAACAACTGGCTGGTCGGTGGTGACGCCGCGGCCCACAGGCTGATCGACGGCGGCACGATGTTCGGCCAGATACTGAACGCCAGACCGATGTAACCTAGGAACACCAGCATCAGGGTGAAGGCGAACGGCCAATGGGTGTGGCGTTGGCGCAGGGTCTTGAGCAAGCCGAACATCGCCAGCAAGGCCAGCACCGCCAGGCCTGCGAACACCACCAGGTGCGCATGGGCAAACCAGCGGGTGGCGATGTCCGGATGCAGGATCGGCGTCCACACACAGATCACACCGATCACCGCCAATAGCAGCCAGGCCAGGGGCCGGGTGAACAGGCGCATGCGCGATTCGAGCATGCCTTCGGTCTTGACCAGCAACCAGGTGCTGCCGAGCAGGGCATAGGCGACGATCAGGCCGACTCCGCAGAACAATGGAAACGGCGCCAGCCAGTCCAGCGAACCACCAGCGAACTGGCGGTCGACCACCGGGATACCGGCAATGTAAGTGCCAATCACCACACCCTGGGAGAAGGTCGCCAGCAGCGAACCGCCGATGAACGCCATGTCCCAGACATGCCGCTTTTCAGGGCTGGCCTTGAAGCGAAACTCGAACGCCACGCCGCGGAAGATCAAGCCGCACAACATCAGGATCAACGGCAGGTACAGCGCCTCCAGGATCACCGAATAGGCCAGCGGGAACGCGCCGTACAGCGCCGCGCCACCCAGCACCAGCCAGGTCTCGTTGCCGTCCCAGACCGGTGCCACGGTGTTCATCATCACATCGCGCTCCTTCGCATCCGGGATCAGCGGAAACAGAATGCCCAACCCCAGGTCGAAGCCGTCCATGATCACGTACATCATCACGCCGAAAGCGATGATCACGCCCCAGATCAGCGATAAATCGATACCTTGAATACCCATGACTCAACTCCCTTCCTTCAATTGACGCGGGCGTCGGTTTCGAGGATTTCAGCGTCGGCAGACAGCGGCCGGCGCGGTGTGATCACCTGATCGGAATGCCCTGCAGGCGCATGCTCGTGATGGGGTTTGGGCCCCTTGGCCACCAGTTTCATCATGTAGCCGATACCCACCGTGAAGACCGAGAAGTAGATCACCACGAACAGCGCCAACGAGAGACTCAACTGCGTGACGCTGTGATTGGACGCGGCATTCGCGGTACGTTGCAGGCCATACACCACCCACGGCTGGCGCCCCACTTCCGTGGTGATCCAGCCGGCGAGCATGGCGATCAGGCCGCTGGGGCCCATCCACAGCATCAGGCGCAGGAACCAGCGGTTGCGGTAGATGGCACCGCTGCGACGCAGGACCAGGCCGAGCACGCCGGCCAGCACCATCAACATGCCCAGCCCGGCCATAACGCGGAAGCTCCAGAAAATGATCGTCGCGTTGGGGCGATCCTCTTTCGGGAAGCTCTTGAGCGCCGGGATCTGCTTGTCGAGGCTGTGGGTCAGGATCAGGCTGCCCAGGTACGGAATCTCGATGGCGTATTTGGTTTTCTCGGCCTGCATGTCCGGGATGCCGAACAGCACCAGCGGCGTCGCTTCGCTACCGTTGTTTTCCCAGTGCCCTTCGATGGCCGCGATCTTCGCCGGTTGATGCTCCAGGGTATTCAAGCCATGGGCGTCACCGACCACGGCCTGGATCGGCGCGACGATCAAGGCCATCCACAACGCCATCGACAGCATCTTGCGCACTTGTTTGGTGTCGTTGCCGCGCAGCAGGTGCCACGCCGCCGATGAGCCAACGAAGAACGCGGTGGCCACGAAAGCGGCGATCGCCATGTGCGCCAGGCGGTACGGGAACGACGGGTTGAACACGATGGCCAGCCAATCCAACGGCATCACGCGCCCGTCGACGATCTCGAAACCCTGGGGCGTCTGCATCCAGCTGTTGGAGGCGAGAATCCAGAAGGTCGAAATCAGCGTGCCGATGGCCACCATCACCGTCGAGAAGAAGTGCAAGCCGCGCCCTACCCGGTTCCAGCCGAACAGCATGACCCCGAGGAAGCCGGCCTCGAGGAAGAACGCCGTGAGCACTTCATAGGTCAGCAACGGCCCGGTGATGCTGCCGGCGAAGTCGGAGAAGCGGCTCCAGTTGGTGCCGAACTCGTAGGCCATGACCAGCCCCGAGACCACGCCCATGCCGAAGTTGACGGCGAAGATCTTCGACCAGAAATGGTAGAGATCGCGGTAGGTGTCGTTGTGGGTCTTCAGCCAAAGCCCTTCGAGCACCGCCAGGAAACTGGCCAGCCCGATGGTGATGGCGGGAAAGATGATGTGGAACGAAACCGTGAACGCGAATTGCATCCGCGCCAGGTCCAGTGCCTCCAGGTTAAACATGTCGATATCCTCATCGCGGATTTAAAACTGTGGGAGCGAGCTTGCTCGCGATGAGGCCGGCACCTTCAACATCAATGGCGCCTGGCACCCTGCAATCGCGAGCAAGCTCGCTCCCACAAAGTCTTGAGTGATCGGTACTACGCAGCGGAGGTCGAAATCAGGTTGCTGGCCCTGGCCTGCTCCAGCCGGATGGCGACGAACTTGGAAGTCGGGGTGAAGGTGCGGTCACCGTAACTTTCCAGCGGCACCAGCGGATTGGTCTCCGGGTAGTACGCCGCGGCCTGACCGGCCGGAATGTCGTAGGCGATCAGGGTGAAACCGCTGACCCGACGCTCGCGCTCGTCGTCCCACAGCGCCACCAGGTCGACCTTCTGCCCCGGTTCGAAACCCAGCCGGCGAATGTCCTGCTCGTTGGCGAACACCACGTCGCGCATGCCGTACACCCCGCGATAACGGTCATCCAGGCCATAGAGCGTGGTGTTGTACTGATCGTGGGAGCGCATGGTCTGCAGGATCAGGTGCGGCTTGACCGCCAGGTTGCGCACGCCCTCGCTGATCAGGTGCTCCGGCAGCACGCTCGGGGTGAACTGGGCCTTGCCGCTGGCGGTTTTCCAGATGCGCCTGGCTGCGTCGTTGGGCATGTGGAAACCGCCCGGGTGCAGCAAGCGCCGGTTGAAGTCTTCGAAGCCGGGAATGGTGTCGGCAATCATGTTGCGGATGCGGCCGTAGTCGCCGATGGCCCAGTTCCAGTCGATCGGGTGCTTGCCCAGTGTCGCGGCAGCGATGCCGGCGATGATCGCCGGTTCCGACAGCAGGTGTTTGGACTTGGGTTTCAGTTGGCCGTGGGAGATGTGGATCATGCTGAAGGTGTCTTCCACGGTCACGCCTTGCGGCCCTTCGGCCTGGATGTCGATGTCGGTGCGGCCCAGGCATGGCAGGATCAGCGCTTCCCGGCCGGTGACCAGATGGCTGCGGTTGAGCTTGGTGGCGATGTGCACGGTGAGGTCGCACTTGCGCAACGCAGCGTGGGTCCGCGGCGTGTCGGGGGTGGCCTGAGCAAAGTTGCCGCCCAGGGCGATAAACACTTTCGAGCGCCCCTGCTCCATCGCGCCGATCGCCATCACGGTGTTGTGGCCATGCTCACGCGGCGGCTTGAAGGAGAAGCGTTTTTCCAGGGCATCGAGCAACTCGGTGGGCGCCAGCTCGTTGATGCCCATGGTGCGGTCGCCCTGCACGTTACTGTGGCCGCGAACCGGCGACAGCCCCGCACCGGGACGGCCGACGTTGCCGCGCAGCAGCATCAGGTTGATGACTTCCTGCAGGGTCGGCACCGAGTGCGTGTGCTGGGTCAGGCCCATCGCCCAGCACATGATCACCCGTTTGGCCCGGGCGTACATGCGGGCGGCGAGCTCGATGTCAGCCAAAGACATGCCCGACTGCTGCTCGATGTGCTCCCAGCTGGTGGCGTCGACTTCGCCCAGGTAGGCCCCCATTCCCGAAGTGTGTTCGGCGATGAACTCGTGGTCGAATACCGGCTCGCCGCCGCTGACCTGTGCTTCGCGCTCCCACTGCAGCAGGAACTTGACCATGCCGCGCATGACCGCCATGTCACCACCCAGTGCCGGGCGGAAGTACGCGGTGTTGGTCGGCTCGGAGCCGTTCATGAGCATTTCGATCGGGTGCTGTGGATGCTGGAAGCGCTCCAGTCCGCGCTCCTTGAGCGGGTTGATGCAGATCACCTGGGCTCCGCGCTTGACCGCTTCACGCAGCGGTTCGAGCATCCGCGGGTGGTTGGTGCCGGGGTTCTGGCCGATGACGAAGATCGCGTCGGCATGTTCCAGGTCGTCGAACACCACGGTGCCTTTGCCCACGCCGAGGCTTTCGATCATGCTCACCGCGCTGGCTTCGTGGCACATGTTCGAGCAGTCCGGAAAGTTGTTGGTGCCGTAGGCCCGGACGAACAGCTGGTACAAATAAGCCGCCTCGTTGCTGGCCCGGCCCGAGGTGTAGAACTCGGCCTGGTCCGGCGATTCCAGCGCGTTGAGGTGCCGGGCGATCGTCGCGAAGGCCTCGTCCCAGGTGGTTTCCACGTAACGGTCGGTGACCGCGTCATAGCGCATCGGGTGGGTCAGGCGGCCCTGATACTCCAGCCAGTAATCGCTCTGCTCGGCCAGCGCCGAGACGCTGTATTTGTTGAAAAAGGCCGGGTCGACCAGACGGCCCGTGGCTTCCCAGTTAACCGCCTTGGCGCCGTTTTCGCAGAACTTGACCATGCCGTTTTCCGGCGACTCGCCCCAGGCGCAACCGGGGCAGTCGAAGCCGCCGTTCTGGTTGGTCTTGAGCATGGCGCGAATGTTCTTCAGCGCGTTTTCACTGCCCAGCCAGTTCTTGGTGACAGCAATCAGTGCACCCCAACCGGCGGCGGCACCTTTGTAGGGTTTGTAGCGGTCGACTTGAGACATGGTACTTCTCCGTGACCTGATTCAGGCCATTGATCGTTTGACGGAGAAAAGCATATGAACAGGGGTAAATTATTGTCTAATCGCTATTTACGACCACATTATCGAAACGCTCTATCACGGCTTTTTATCCTTGTTTATCAATTACTTGAAATCACTTAGAGCCCTTTAAACCAGAAAACAAAGTTCATCATCGACCCGCTCGATCACCCGGTTGTTAATAGTGATTGGACGCCCGTTAAAGTTGCTCTTAGCCTGCGCTCAACAGATCCGTTTACAGCGCAATACCTGTAGGAGCGAGCCTGCTCGCGATGGACTCAAGAGCACCGCGTTCAGTCAGCCAGCACGCGTAATCGTTAACGACCATCGCGAGCAGGCTCGCTCCTACACCTGTTCTCAACAGATCCGTTATCAGCGCAATACCTGTAGGAGCGAGCTCGCTCGCGATGGACTCAAGAGCACCGCGTTTAGCCAGTAAGCACGCGTCATCGTTAACGACCATCGCGAGCAGGCTCGCTCCTACACCTGCGCTCAACAGATCGGTTAACAGCGCAATACCTGTGGGAGCGAGCTCGCTCGCGATGGACTCAAGAGCACCGCGTTCAGTCAGTAAACACGCGTCATCGTTAACGACCATCGCGAGCAGGCTCGCTCCTACAAAGACAAAACCCGATTAACGGAATGTCCATTCAACGCATGCAGTACCAAGCGAGGGTGTCATGTCAGAACGAGTCTTGATCGATGGCTTCTCCCGGCGCGTGGACTATCTGCGCATGTCGGTCACCGACCGCTGCGATTTCCGTTGCGTGTATTGCATGGCCGAGGACATGCAGTTTCTACCGCGCCAACGGGTGCTGACCCTGGAAGAGATCTATCAAACGGCGCAAAGCTTCGTCGCACTGGGCACCCGCAAGATCCGTCTCACCGGAGGCGAGCCGCTGATTCGTCCGGGCGTGGTGCAGTTGTGCGAGAAGATCGCCGCCCTGCCCGGCCTGCGTGAACTGTGCATGACCACCAACGGTTCGCAACTGGCCAGACTGGCCGGGCCGTTGTTCGAGGCCGGGGTCAAGCGCCTCAACATCAGCCTCGACTGCCTGGACCCGCAACGCTTTCGCGAACTGACCCGCACCGGTGACCTGGCGCAGGTGATCAAGGGCATCGACGCGGCCAACCAGGCGGGCTTTCGCAACACCAAGCTCAACTGCGTGGTGATGAAGGGCCGCAACGACCATGAGATCAATGATCTGGTGAGCTTCGCCATCGACCGCAACCTCGACATCTCCTTCATCGAGGAAATGCCGTTGGGCACCATCGACGAGCACAGCCGCGCCGAATCGTTTTTCGCAAGCGCCCAGGTCCTCGAACGCATCGCCGAACGCTACACTTTGATTGATTCCGCCGAGTCGACCCAGGGTCCGTCGCGCTACTGGCGCCTGGCCGAAGCGCCGCAGATTCGCCTGGGGTTCATCTCCCCCCACAGCCACAACTTCTGCGGCACCTGCAATCGGGTGCGGCTGACCGTGGAAGGACGCCTGCTGCTGTGCCTGGGCAATGAGCACTCGGTGGATCTCAAGGCTGTCTTGCGCAGCCACCCCGGACAGCCCGAGCGCCTGGAGAAAGCCATTATCGAGGCGATGAAACTCAAGCCTTATCGGCACAACTTCGAAGTGAACGACGATGTCCAGGTCATTCGCTTCATGAACATGACGGGCGGCTGAAACCCATGATCGTGAGACCCAAACCCAACCTGATCGGCGTGCTGACGTCCCTCAAGGGTTCGATTGCCAAGCGCATTGCCTGGCGCAGCCTGATGGTGACGTTGCTCGCCTCGGCCATCGTGCTCATTGAAACCTTGCACCCCAGCTACTTTTCCAAGGTCAGTGCCACGCCCTTCACGCTGCTGGGTTTGTCGTTGTCGATCTTCATGAGCTTTCGCAACAACGCCTGTTATGACCGCTGGTATGAAGCGCGCAAGGCGTGGGGCGAGGTGATCGTGGAGATCCGCTCGATGATTCGTGAAACCCTGGTGCTCAAGGACACGGATGAGCGGCATACGATCCTCAGCAACCTGTGCGGCTTCGCCCATGCCCTCAACGCGCGGCTGCGCCGGGAAAACGAACTGGCCGCCAGTGGCGACTGGCTGCACCCGATGCCCAAGGGCGACACCACGGACATCAGCGGGCAGATCCTGATGCAGGTCGGTCAGCAGTGCTCGACACTCAACGAGTCCGGAGCGATCAACGACTGGCGCTACACGCTCATGGCCAACCACCTGGCCGGCCTGACCCACGCCCAGGCGGTCTGTGAACGGATCAAGAACACCCCGCTGCCGTTTCCCTACACCCTGTTGCTGCACCGCACCATCTACCTGTTCTGCATCCTCCTGCCGTTTGCCATGGCCGAACCCCTGGGCTGGCTGACACCGATTTTCACCGCGATTGTCAGCTACACCTTTTTTGGCCTGGATGCGATTGCCGACGAACTGGAAGACCCCTTCGGCCGAGATGAGAACGACCTGCCCACCGACGCCATCGTGCGCAACATCGAGCGCGATGTGCTGGCGGCACTGGGCGTGACGGAGTTGCCGCCGCAACTGGAGCCGGTGGATTTTGTGTTGAACTGACACTAAAGAAACACACAGGACCTGTGGGAGCGAGCTTGCTCGCGATAGCGGTGGGTCAGGCAACATCTCTGTTGAATGTGCCGGCCCCTTCGCGGGCAAGCCCGCTCCCACAGGGATTGTGGCCGGCCGTGGGATTAGCGTTCACTGAAGATCAAAATTGTGGGAGCGGGCTTGCTCGCGAAGGCGGTCTGTCTGCCAACATCTCTGTTGAATGTACCGGTCTCTTCGCGAGCAGGCTCGCTCCCACAAGGGGCAGTGTCAGAACAGTTCGCTGAAGGGTATGAACCGCGCTGTGTCGCCCGCTTGCAGCGTAATGCCCTCAAGCACTTCCACCAGCCCGTCCGCCCAGGCTGCGCCCAGCAACACGCCTGAGCTCTGGTTCGGATACAACACCGCTCGACCGTCTTCAAGTTTCGCCCGCAGGTACTCGCGGCGGCTCCCGGGTTTGGGCCAGGCAAAGCCGACACTGACCGGGAAGCTCAACGGCTCGACCTCTTCCACGCCCTGAATCCGCAACAGATAAGCCCGGGCCAACAGGCCGAAAGTGACCAATGCCGATGTCGGATTACCCGGCAGGCCAATCACCGGCACGCGGCCGAAGTGGCCCACGGTCAATGGCTTGCCGGGTTTGATCGAGAGTTTCCACAGCAGCGGCTTGCCGCACTCGCGCAGCACCTGGCCGAGGCAGTCGGCGTCACCGGCGGACACACCGCCCGTGCTGAGCATCAGGTCCGCCGTGTGTTGCAGCTGTTCGAGCTTGAGCCGCGTCTGGCGTGGCTCATCGGGAAGAATGCCGGCATCGATGACCTCGCAACCCAACGCATTCAACCAATGGCTCAACAATGTCCGGTTGCTGTTGTAGATGCTGCCGGGCTTGAGGGGATTGCCCGGCTCGACCAGTTCATCGCCGGTGGACAGCAACGCCACCCGTGGTCGGCGCACCACCTGCACATGGGTGCAGCCCTGCGCCGCCGCGACCGCCAGTTCGAACGGGCCAAGACGCTTGCCGGCACGCAGCAGCACATCGCCGACGCGGTTCTCCTGGCCTTGCGGGCGGATGTTGCTGCCGGCGCTCAGGGGCTGCTTGAAGCGGATACGTCCGTCATCCAGTACCTGCGTGTTCTCCTGCATCTCCACGCAGTCGGCACCCGGCGGAACCGGTGCGCCGGTAAAGATGCGTGCGCAGGTTCCCGGTGCCAGGGCTTCGGGGGCCTGACCGGCAAACACCTGCTGCGACACGGCCAGCGGTGCCCCGTCCCAACCCTCGACATTCAGGGCATAGCCGTCCATGGCGCTGTTGGGCCACGGCGGCAGATCGAGGGTCGCGAGCAAGTCATTGGCCAATACCCGTTGCCGCGCGGCGCTGAGCGGCACGGCTTCGCTGTCTTCAATCCACTGCGCCTCGGCCATTGTCAGTAAACGGTCGATGGCGTCCTCTACCGGCATCAAGGGTGAAGCGCTCATCCGCGCGTCCCGCAGGCTTGCACAGGCTTGAGGTGCGGTACGAAATTGCATGGCCGGTGGCGCGCGTCGAGCTGCTCGGCAAGGATGCCTTCCCACGCGGTGCGGCAGGCGCCCGTGGAACCCGGCAGGCAGCAGACCAGCGTGCCATTGGCCAACCCGGCCAGCGCCCGGCTCTGCACTGTGGAAGTACCGATGTCGAGGATCGAAATCGCCCGGAACAGCTCACCGAAGCCATCGATCTGTTTATCCAGCAAGCAGGCCACTGCCTCGGGGGTGCTGTCGCGGCCGGTGAACCCGGTGCCGCCCGTGATCAGCACCACCTGGATGCCGTCGTCGGCGATCCAGGTCGCCACCTGGGCGCGGATCTTGTACAGGTCATCCTTGAGCAGGTTGCGCTCGCTGAGGGTGTGACCGGCTTCCAGCAAACGGCTGACGAGTAATTGGCCGGAAGTGTCATTGGCATATTCACGGGTATCGCTGACGGTCAGCACGGCAATATTCAAAGGTATAAACAAGGCATCCGGTTTGACGCTCATGGGGTTCTCCGGCAGGCATGAATTAGATAGCTAAATTAATATGACTCCCGGAGACTAATTCTATAAATCAAGCCGTGTCTAATCACTCTAACCAACCAGACTATCGAGGCGCTCTATCAATATAAAACGGCCAGAAAAAACATCAGTGATAGAGCCCGTCGATAACCCCTTAAACAACAGTGATTGGACGCACGCCAAAGACAGTGAGATCGTCCGCACCTCATGTTTGCGCCTCGCCTTGTGTCTTGCGCACCTGAGTCAATACTTACCCCCTCACTCCCCCGCCAGCAGGTGCCGTCATGGACATCAAACAACTCAAGTTCCTGATCGCCCTGGAGCAGACCCGCCACTTCGGCCAGGCGGCCGCGCGCTGCCACATCACCCAGCCCACGCTGTCGATGCGCCTGCGCAACCTGGAAGATGAACTGGACCTGGTACTGGTCACCCGGGGCCAGCGCTTCGAAGGTTTTACCGAGGCCGGCGAGCGTGTACTGGCCTGGGCCAGGACCCTGCTGGCCGCCCACGACGGGCTCTTCGCCGAGGCCGCCGCGTGCCGGGGCCAGCTCGTGGGTAACCTGCGCCTGGGGCTGGTGCCGCTCAGCAGCTTCAACCCGGTCACCTACATCCAGGGCCTGTCCCGCAGCTTTCCCGAGCTCAAGTACAGCCTGTCGTCCCTGAGTTCCGACCAGATCATCGAGGGCCTGGGCAACAATCAGCTGGACCTGGGCGTGTGCTACCTCGATCACGTCAACCCGAGCTATTTCGAGTTTTTCGAGATCGGCGAGACCCGCGTAGGCCTGCTGTACGACACCCGCCACTTCCATTTCGACGGCACGCAAATGAGCTGGGAGGACGCCGCCGAACTGCCGCTGGGGATGCTCAGCAACGGCATGCACTACCGCAAATCCATCGACCTGAGCTTTCGCAGCCGCGGACTGGACCCGCAGCCGATCCTGGAAAGCGATTCGACCTACCAGTTGCTGCAGGCGATCCACGAAGGCTTCTGCTGCGCGATCATGCCGCTGGACAGTGGCCTGGAAGAGCCCATCGAACACCTGTCGTTCATCGAATTGCCCGATGCCAGCGTGCTCGCGCCCCTGGGCCTGGTGATGCGCAAGACCGAGCCACGTTCGGCGATTGCCGAGAAGTGTTTCGCCGAAGCACGAACCCTGTTCAGCCGGACCGACTGATCAAGTTTGGGCTTTATATAAAACCGCACCGGGCATGTTTGCCCGGCGTGATAGACATCACCAATCGGCGCATCGGAACAAGCGATTGGACGCTGTGAAAAGTTACCCGTAGCCTGAACTTAATTCAGCGCTTCGAGGTTATTTTCATGTTGTGCAAAGTTGAACAAGCCGATGATCGAAGCGACACTAACGCACCCGCCCCCAAACCCTTGAGTGTGAACTTTCACGAATACGACAACGCCGCATCAGTCTGTCAGGCGGCGCTGGCCGCAGAGATCGCATTGGCAATCACCTACAACGGTTTGAGCCAGGCCGTGATGATGGTGTCGCCGGGCAACCTCGAAGATTTCATCCGAGGCTTCAGCGTCAGCAACGACATCGTTGCGCACCAGAGCGAAATCTACGACCTGCGCCTGACCCACTTCGACCAGGCCGTTCAAGCCGAGGTGCAGATCTCCAGCCGCGCGTTCTGGGCGCTGAAGAACCATCGTCGGCAAATGGCGGGTACCAGTGGCTGCGGACTGTGCGGCGTGGAAGCGCTGGAGCAGGCCCTGCCGAAGCTGGAGATTCTCGAACCGGTTGCCCTGCCGCCCGCCGAGCATTTCATCGACATCCGCCAGCGCATCGAACAGGCCCAGCAAATGGCCCGCAGCAGCGGCGCCCTGCACGCAGCACTGTACTTCGACAGCAACGGCAACGCGCTGATCTGCCGCGAAGACATTGGCCGCCACAACGCGCTGGACAAGCTGATCGGCGCCCTGCAACACGCCGGCATCGACAGCCGCAGCGGCTTCACCGTGGTCACCAGCCGTTGCAGCCTTGAGCTGATCCACAAGGCCGTCAGGGCCCGGCTCGGCACGCTGGTCAGCCTGTCGGCGCCCACCGCCCTGACCGTGCAATGGGCGCTCAAGCATCGCCTCAACCTGATTCACGTCCCCCACCGCAACGCGCCACGCATTTACAGCCCGGCATGATGCCTTCACCTGATCACCGCGCCGGCCAGCGCAGGAACCTCCCATGACAGACATTTCAAATGCATCGCCCAACGGCCTGACCCACCTCGACAACCAGGGTCGCGCCAACATGGTCGATGTCAGCGAAAAAACCCCGACGCAACGTGAAGCACAGGCCCAGGCCTGGGTGCGGATGCGCCCGCAAACCCTGAAGCTGATTCAAAGCGACGGCCACCCCAAGGGCGACGTATTTGCCGTGGCGCGGATCGCCGGCATCATGGCGGCGAAAAAAACCCATGAGTTGATCCCGCTGTGCCACACCCTGCTGCTCAGCTCAATCCATGTCGAACTCAAGGCCTGCACACCGGACAGCGTGAAAATCCTCGGCACCTGCCGCGTCGAGGGCCAGACCGGGGTCGAGCTCGAAGCCCTGACCGCCGTCAGTGTGGCGGCCCTGACCCTCTACGACATGTGCAAGGCCGTGGACCGGGGCATGGTCATCGACGACATCCGCCTGCTCAGCAAACAAGGTGGCCGCTCCGGTCATTTCAAGTTCGAGGACGCACAATGATCTTGATCAATTACTTCGCCCGTTACCGTGAGCAGCTCAACCTGGGCGGTGAAAAACTGCCCCTGACCGACAGCCTCAGAACCATCGAAGACGTGCGCCGCTTGCTGATGGCTCGCGGTGAGCTGTGGCGCCAGGTGCTTGGTGAAAACAACCTGATGTGCGCACTGAACCAGGAGCTGTGCCATCCGGACAGGGTGATCGAGGACTTTGACGAGATCGCCTTTTTTCCACCGGTCACCGGGGGCTGAGACATGACGGTTCGGGTCCAGCGTGAAGTGTTCGACGTCACTCAGTTGATCGACAGCCTGCAGGCCAACGATCCGGGCGTGGGTGCCGTGGTCAACTTCGTCGGCTATGTGCGCGACATTAATCAGGGTGAGGCGGTCGCCGGTTTGTTTCTGGAGCACTACCCCGGCATGACCGAACGCTCGCTGCAAAAGATCATCGGCAACGCCCGGGCCCGATGGCCACTGCGGGCCGTACAGATCGTGCATCGGATCGGCTCGTTGTCGATCAGTGAGCCGATCGTGTTTGTCGGCGTCAGCAGCCCGCATCGCCAGGCCGCTTTCGAGGCCTGTGCGTTCATCATGGACTACCTGAAAACCGACGCGCCGTTCTGGAAACGCGAAGACGTGGCGGACGGCGCACGCTGGGTCGATGCCAGGGACAGCGACCGATCCGCTGTCGAGCGCTGGGCAGGGGCGCCACAAGAGGCGGCTATGCAACGCGATCCGGCATAGCTACAGTCACGGGCTCAACGTTTCCCTGCACAAGGAACCCGCGCTTGAGCCCCACGCCCTCCCCGATCACGCAACAGACTGTGCCCCAGCCCCGGACCATCAGCCTGCGCGAAGCCTTCCTGTTCTGGCTCAAGCTTGGTTTCATCAGTTTCGGCGGGCCAGCGGGGCAGATTTCGATCATGCATCAGGAACTGGTCGAACGCCGGCGCTGGATCTCCGAGCGACGCTTTCTGCACGCCCTCAACTACTGCATGCTGCTGCCCGGCCCCGAGGCTCAGCAGTTGGCGACCTACATCGGCTGGCTGATGCACCGGACCTGGGGCGGCGTGATCGCCGGCGTGCTGTTTGTGCTGCCGTCGTTGTTCGTCCTGATTGCCCTGTCCTGGGTGTACATCGCCTTTGGCGAATTACCCGTGGTCGCCGGACTGTTTTACGGGATCAAGCCGGCGGTCACGGCCATCGTGGTGCAGGCGGCTCACCGGATCGGCTCGCGGGCGCTGAAGAATGGCTGGTTATGGGGCATCGCCGCCGCGTCCTTCGTGGCCATCTTCGTGATCAACCTGCCGTTTCCGTTGATCGTGCTCGGCGCGGCGGTCATCGGTTACTTCGGCGGACGACTGGCACCGGAAAAATTCAGGACCGGAGGCCACAGCGCGGCGAAACACTCCTACGGCCCGGCGGTGATCGACGACGACACCCCGTCCCCTGAACACGCCCGCTTCAGTGGTTTGAAGCTGGCGTACCTGGCGGTGATCGGTGCGATTTTGTGGACACTGCCCATGGCCATGCTCACCGCTCTGTTCGGCTGGGAAGGCACGCTGACCCAGATGGCCTGGTTCTTCACCAAGGCTGCGCTGCTGACTTTTGGCGGTGCCTACGCGGTGCTGCCGTATGTGTACCAGGGCGCGGTCGGTCACTACGGATGGCTGACGCCGACGCAGATGATCGACGGCCTGGCGCTCGGTGAAACCACCCCAGGCCCCTTGATCATGGTCGTCGCCTTCGTCGGCTTCATCGGTGCCTACGTGCATCAGGTCTTCGGCCCGGATCAAGCCTTTGTCGCCGGTGCCGTGGCCGCCACGCTGGTGACCTGGTTCACCTTCCTGCCCTCGTTCCTGTTCATCCTCGCCGGCGGGCCGTTGGTGGAATCGACGCATAACGAACTCATCTTCACCGCGCCGCTGACGGCCATTACGGCCGCCGTGGTGGGCGTGATTCTCAATCTGGCGTGCTTCTTTGCCTATCACGTGCTGTGGCCTAAAGGCTTCGAAGGGCAACTGGACTGGCCTTCGCTGCTGATCGCCATCGTGGCGGGCATTGCCTTGCTGCGGTTCAAGCGCGGAGTGATCGAGGTGTTGATCGGCTGCGGGCTGATCGGGCTGGTGGTGCACCTGATGTTCTGAATCAAACATTTACACGCGCGCCAATCCTCCCTAGTATCCAGCCATCCCCGGATGGCTTGCCCTGCTCGCCACCGACGATTTCCGCCGCCGGAAACCTGCGCCATGCGTACTTTGCCGTCACTGCTGAACATTTCGATCCAGGCCACCTCGCTGCTGGCCGCGGACGGCATTGCATGAAGCGCATCGTCAACCTGCCCATGGCCCTGCGCCGTTCCAAGTTGCGTCACTCCGCACGTCCGCCGGATAGCGCCCTGCTCGCCTGATCGGCGAGCGCCCTCCTTTCGCTATCCCAGCTCAGCGCTCCCACAGGTTGCGCACTTTGACTGACTGGCATTGAGTTTCTTTCAATTTCGCGTGGACACCGACATGACTCAACGTTGCAACTCCTACTACACCGCCACCCTCAACCAGGACACCGATTACCCGACGCTGCAAGGCCGGCACAAGGTTGACGTGGTGATCATCGGCGGCGGCTTCACCGGCGTGGCCACCGCCGTCGAGCTGGCGGAAAAAGGCCTGAAGGTCGCCATCGTCGAAAGCCACAAGATCGGCTGGGGCGCCACCGGGCGCAACGGCGGCCAGGTCACCGGCAGCTTGTCGGGCGACGAGGCCATGCGTAAACAGATGCGCCGCTCCATCGGCGACGAAGCCGACGATTTCATCTGGAACCTGCGCTGGCGCGGACACCAGATCATCCGGCAGCGCGTGGAAAAATACGGCATCGCCTGCGACCTCAAGCACGGCCACCTGCACGCCGCGTACAAACCCGTGCACATGGACGGCTTGCGCAGGGATTACGACGAGGCAGTGCGTCGTGGCATGGGCGACGAGGTCAGCCTGCTCGACCGCAGCCAGGTGCGCGACCTGCTGCAAAGCGACCTCTACCACGGCGCGATCAAGAACACCCGCAACATGCACCTGCACCCGCTCAACCTGTGCATCGGCGAGGCCCGCGCGGCCGAAAGCCTGGGTGCGTTGATCTTCGAAAACAGCGAAGTGCTGGAGATCATCCATGGCGATGGCCTTCACAAGAGCCCTGGCGTACGCACCGCCCACGGGCACATCGACGCCAACCAGGTGCTGCTGGCCGGCGACGTCTACCACAAGCTGGAACCGGGCAAGCTCAAGGGCAAGATTTTCCCGGCCATGGGCGGCATCGTCACCACCGCGCCGCTGGGCGAACTGGCCAGGCAGATCAACCCCGAAGACCTGGCGGTCTACGACTGCCGCTTCGTGCTCGATTACTACCGCCTCACCGCTGACGGTCGCCTGCTGTTCGGTGGCGGCGCCAACTACAGCGGCAAGGATTCACGGGACATCGCCGCCGAGCTGCGCCCGTGCATCGAGCAGACCTTCCCGGCGCTCAAAGGCGTGGCCATCGATTACCAGTGGAGCTGCGCGATGGGCATCGTGATCAACCGCATCCCGCAACTGGGCAAGCTGTCGGACAACGTCTGGTATTGCCAGGGCTACTCCGGCCACGGCATCGCCACCACCCACATCATGGGTGAAATCATGGGCCGCGCGATCACAGGACAAATGGAGCAGTTCGACACCTTCGCCGCCTGCCAGCACATCCGCGTGCCCATGGGCGACCTGCTGGGCAACCCGATGCTTGCCGCCGGGATGTGGTACTACCAGATGCTTGAGCGATTGCGCTGAGGTTATTGGCCAGAACATTCAACATGGATGTTGTTTGTACCGGCCTCTTCGCGGGCAAGCCCGCTCCCACAGGGATTTATGTCGACCACAAATTTTGAGGCTGACAAATAACCCTTGTGGGAGCGGGCTTGCTCGCGAAGAGGCCAGCACATTCAACACATCTACCAGCAAAAAAGGCTCAAGCCTGCTCCACCTCAACCCCCAACGCCCGGTAGTCCTCCACATTGCCAGACGCCACATGCCGCTCGGTGATCAGCGTGTGCACACGGTTGCAAGGCGCGACGACAAAGGGCTCCACCGCGCCCAGCTTATCGGCGGTGGTAACGGCAATCACATGGGACGCACAATCGAGCATCGCCTGCTTCACCGGCACTTCATCAAAGTGCAGTGAGCTCAAGCCCACCTGCGGGTGAATCGCGCAGACCCCGGTAAACAGCAGATCAGCCTTGATGCCCGCCAGCAGCCGCAGGGTTTCGTGGCCGCTGGCCGACATCGTCGCCGGGTTGAGCTGGCCGCCGGCCAGGATCACCTTGATGCCCTTGTATTCGGACAGGGTAATGGCCGTCATCGGCGATGCGGTGATCGCGGTGATGGCGATCTCCGACGGCAGCGAACGCGCGATCTGCAAGGTGGTGGTGCCCGAATCGAACACCACGATCTGACCGTCCTGCACCCGTTGCGCAGCCAGTCGCGCCAGATGGGTTTTCACCTCATCGGTTTCGCTGATCCGGGTGAAATAGTCCTTGCCCGTGTCTTTGGGCCGCGGCAACGCCCCGCCGTGCACCCGCTGTACCAGGCCGGCACTGGCCAGTTCCGCCAGATCGCGGCGGATGGTGTCTTCGGACACCGCGAAATGCTGGCTCAACTCCGAGGCCATGACCTTGCCGTCGCGTTCGAGGATCAACAGGATTTTTTGCCGGCGCACTGACGGCATTTCGGCAGCCGAATGGTTGTCTTGCATGTTTTTGCCCGTTTATGCGTGTAACTGCGTGTTGCACGAGAGTATCCGCAACCCCCGGCAAAAACAACGAACCGGCCCGGTATCATTTTTTTCGATCTTTCAAATCATTACAGCGAATTTTTTATTTCCCCGTGAGCTGTTCAAGATGGCGCCGTCGCTCATGTCCTGGATGGAAACCTCATGAATATCAATTTTGCCTTTGCCTGCATGATCGTGGTCTCGTTCACCATTGCGCTGGTACACGCCTGACCAAAAGGTCGTGAGGCGTCAAGATGTGCAAGGTCGCGGTAAAAGCCTGACAGATCAGGAAAATGCTCTATAACCAGTGGTGACACGATTTTCGATGCTGGGGAACTGGAAGGCTCCCTCGGAAGTTGATCTCTTAAAAAGTTGCGGACAATTGAGTGCCCGCCTGGAGACGCCACGATGAAACCCCTGAAAATAGCCGCCAGCGACGGCGCCGCCGCAAGCTTCAAGAACGCTCGGGAAGTGGTAGCGCTCAGCCAGACCGATTTCACCAACGTCGCGGTGGCGGTGGTGTCTGTCAATGACGTCATGGCCGGCGCCCTGGGTGCCATTCAGCGCACCGGTTTCGACATTCCGATTTTCCTGGTGGCCTCGCCGGATTCAGCCAACCGTCCCCGGGAAGTCTATAAGCACCTGACGGACGTGCTGCTGCAGGTGAACGGCATTTTCGATCTCACCCGCGCCAACGCCGAGTACCATGGCAACCAACTGGAAACAGCGGCCCGAGCCTATGAAGACAGCCTGCTGCCGCCATTCTTCGACTCACTGAAGAAGTACACCGAAGCGGCCAACGCGACCTTCGCCTGCCCCGGTCACCAGGGCGGCCAGTTCTTTCGCAAGCACCCGGCCGGCCGGCAGTTTTTCGACTTCTTCGGCGAGACGCTGTTTCGCGCCGACATGTGCAACGCCGACGTCAAGCTCGGTGACCTGCTGATCCACGAAGGCCCGGCGCTGCTGGCGCAGAAACACGCCGCGCAAGTGTTCAACGCCGACAAGACCTACTTCGTGCTCAACGGCACCTCGGCGTCGAACAAGGTGGTGACCAACGCCCTGCTGACCCCGGGCGACCTGGTGCTGTTCGACCGCAACAACCACAAGTCCAACCACCAGGGCGCGCTGCTGCAGGCCGGGGCTACGCCGGTGTATCTGGAAACCGCGCGCAACCCCTACGGCTTCATCGGCGGCATCGATGCCCACTGTTTCGAAGAAGACTACCTGCGCGAACTGATTGCCGAAGTCGCCCCGGACAAGGCCCAGCTGCCACGGCCATTCCGCCTGGCGATCATTCAGTTGGGCACCTATGACGGCACCGTGTACAACGCCCGGCAAGTGGTCGACCGCATCGGCAAGCTGTGTGACTACATCCTGTTCGACTCGGCGTGGGTCGGCTACGAGCAGTTCATCCCGATGATGAAAGACTGCTCGCCGCTGTTGCTCGACCTGAACGAGAACGACCCGGGCATCTTCGTCACCCAATCGGTGCACAAACAGCAGGCCGGCTTTTCCCAGGCCTCCCAGGTGCACAAGAAAGACCGGCACATCAAGGGCCAGGCCCGCTATTGCAACCACCACCGGCTCAACAACGCCTTCATGGCCCAGGCCTCCACCAGCCCCTTCTACCCGCTGTTCGCCTCGCTGGATGTCAACGCGCGCATTCACTCCGGCCGCAGCGGCCTGCGCCTGTGGGAAGACTGCGTGAAGTTCGGCATCGAAGCGCGCAAGCTGATTCTCGAAGCCTGCACCATGGTCCGCCCGTTCGTGCCGGACACCATCGAAGGGCGCGCCTGGGAAGACTACCCAACGGAAGACATCGCCAACGACATCCGCTTCTTCGAGTTCCATCCCAAGGACCGCTGGCACGCCTTCGGTGGCTACGCCGAGAAACAGTACTTCATCGACCCGTGCAAATTGCTGTTCACCACGCCGGGCATCGACCCGGTGGACGGCAGCTACACCGACTTCGGCATTCACGCCGGCATCCTCGCCAACTTCCTGCGCGAGAACGGCATCGTCCCGGAAAAATGCGACCTCAACTCGATCCTGTTCCTGCTCACCCCGGCCGAAGACTGGGCGAAGATGACCCACCTGGCCGCCCAGATCGCCCGCTTCGAACGCTTCGTCAGCGACGATGCGCCGATGAGCCGGGTGCTGCCGGCCATCTACGCGCAGCATCAGGAGCGCTACCACAACTACAGCATTCGCCAGCTCTGCCAGGAAATGCACGACCTGTATCGCCACCACAACGTGCAGCAACTGCAGAAGGACATGTTCCGCAAGGAACACTTCCCGAAAAAGGCCATGAACCCGCAGCAAGCGCAAATCGAGTACATCCGCGGCAACGTCGAACTGGTGGCGCTGGCCGATGCCGACGGGCGTATCGCCGCTGAAGGTGCGCTGCCCTATCCACCGGGTGTGCTCTGCGTGGTGCCGGGTGAAATCTGGGGGGGCGCGGTGCTGAAGTACTTCCTGGCGCTGGAGGAAGGCATCAACCGCTTGCCCGGCTTCACGCCGGAGTTGCAAGGGGTGTACCTGAAGCAGGAAGGCGGTCGTACCCGGGCGTATGGGTATGTGATCAAGGCTTGATGGCATGCGGCAGGAGCTGGCGTGGGCCGGCTCCTGCTCAATGCATCGTTCTAGAATTTTTCCGCAATGTACTTGAACGGATAGTTCGGATCCCGATAGTTGCCAGGACTTTGGCGCTTGGGCAGTTTCACTTTCGCCCGCGGTACTTCCTCATAAGGGATGCTGCTCAGCACATCGCTGATGATGTTCAGTCGCGCCCGCCGCTTGTCATTCGAGTTGGCGACCCGCCAGGGGGCGAACTCGGTGTCGGTGGCCTCGAACATGTCGTCCCGGGCACGGGAGTAGTCGTACCAGCGGTTATAGGACTTGAGGTCCATCGGTGACAGCTTCCAGATCTTGCGCCCGTCGGTGATGCGCGCCTTGAGGCGTCGGGTCTGCTCCTCCGGGCTCACTTCAAGCCAGTACTTGATCAGGATGATTCCCGATTCAACCAGTGCATGCTCGACGCGCGGCGCCACGGTGAGAAATGAGCGCACCTGCTCTTCGCTGCAAAACCCCATGACCCGCTCGACACCGGCGCGGTTGTACCAACTGCGATCGAAGATCACCACTTCACCGGCCGCCGGCATGTGCGGCAGATAGCGTTGCACATACATCTGGCTTTTTTCCCGATCGGTCGGTGCCGGCAACGCGATCACCCGGAACACCCGCGGACTGACCCGTTCGGTCAGTGCCTTGATGGTCCCGCCCTTGCCGGCGCCATCACGGCCCTCAAAGACGATGCAGACCTTGGCGCCCGAGTGCTGTACCCACTCCTGCAGCTTGACCATCTCGACATGCAGCCGTGCCAGCTCCTCGAGATACACCTTGTTCTTGAGCTTGCCGCTTTCAATCGGCTTGCTCTTCGTTGCCGTCTTCTTCTTTGCCATGCCCGTTACCTCCTCAAATGCGTCACACAGCGTCCGGGATACACCCGGCCGCGCTCATTCAGCGTCGACTGCGCTGGTAATGTTCAACCGCCTGTTCCAGGTTCAGGAACATGCGGGCCTCGCCCAACGTATGGCCCAGGGGTGCCTTGATGACCATGTCCCATACGCTCGGGCTCATACCCACCAGCCACAGTGAAATGCCCTTCTCGCTCATGCGCTGCTCGGCGCTGGTGAGCATTTTCAGGGCCGTGTATTCCAGGTCGAACACACTGCGCAGGTCCAGGACCACGACCCTGGGTGTCGCCGCATCGATCAGCGGCCGGATTTTCTCGGCGATGCGCTCGGCATTGGCGAAGAACACCCGCCCCTCGGGCCTGAGCAACAGCAGCCCGTCAAACTGTTCGTCATCTGCGTTATCGGTGGCCTGCGGGCGATAGACGTTGGTGCCGGGCTTGCGTGCAAGGACATGCACGGGCGGGTCCGAGAGCTGATAGGCCAGGGCCAGCAACGAGACGATGATCGCCACGACGATCCCTTGCAGCGTGCCCAGCAGCATCACGCCGATCATGGCCACCACGGCCCAGGCGAATTCGGTACGGCGAACCGACAGGATCTCGCGAAACTCCGCCGGCTCGATCAGGCCCACCGAATACACGATCACCACGGCGGCGAGCGTGGCATTGGGCATCAGGCCAATGAGCGGTGCCAGCAGCAGGCAAGTGCCCAATGCCAGTGCAGCGGTAATCAGTGCGGCCAGTTGCGAGCGGGCGCCGGCCAGGCGGTTGACCGCCGTTTGAGTGGTCCCGCCACCCGCGACCATGGCCCCGAGAAACGCACCGCCTATGTTGGCAACGCCAGTGGCCAGCAGCTCCCGATTCGGTTGTGGCGCAGGCTCGTCACTGCGGGCGAACGCACGTCCCGCGGCGATGGTTTCGGTGAAACTCATCAGCGCGATACCCATCGCCGAAGGCCACAGGGTTTCGGCCAGCGACCATAGCGGCAGGGTCGGCGCCGGCAACCCGATCGGCACCACGCCGACGGCGGACACACCAAAACTCTCCAGGCCAAGCAGGCTCATGCCGAGGATGCCCAGCGCCACCGCAATCAAGGGAGCGGGCAGTCGAGGGGTAAAGCGCTTCATGCCGACCAGCAGCAGTATCATGAACACCCCGACTGCCGCGGTCGGCAGCGAGGCATGAGGGATGCTCTGAACCGTAGCCACCAGGTTGTGCAGGAAGCCACCTTTGTCGATATGGGTGCCCAGCAGCTTGGGTAGCTGGTCGAGCACGATGACCACGCCAATGCCGGCCTTGAACCCCACCAGCACCGGTTCGGAAATGAAATTGGCGACGAAACCCAGGCGCAGCAACCCCGCGACGATCAGGATCGCACCCACCATCAACGCCAGCGTGGCGGAGCCCGCCAGCAGGGTCGCCGCATCGCCATCGGGGCTGATCTGGCCCAGTGCGGAACCGGCGAGAATGGCCAGGGTAGTCGTGGTGCTGACACTGAGCGGACGCGACGTGCCGAGCACGGCATAGATCACCATCGGCACCAGCACCGTGTACAGCCCGACCTGCACCGGCAGGCCGGCAATCGTGGCGTACGCCAGCGCCTTGGGAATGACCACGGCCGCTGCCGTCAGTCCGGCGACCACATCGCCCCGCAGCCAGTCCGGCCGATAGCTGCCGAGCCACTCCGGGATCAACAGGCTGCGCACAGTACCCCGCTGTGGAATGCCGGGGTTGCGCACTTGCGGATCGCTGCCTTGTTGATTCATCAGTCACTCCAGTCGCAAATCGTCCGTGCGGATGATGAGTGGGCTCAACTGACCGCACAATCCGTTAACTGCACGCGTAACCACTGCAAACCTTCATCGGCATCGAAGCGCGCGTGGCAGCAGGCAATCCGCGCAGGCTCGACTACAAATGTAGCCGGTTTGCACGGCTACGCCGCCACATGGCAGGGGAAGGAGACAGACGCCCCAGCATCTGCGCGCAAAAATGGAAAGCCTTATATGGACGACGCCATGAAAGCGATTATTGAGCTATACCCGCTAATTCCCCCATTGCAGTTCTTCAACTCAGGAGTTTGGCAATGAAGCTCAAGACCTCTCTGGCAGCACTCATGGTGGCGGCAAGCCTTTTCGGCTGCGCCACTTCCTCGCACCACGGCGTGAACGTCAACCTGGTCGCCACCCGGCAAAACGCCGGTCAGATCGGCACCGTCACCTTGACCGACTGGGACAAGAAAACCGGGCTCAGCTTCTTCATCAGCGGTGTTCCAACCGGGGGTACCCTGCCCCTGCGCCTTTACTCGTTCATCAATAACGGCACCTGCGAGCAACCCGGATCAGTCGCCTACGCGATGAACGACACCGTCAACACCGAACGCCAACCCATACGCGGCTGGTCCTTTACCCGAACCGCGCCCGTGCCGTTGCAAACCCTGGTTGACGGCAAATATTCGGTGGTCGTGCGAACGGCTCCGACCGATGGCAACGTCGATATCTTTTGCGGGGACATCAAGGCGACAGAGCCGGTGAAATAGCCCCGGCCAGTGCAGGCCAGCCCACGCCCCGGTACCGCTCGTGCCACCGGTTGTCCGGTGCGGGCGGTGGCGTCGGGTGATCTAAAACGGAGCTAGCAGCAACAATCGGTAACAAGCCTGTCATTACTCACTGATAACGTCCTGACGCTTTCCCGAACCGCATCCGCTCGATCTCCGATCGTCCGTTCCCTGTACCAGGGCTTTGCCCATCCGCTCAAGGTGACCCTTCAGGTGTACGCAAGCACGACGCGCAAGCAAATCATCATCAGGTCCAACGACATGAGCTGCGACGACTTCGGCGCGTTGTTCTCGAACCTGTTCGGCAACCTGTATGCCGACTCTCCGCCACCGCCGAAAAACGTCATCATCGGCGGGGTCTACGGCCGGCACGAAGGTGTCAGTTTTCGGCGCATGCACTATCGCGGCGACTTCACGGTGGACTTTCCCGCGCCCCTGGATGAAATCACTTTCGTCATTCCTACCGCCGGCAAGATCATCTTCAACCATGTCACCCAGTCGGTAGGTTTCGCGCAGATCGGCCTGGCGATCGACAAGGCCGAGGTACGCTCGGCGCGCTTTGTCGATAACCACGCACAGCACGGGATTTCGATCAGTCGTCGGCTGATCACCGAGCGCCTGTCGACGCTGCTGGGCAAACCCATTCTGCAAAAGGTGCAGTTCGAACCGGTGGTGGATCTGCAGGCATCGGCCTTGCAGGGCATCCGGGCATTGATCGACCTGGCCACGGGCAGCGAGTTCGACCTGCTGATCAACAGCGGTTCGCTGATGCCTTCGCGCCTTCGCGAAATGCTGGTCGATGCGGTGCTCGAAACCTGGCCGCACAACTTCACCGAGGCCCTCCGGCGCCCTTCCCCACTGATAGCGCCGCGGCATGTGAAGCTGGCCGTCGAGTACATCCAGGCGCACCCCGACCACCTGGCCAGCGGCACGGAGCTGGCGCAACTGACCCATGTCAGCCTGCGCGCCTTGCAGGAAGGTTTTCAGCGTTTCATGGGCACTTCGATCGTTGCCTATCAGCGCCAGGTACGCCTGGAGCGCGCCTTTGCCGCGCTGTCCCAGGGGGCGGCGCCGTCGGTGACAGACGTGGCCTTGCAATACGGCTTCAGCAACGTCGGGCGGTTTTGCCAGTATTTCCAGAGCGCCTACGGCATCAGTCCTGCAGACGTGAGGAAGGGTGTGCGAACGCGGCCGATGGATTCAGCAATGCTCTGAACCCTCGGGGATTCAGGTATGGCAATGAACCCATGTGGGAGCGAGCCTGCTCGCGATGGCGGTGCGTCAGTCACCCTGATGTTGAATGTGACGACGTATTCGCGAGCAGGCTCGCTCCCACATTGATCTCCAGTGAATGGCTTCCCGTCAGAACAGATAGCT
Organism: Pseudomonas sp. GW456-E7; assembly: GCF_059424105.1. NCBI lineage: Bacteria > Pseudomonadati > Pseudomonadota > Gammaproteobacteria > Pseudomonadales > Pseudomonadaceae > Pseudomonas > Pseudomonas sp. GW456-E7. Next base: position 32,021 of record NZ_JBWKZB010000012.1, on the reverse strand, counting down.
GGCCTTCAGCCCGCCATTGAAGCCGTGGCTGTCGCCGCCACCGCTGGCGCCGATTTCCGCACCCACGCTCCATGGCCCAAGGTTGGCCATGACGTTGACGCCACCGGTGAACTGGTTACGGTTGTCGAAGGCGGCCTGTTGCTCAATGTCCAGGCCCAGCAGGTGCCCTTCGCTGTCGACTTCAGCGTCGCCCAGCACATGCTCGTAGCCCACTTGCACCCCCGGCACCAGTTGCCAGGCGCCCAGGTTGACCGGTGCAAAGGAGGCGTTGAGGTTGGCCACCGCGCTCTTGCGGGTCTCGTGGATACCTTCGACGTCCAGCGCCAGCTCACTGCCTTTTTCCTGGAAGCCCGACAGATTGACGTGACTGATCCGCACACCGAGGCTTGGCTCGAGGGTCACGCCGTTCACCGGAACACGGTAGCCCACGGCCAGGGTCGCGCCGGTGAGGTTGCCATGGCTGTCGCCCTTGGCGGTGCCCAGGCCGCCGCCGAGTTCGCGCTTGCTCTCGTAATCGAGATAACCGGCACTGGCGTCGGCATCCACAAACAGGCCGCGCTCCAGACCGTTCGGTGCAAAGCGGGCACCCACGCTGAAGAAGGTCAGGTCGGTATCGGCCTCGCCACCGGCGCCACCGACATTGCCGCGGCTGTAGCCGAAGCCGGCATGGGCGCTGAGCTGTTCGGAAAAGCGCTGGGTCAGGCCAATCATCAGGCCCTGGCTATGCTCGTTGCTGCTGGAGGCCTGAGACGAGCCGTCGGTGCCCAGATACCCCGCCAGGGCGGTGCTCCACAGGCGATATTGCCCGGTCTTGAGGTCGGTGCCGCTGGTGAAGGGCGCAGCGGCCTGGTCGATCATCGCGCCCTGGCGCAGCAGATAACTGGCAGCGTCGGCATGCACCTGGCCGCCAACGGTGGACTCGACGCCGCCGAGGCTGCGCGCATCGATGGCCGATTGCAGGTAGTAGTTGTAGGCGCTGTAGGTGCCCGACAGGTTGCTGTTCTGCAGTTGTTGCAACAGCTGCGCGCCCGCCGCGGCGTTGCCGGCCAGGTCCGCCGCGCCCGGCAGGCTGTTGTAGAACACCATCTTGCCGCGCAGCACGTAAATGGTTTCCTGGGACAGGCCGAGGCCTTGCTTGAGGTAGTTGTCCATGGTGCCGTACTGCGCGGTCACCTGGTCCAGGCCGGCTTGCAGGTAGCTGGCCTCCACACCGATCAGCGGCCCATAGATGGTCGCCATGCCGGGCGGCATCGCCGCCAGGGTCGCCTTGATACGTGCGGCGGTGTAGTCGTTGGTCGCCAGGTAGTTGCTCATGATGGTGGCATCGTCGACCCCGGCGATGCTTTGCAGCACGGCGGCGGTCCAGCCCGTGCGGTCCTTGCCGGCGGTGCAATGGAACAGCGCGGCACCGTCGACCGAGGCCAGTTCATTGAACAGCTGGTTGAACTCGCTGCGCATGCCCGCGTTCCTGACGAAATCACGGTTGGTGTCCTGCATCATCGCGGTGGCTTCGGCGGCGCTGTGGAACGCGACGTTGGTGACGTTGGCGCCAGACGTGGAGCCGCCGATGATGTCGATGTTGCTGTAGGTCGCGCCCGTGGGCATCGTGTCGGGCGTGGCGGCGATCTCGGTGGGCGTGCGCAGGTCGTAGACTGCCTTGATGCCCTGGCTGTTGAGGGTCACCAGATCCGCCGCCGACGGGGTCAACGCGTTGGAGCGGTAAAACACCCCGCCACGCATCGTGCCGTCGTTGGCGGTGGTGTATGCCGTGGTGAGACCGGCGACATCGCGGAAATTGTCGATGCTCTTCAGGCGTGGGGTGTTGAGGGGAACAGTCTCGGCCGCCTGGGCGGCAGCGATGGACAGGCTCAAAACAGACAGCGAACACACAAGTCGTTGGAACACAGTGCAGCCTCATTGGAGTCACGTTGGGCTGACCAATATCTACATTGCGTTGACGCTGAACATGACAAATCGCCTGCAAACGCAAATCACTGCGCGATGTGTCCGGGTGGCTCGTTTTCTGTCCGTGCATGGCCCGGTGTGCGGCCAGCTTCAGTGCCGAAAACCCATGACAGGCCGGGTGGGAAATGTGCTGCGCAATGTCCGCCGATCAAATGCCGGACGCAAAAAACCCGCTTTTCAGCGGGTTTTTGGCTTTTCTGAAACGGCTCGCTACTGCTGTGAACTCAATGGGTTTTTTTCGAGGTCGACAGCCCGGCTTTACTCAAGCCTTTGGTGTTGTGCTCACCCGGCGTCGAGTCCGAAATGGCCCTGGCCTTGGAGAGGCCGCGAGTATCCTTGGAATGGGCGATGCCTGAGGTCGTGGTGCCATGACCGTTGTCATCGTTGCGCTCACTACCGTAGTGGTTGCCGCTCAGGCCATGGTCGCGCACGGATTTGCCGGCATGGTCGCTGTCCAGCCCGTTGCCGCGGCCGTTGCTGCCGGAGTGGCCTGTGCCGGCGTGTCCGCCACCCATGCCGCCGCCGTGACCTGCGCCGTTTCCGCCGCCGTGGCCTCCACCGTTTCCGCCGCCATTACCACCGCCGTTTCCACCGCCGCCGCCACCACCGTTTCCACCGCCACCGCCACCGCCGTCCTTCGCGTAGGCGGAACCCATGATCGACAGGCCATCAGGCAGCAAAGGGGCGGCTGCAAGCATCATGGCGCATGACATTACAGCAACGAGACTCTTGTTTTTGAAAAGCATGATTGCTTCCGTAGGTGGTTGATATCGCGTGACGTATGACGCGATATCCCTCAAACAGTTCCAGCCCGACGACAGGCGGCTGGAAGTCCACTCACACATCAATCGAACACACCGTTGAGAATTTCATAGACGAGCCCGGTGGCCAACGCGACCAGGATCAGATCCGTGCCGACTTGCTGCCATTCGTAACCGTCATAGTGGGGCAACCTGCCGACCAGCCGGCCATCCAGTTTTTTGGCAATGCCCGGTGGAAGCGGCTTGCCTCGGGCAAGGTTCTTTTGAATACCCGGTGGCAAGGCAGGCCCGGGGCTCCAGTAGCCCGTGCTGGCGCCAATGATCTCGAGCACGCTACTGCGATTGATGCTGGGACCATGACTCCAATCCCCGCCGCCGGAATTCTTGTTCTTGTTGCCATGACTGCCCTGGTTGCCCTGGTTGCCATGGCTGGCCTTGTTGTTGCCCTGGCCGTTTCCTGGATCAGCCAGTGCAGACACTGAGCCGCTGACCAGGGCCAGGCAGGTGATTGCTGCAATCAACGATCGAGACTTGATCATGAGTCGTTCCTTCATAGTGGGAATGTTCCCTAAAATTTAGACGCCATTTTCGATGTTGGTTCCATCGAGTCATCGAACGCAACTATCCGCTCACCCCGCTTGATACGTCGCAGATACTTCAATGCATGGCGCTGCTTCCCGTTTGTTACCTCAGCGCCGCAGTTGTCACTTCTGCGCCGCCGAACGGGCCAATAAAGTATGGCCGTCGGTGTGGAACAGGCTCGTCGACTTGTCGGCCCGCGCAAGCACCGATCCCCCCATCACGGAAGAGGTGAATCATGAGTTTCGTCAAAGTGGAAAAAAACCAGAGCAGCGCCCCGTCGGATGCCGACATGAAAAAAGCCATGGTCGAGTCGGGCGGCACGCCGGGCGAGGTCACCGGGACCAATGCCGCCCGCACCCTGACCTACATCGGCGTGGTCAATCACACGGTGTACGAGAACAAGCTGATCGAGATCGCCAAGGGCAAACGCACCAGCTGGAACTTCGTCTGGGCCGATGCCCGGGCCGCCTGAGGTCAAGGCGGGGCGGCCGATCGGCTGCCCCGCTGACCCGGCCCCTGATACAACCCCGATACCCGCTTGTAACACCAAGACACTTAGCCGCCCTGCCCCTCGACCCTAGAGTGAAGCCGTCAATGCACTGCAGCGCCAAGCGCCAGCAGCCCATTGCTTGCCCAACACACCACCAAGGAAGAGGGAAACCATGAGCAAATCAATCGCTGTCAGCCAACAGAGCCAGCAGCTTCACAATGATGTGCAAGAAGCCGTCAAGTCGATCATGGGTGCAACGCAACTGAAGGCGTCGGATTACGGCCGGGTACTGAGGTCGGCCCTGGCGGCTTCGCAAAAAACCGTCACCATCGAAATCGCCGCCGGCGACCTGGCGCAGCTGAAGAAGTCCGGCTACAAGCTGTGCTTTGCCAAGAAAGTGGGCACCGAAGACTACAACGTGGTCTGGCAGTCCTATGACGCTTACCTGAGCAACAACGAGTTCAGCTGGACGCCGCAGTATCAGCTGTTCGCCTCCAATGTGTTCAAGGAAAACGTGCAAGTCAGAGTCTCGACCAACATCGTCAACATTGGCCTGGGGCAAACTTCGACACTTGATGAACACGGCCTGCTGAGCCAGGCGGTAACCGGTGGCCCGGACATTTCCCTGACTTTCGTGAACGACTACGCGCCGATTCATCCGGGGGTCAACCAATTGTCCACCGGCATTGATGGCAATCAGGTCAGTACGCCAATCTACGTGGCCGTAAACCAGGTCGTCACCGGCAGTACCGCGCTGACGCCGGTGGAGACCATTCTCGTGTGGTTCGAACAGAACGTACAGACCAGCACCATGTTCAGTACCTCACGCTCCAAGGCGATCGAAATCGACCTGACGTTCGATAACACCGCAGGTCGCCTTTACGAAGGCGGTCAGTGGAAAACCGTGTAACCGTCATGCCAGGGCAACCTCGCGGTTGCCCTTTCACTTCTCTTTACCTGCCGTGGCGAAGTAGCCCGTCAGCGAGCGACAGATCGACTGCGCGAGATCCTCCTGGGTGGCGATGCCATAGGGTCGATCACGATCGAACTGCGCCGACCAGCGAATCCGCCCCTGCGCCACATCCACCAGGCGCAATGACGCGCGCACCCGCGAAGGCTCGACTCGCACGCTGCCCTCCAGGCAATAGCTGTAACGCCCGCCACGCTTGAAGTCCGCTATCGGCTCGCTGTTGCGTGCCACCCGCATCAACACATGATTGGTCCCGGTCTGCGCCTGCTCGAACGACTCGAACAGGCGGCAACTCAACTCCTCGCACAAGCCCCGGGCAAAGTCATTGCCATCGCGGGTGAGACAGGTAAACGGCTGGATCTGGACCACAGGATGGCGAGTGACGACGCTCTTGGGCCGCAGCCGCTGATAGGTCAAGCGATAACACCCGGGTGGAATGTTGAAGCGCACCGGGTCCTGCTGGCCGTTGCCGGCGTAATGCGCTGCGAGCTTGCGCCGCAAGCGTCCCACCTGCACCCGCACCACCGGATCGTCGCCGGTGCAATACACTGCCGGGTCACGACGAAACACCGCAATGCCGATGGCATGTTCGGTCAGCGGCGTTTTGCACGCCTGAAGGTCGTGCTCGACCAGAAAGCGCAACAGACTGCCCATGCGCCTGGACTTGGCAAACAACGGGCTGACCAGCAACAGCGCCAGCACCCGCTCGATTTCTTCCCGATCGAGCGGCTCGGGAAACCCCGCCGCCGTCGAATCGGCCATGCTCATGATCACCATCGCCTGCCTCCGTGCAGGTTGCCGACAGGAATGGATGTCGCACTCCGTGATTACCCTTGCAGCGTGAGCAGGAACGGGGCTCGGACACTGCAACGACCAAGCTTAGCAGCCGTGTTGATATCGGCAGGCAATTGCGATGATAGCAACCCGCCATCCGACGAACGTTCAATCTTGACGTCTGAAAAACTTGTAGGACTTGCCTCTCTGTGGCGAGGGAGCTTGCTCCCGCCGGGCTGCGAAGCGGCCCTCATTCCTTGCAACTCATTTCCTCAGACACATCGCAGTGCCCGGTTTTACGGCGGCGGAGCCGCCGAACGGGAGCGAGCTCCCTCGCCACAGGGGGTATTTGGCGTCCTACAGGTCGGTTGCAGCGCTGGAAATCGACGCCTAATGTGCGCCCGTCGCTGACTTGAATTGGCGACAGGGTTTCGCAGCCCTGTAGAAGATGGCACACCGCTAAATGACAACTGTGGCAAAATTTGCCGCCGTTTCGTTTTATGGCGGCTGTGTGTGGGAGACCTTCGGGTCTGCCGGGCTTCACTCTTCTCCGGTCTGCGAACCCGCACATAGCTGCCACCCATTTGTTTCGCAGCAAAAGGTGGCACTTCATGATCCCTTGAAGAGTTCTACCTTATGACAATGCAAAACCCGCCCCGCCGCTTCACCCCCATGAAACAAATCGCCACCAGCTACCCCGTCCTCCTCATCGACAGCGACGCGCCCTTGCGCGAACTCCACAATTGCGTCGCCGAACGCCTCAACGCCGTCCTGCAATACCTCAACCTCATGGCCTGCACCAGCCTCCCCGACTACGCCGAAAACGACATCAACACCGTCAGCAACATTTCGCGGATTCTGCTGCAGGATGTGCGGGATGTGTTTGGGGTAATCGAGCAGCGGGGATTTGAGGCACCAAAGCGCTGATCATCTTCGGACAACAAAAAACCGCGTAACCGCGGTTTTTTTTGTCGCTCCACTGCGCACTCTTCGCGGCTCTGGCTTGTCTCGAATAACTGAAACCGGGCCACGAAAATAACGCCGTTCGAATTACTCAGCCATGATCGCCTGGTACTGCTTCTGGTACTCCGCATAAGGGAGCTTTTGATCCATCAGTGCTTTCAGCCGTGCTTCCTTGTACTGCGCAGGCGTCAGCATTCCAACTGGTACAGACGTGCTTGTAGCAGCTGAAGCCTGGTTCGACGGTGTGATGTTACCAATGCATTGATATTTAACGATCATTTGGCCTGCGGTGCAGTTACCCCAACCATCCCGCGCTTGGCAATTCTGAGTTTGCCCGCCGAAAGGTTCTGCGCGTTCATAACCCCACACCGCACATTTGCTGTTTGCAATGGATACAGCTTGATTGTAATCAACGACCGGTGTCTCAAAAGGTTTGAAGTCGTAAGCCATATCAATCGAACCGTCCGCACGGCTACCGCCGGTTGCGTAGAAGTTTTTACGGGTGGAACAGCCTGTGACTACCACAGCCAGCATGACCAAAATAAGTAACTTACGCATTGATAAAATCCATTTGAGATTCAAGTGCCACAATGATGGCAATAGGCCTCATCTCTGTCTACACAAACGACAAATGAATGGACGAGCGATTCGGTTACCAAGACGGTTAATGACCAAAAACAGCCTGCCGGACTCAATAACTCGATACAAAAAGCCCGGCATAAGGCCGGGCACTTTTATGCAAACAGAGTCGTAACCTGACCGCCAGCCAGTTTGCCGCCACTGCCTTGCTCGCGAAAGCGGAGTGTCAGTCAACATTGATGTTGAAGCTAATGTCCCTTTCGCGAGCAAGCCCGCTCCCACAGGTTATGTGTGACCATGGCGCCAATGCGGGATCAGAAGTTCGCCGGGGTGTTGGCGCTGATGATTTCCGCTTCATCCGCCCCGATATTGCGAAACCGATGTGGCAAGGTCGTCGGGAAGTAATAACCATCCCCGGCGTTCAGCACGCTCACCTGGCCATCCACGGTCAACTCAACCGTACCCCGTGTTACCAGCCCACACTCCTCGCCTTCGGAATGCACGATCGGCTCTTCGCCCGAGCTTGCGCCCGGTGCGTATTGCTCGCGTAGCAGGCGCATCTGCCGGCTCGGTACGGACGCGCCGATCAGCAGCAGGCGCAGGCCATGGCGACCGAGGTCGGGCTGTTCGTTGGCGCGGAAGACGTACTGGTGTTCGCGGGGTGGCTGATCGAAGGTGAAGAAGTCGGCCAGGGACATGGGAATGCCCTCCAGCAGTTTCTTCAGGGAGCTGACGGAAGGACTGACCCGATTCTGTTCGATCAGGGAGATGGTTGCATTGGTGACGCCGCTACGCCGGGCCAGCTCGCGCTGGGACAGTTTGTAGCTTTCGCGTACTAATTTGAGTCGTGAGCCCGTGTCCATGACAGCCTTATGTGAGAACGACTTAAGGGTAATGGGGGTGGAAAACAGGCGCTGATCTTGCCGTTCTCCTGTCCCTGAACCGTGAAAGGCGGCTATTAAATCACGTTTGTGGGTGTTGCTGTAGGAGCTGCCGAAGGCTGCGATCTTTTGATCTTGAAAAGCAAGATCAAAAGATCGCAGCCTTCGGCAGCTCCTACAAAGGTTGCAGTTCTTGAAAAATCCGGCGGCATCCCTGGGGATGGCCGCCGGCGAGGTAAAGCTTAGATGCCGAAACGGTCGCGCAGGGAGTAGTACACGGCGCCCAGGGCGGTCAGCGGTGCCGAGAAGGTGCGCCCGCCGATCATCGGCATGTGCGGCAACGAGGCAAACGCGTCGAAACGCTCGGCGTCGCCACGGATCATTTCCGAGATCAGTTTGCCGGCCAGGTGCGAGCAGGTGACGCCGTGGCCGCTGTAGCCCTGCATGTAGTAGGCGTTTTTCTCGATACGACCGAATTGCGGCATGCGCGACATGGTCAGCAGGAAGTTGCCGGTCCAGCGGTAGTCGATCTTCACGTCCTTCAACTGCGGGAAGGTCTTGAGGATTTTCGGGCGAATCAGTTGCTCGATGTCGTCCGGTTCACGCGCACCGTAGACCACGCCACCGCCGTAAAGCAGGCGGTTGTCCGCGGTCAGGCGGTAGTAGTCGAGCAGGTAGTTGCAGTCTTCGACGCAGTAGTTGTTCTTGATCAGGCTGCGGGCCTGCTTTTCCGACAATGGCTCGGTGACGACGATCTGCGAACCGCACGGCATGCTCTTGCTGGTCACTCGGTTGTCCAGACCCTGCGGCAGGTAGGCGTTACCGGCGATCAGCAGGTACTTGGCCTTCACCACGCCTTTGGCAGTGCGCACGGTGATCGGCTCGCCATAGGTGATTTCCACCGCCGCCGATTGCTCGTAGATCTTGCCGCCCAGGCCGATGATCGCCGAGGCTTCGCCGAGGGCCAGGTTCAGCGGGTGAATGTGACCGCCCTGCATGTCCAGCAGGCCGCCGACGTACGCATCGGAACCCACTTCGCGCTTGATGTCGGCTTCGCCAAGCAGTGTCAGGTTCTTGTTGCCGTAACGTTCCCAGCTCTTCTTCTGCTCGGCCAGGCCCTTGAGTTGCTTCTTGTTCATCGCCGCGAAGATGCCGCCGGGACGGTAATCGCACTGGATGTCGTAGTGCTGTATGCGCTGACGAATGATGTCGGCGCCTTCGAAAATCATGCTGCCGAGCACTTCGGCGGTCTTGTCGCCATAGCGCTCTTCGATGACATCGACGTCGCGGCTGTAGGAGTTGACCAGTTGGCCGCCGTTGCGACCGCTGGCGCCGAAACCGACTTTGGCCGCTTCGAGCACGGTCACGCTGTAGCCCGCTTCGGCGAGGAACAGCGCCGAGGACAGGCCGGTGTAGCCGGCGCCGATCACGCAGACGTCACAGTCCACCGCCCCTTCCAGCACCGGGAAATCGCCGGTGAAGTTGCGGGTGGCGGCGTAGTAGCTGTTTACATGCTGTTGATTGCTGGAGCTGTGTTTCATAAATTTCTCCGATGGCCGCCGCAGGTTGCCGGCGACCGCCGCTTTATTGTTGTTAGAGCTTGATCCAGGTCGCTTTGAGCTCGGTGTACTTGTCGAACGCGTGCAGCGATTTGTCCCGCCCGTTACCCGACTGCTTGTACCCGCCGAACGGCGCGGTCATGTCGCCGCCGTCGTACTGGTTGACCCAGACGCTACCGGCACGCAAGCCACGGGCGAAGGTGTGGGCCTTGCTCAGGTTGCGGGTCCAGACGCCGGCGGCCAGGCCGAAGATGCTGTCGTTGGCAATCGCCAGGGCTTCTTCAGCAGTGTCGAAGGTGATGACCGACAGCACCGGACCGAAGATTTCTTCCCGGGCAATGGTCATGGCGTTGGTCACGCCGTCGAAAATCGTCGGTTCCACGTACTGGCCACCGGTGTCTTCGAGGGTGCGGCTGCCGCCGGCGATCAGTTCGGCGCCCTGCTCCTTGCCGATGCCGATGTAGCGCAGCACGTTATCCAGTTGACGCTGGTCGACGACCGCGCCAACGCTGGTCGCAGGATCGAGCGCGTGGCCCGGCTTCCAGGCTTGCAAGGCTTCTACCAGCAATGGAATGAACTGTTCGCGAATCGAACGCTCCACCAGCAGGCGCGAACCGGCGGTGCAGACTTCGCCCTGGTTGAAGGCGATGCCGCTGGCCGCGGCCTGTGCCGCCGCGCGCAGATCCGGTGCATCGGCGAACACCACGTTCGCGCTCTTGCCCCCGGCTTCGGCCCAGACGCGTTTCATGTTGCTTTGCCCGGCGTAGATCATCAGCTGCTTGGCAATCGCCGTGGAGCCGGTGAAGGCCAGCACGTCGACATCCATGTGCAATGCCAGCGCCTTGCCCACGGTGTGGCCGTAACCCGGCAGGACGTTGAACACGCCTTTCGGGATGCCGGCATCGAGTGCCAGCTGCGCGATGCGGATCGCGGTCAGCGGCGACTTTTCCGAAGGCTTGAGGATGAACGAGTTGCCCATCGCCAGGGCCGGGGCGAACTTCCAGCTGGCCATGATCAGCGGGAAGTTCCACGGCACGATGGCCGCGACCACGCCGGACGCTTCGCGCATCACTAGACCAAGCTGATCGTGGGGCGTGGCGGCGACTTCGTCGTAGATCTTGTCGATGGCTTCGGCGGTCCAGCGGATCGCGTTGGCGGTCGCCGGAATGTCGATGCTCATGGAGTCGCTGATCGGCTTGCCCATGTCGAGGGTTTCGAGCAGGGCCAGTTCTTCCTGGTTCGCCAGGATCAGGTCGGCGAAACGGATCAGGATGCGCTTGCGCTCGGCCGGGGCCAGGTTGGCCCACACACCGGATTCGAAAGTGCGGCGCGCGACGGCGACCGCCGCATTGGCGTCGGCTTCGTCGGTGCTGGCGACGTTCGCCAGGAAGCGGCCGTCCACGGGGCTGATGCATTCGAACGTGGCGCCACTGGCGGCCGCGCAGTATTGGCCGTCGATGAATGCGCGACCTTCAATGGAGAGGGACTGGAAGCGTTGCTCCCAATCGCTGCGAGTGTTTGTCATGGTTGTGACTCGATAAGTGATCGTCGGACTGATGCCATTCGGTCATGGATCAGATTGCCGCAGTACCTGTGGGAGCGAGCTTGCTCGCGATAGCGGTGCAACAGTCACTATTAATGTTGAATGTGACGGCCTCATCGCGAGCAAGCTCGCTCCCACAGGGGACTGGTGGTGTCACAGACTCTGTGTACACCCCCCATCCACGAGGCCGTTAAACGGTGTGCAAGTACCAGTTGTACTCAAGGTCGGAGATGGAATTCTCGAACTCGGCCAGCTCGCTTTCCTTGCACGCCACGAACACATCGATGTACATCGGGTCGATGTAGCGCGCCATGACTTCGCTGTCGTCCAGTTCGCGCAGGGCATCGCGCAGGTTGTTCGGCAGGCTCTGCTCGTTCTGTTCGTAGCTGTTGCCTTCCACCGGGGCGCCCGGCTCGATCTGGTTGGTCAGGCCGTGGTGCACGCCGGCCAATACCGAAGCCATCAACAGGTACGGGTTCGCGTCGGCACCGGCCACGCGGTGTTCGATGCGCACGGCGTCCTTCGAGCCGGTCGGTACGCGCACGGCCACGGTGCGGTTGTCGATGCCCCAGCTCGGCGAGTTCGGCACATAGAACTGCGCGCCGAAACGACGGTACGAGTTGACGTTCGGGCAGAGGAACGCCATCTGCGCCGGCAGGGTCTCGAGCACACCGCCGATCGCGTGTCGCAGCGCGGCGTTCTGCTCGGGATCCTCGCTGGCAAAGATGTTGTTGCCTTCTTTGTCGAGAATCGAAATGTGCACGTGCAGACCGTTGCCCGCCTGGCCCGGATACGGCTTGGCCATGAAGGTGGTGTCCATCTCGTGGTCGTAGGCGATGTTCTTCACCAGACGCTTGAGCAGGACCGCGTAGTCGCAGGCCTTGATCGGGTCAGCCACGTGATGCAGGTTGACTTCGAATTGCGCCGGGGCGCTTTCCTTGACGATGGCGTCAGCCGGGATGCCCTGCTCTTTAGCGCCTTCGAGGATGTCTTGCAGGCAGTCGACGTATTCGTCGAGGTCGTCGATCAGGTACACCTGGGTCGACATCGGACGCTTGCCGGATACCGGCGAACGTGGCGATTGCGGACGACCGTTCACGTTGTCCTGGTCGATCAGGTAGAACTCCAGTTCGAACGCGGCGCAGATGGTCAGGCCCATGTCGTCGAACTTGCGCACGACATTGGCCAGCACTTCACGCGGGTCGGCGAAAAATGGCTCGCCTTCGAGTTCGTGCATGGTCATCAGCAGTTGCGCAGTCGGGCGCTTCTGCCAGGGTTCGATGCTCAGGGTGCCCGGGATTGGGTAGCAGATCCGGTCGGAGTCGCCGATGTCCAGACCCAGGCCGGTGCTTTCCACCGTGGAGCCATTGATGTCCAGAGCAAACAGAGACGCCGGCAGGTTGATGCCTTTCTCGTAAACCTTATGAAGACTGGTGCGCTCGATGCGCTTGCCGCGCACCACACCGTTCATATCCGCAATCAGAAGGTCGACGTACAAAACCTCAGGATATTTCTTAAGGAATGCGTTTGCTTCGTTGAGTTGAACGGCACGCAGAGGGACCGACATGATGCACCTATTTTTTACTGTTAATTATTATGTTCACCGCCCTTTCACGAGCCCAGTCAATCCGAAAGGCAAAGTGAAGTCAATAGCGAACATCTGGCCTTTCAACGTTTATTTTCGGGCCTCTCAGAAGGACGAGAGTGCCAGATACGCCCTCAAACACGCATAAATCCTGAAGATCGGACGTGCGGCGTTTAGAATTTTTTACATGAGAGTTGTTAATTAAAATCAACAAGGCTAAGCTCCAGAAAAGCTCGTTCAAGTGTGAAACTTCGAGGTGATAAAAATGGCATTCAAGCCATTGATCGGCGTTACTGCGTGCGTCAAACAGATTGGCCTGCACCCCTACCACATCAGCGGCGACAAGTACTTGCGTGCTGTCAGCGTTGCAGCGCTGGGGCTGCCTGTCGTTATTCCTTCCTTAGGCGAACTGACCGAAATCGATGACCTGCTGCCGCAGCTCGACGGTCTGTTGCTGACCGGCTCGCCGTCGAACGTGGAACCCTTCCACTATCAAGGCCCCGACAGCGCCCCCGGTACGGAGCACGATCCGCAACGGGACCGCACCACCCTGCCACTGATCCGCGCAGCCATCGCTGCCGGCGTTCCGGTGCTCGGCATCTGCCGCGGCTTCCAGGAAATGAACGTGGCGTTCGGTGGCAGCCTGCATCAGAAAGTCCATGAACTTCCCGGCTTCCTCGACCACCGCGAGGCCAACCACCCGGACCTGGCCGTGCAATACGCTCCCGCCCATGCGGTGAATGTACAGCCCGGTGGTGTGTTCGAAGCCCTGGACCTGCCACCGGTGTTCCAAGTCAATTCGATTCACAGCCAGGGCATCGACCGCCTCGCGCCCGGCCTGCGTGCCGAAGCCGTCGCACCCGATGGCCTGATCGAGGCGATCTCGGTCGAGCACAGCCAGGCCTTCGCCCTCGGCGTGCAATGGCACCCGGAATGGCAGGTTCTGAACAACCCGCCTTACTTGAGTATTTTCCAGGCGTTCGGCGAAGCCTGCCGGCAACGGGCGGCGCTGCGTCACTCGAGCTGACGACCCGGCACCCACATTCAACGATTGACTGCCCAACGCGAGCGGGCGGGCGCTTTTGCGCGTCCCGTTCGCGGTAACAACACACTGCAATAACAACAAGTACGACCAGGCAGCCAGGATGGCGGCGCCGAATAAACCCGAGCGGTATGGGAGAGTTCGATCAACAAACGCAAATCCCTGTGGGAGCGAGCTTGCTCGCGATAGCGGTAGAACAGTCACCATCAATGTTGAATGTGGCTGCCTCATCGCGAGCAAGCTCGCTCCCACAGGGTCTGCGCTCTGACCGAAGTCCCCGATACGGGTTTGCAATCCACTATTAAGCCGGGCCGTGTTGGCCTGGCGACTGAAACCTGTTGGGAGTTTCACATGGCAAACGCCTCCAGCATTTACAGGAAGGCTATTGAAGGTCACCAGGCACCAAAAAAGGTCCTGGTGAAAGTCGATCGCGTCACCAAGAAATTCGACGAAACCACCGCAGTGGACGATGTGTCCCTGGAAATCCACCAGGGTGAAATCTTCGCCCTGCTCGGCGGTTCCGGCTCCGGCAAATCGACCCTGCTGCGCATGCTCGCCGGTTTCGAGCGCCCGACCGAAGGCCGGATTCTACTCGACGGTGTCGACATCACCGACATGCCGCCGTACGAACGACCGATCAACATGATGTTCCAGTCCTACGCCTTGTTCCCGCACATGACGGTGGCGCAGAACATCGCCTTCGGCCTCAAGCAGGACCGTTTGCCAGCGGCCGAGATCGAAGCCCGGGTGCAGGAAATGCTGCGCCTGGTGCACATGACCCAGTACGCCAAGCGCAAGCCGCACCAACTGTCCGGCGGCCAGCGTCAGCGCGTGGCCCTGGCCCGTTCCCTGGCCAAGCGTCCGAAGCTGCTGCTGCTCGACGAACCGATGGGCGCCCTGGATAAAAAGCTGCGCTCGCAAATGCAGCTGGAGCTGGTGGAAATCATCGAGCGCGTGGGCGTGACCTGCGTGATGGTGACCCACGACCAGGAAGAGGCCATGACCATGGCCCAGCGCATCGCGATCATGCACCTGGGCTGGATCGCCCAGATCGGCAGCCCGGTCGACATCTATGAAGCACCGGTCAGCCGCATGGTCTGCGAATTCATCGGCAACGTGAACGCTTTCGACGGCACCGTGGTGGAAGACCTGGAAGGTCACGCGATCATCCATAGCCCGGACCTGGAGCAGAAGATCTACGTCGGTCACGGCGTCAGCACCTCGGTGCAGGACAAGTCGATCACCTACGCGATCCGCCCGGAAAAACTGCTGGTCAGCACCGTCAAGCCGGACAACCGCTACAACTGGTCCAGCGGCAAGGTGCATGACATCGCCTACCTCGGCGGCCACTCGGTGTTCTACGTCGAGCTGCCTGGCGGCAAAATCGTCCAGTCGTTCATGGCCAACGCCGAACGCCGTGGTGCACGTCCGACCTGGGACGATCAGGTCTACGTGTGGTGGGAAGACGACAGCGGCGTGGTACTGCGCGCATGAAAACCTTCAATCAGCAATTTCTGAGACTGGTCCCCAGCGGGCGCAAGTTCGTCATCGGGATTCCATTCATCTGGCTGTTCCTGTTCTTCATGTTGCCGTTCTTCCTGGTGATGAAGATCAGCTTCTCGGAAGCGGCCCTGGCCATTCCGCCCTACTCGGAGATCTACACCTTCGCCGAGCAGAAATTCCAGCTGTTGCTCAACATCGGCAACTACACCTTGCTCGGCCAGGACGAGCTGTACCTCTCGGCTTATCTCGGTTCGTTGAAGGTCGCGCTGTTCAGCACCCTGATGTGCCTGGTGATCGGTTTCCCGATGGCCTACGCCATCACCAAGGCCAGCAAGGAAGCGCAGAACGTGCTGATGCTGCTGATCATGATGCCGACCTGGACCGCGATCCTGATCCGCGTGTATGCGTGGATGGGCATCCTCAGCAACAACGGCCTGCTCAACGGGTTCCTGATGTGGACCGGGCTGACGTCGCACCCGATCGAGATCCTCAACACCAACACGGCTGTTTATATCGGCGTGGTGTATGCGTACCTGCCGTTCATGGTGCTGCCGCTGTACGCCAACCTGGTCAAGCACGACCAGAGCCTGCTGGAAGCCGCGTCGGACCTGGGTTCGAGCACCTTCAACAGCTTCTGGAAAATCACCGTGCCGCTGGCCAAGAACGGCATCATCGCCGGCTGCATGCTGGTGTTCATTCCGGTGGTCGGTGAGTTCGTGATTCCGGAACTGCTCGGCGGTCCGGAAACCCTGATGATCGGCCGTGTGTTGTGGCAAGAGTTTTTCAACAACCGCGACTGGCCGGTGGCGTCTGCCCTGGCGGTGGTGATGCTGTTGATCCTGATTGTGCCGATTCTGCTGTTCAACCGCAGCCAGGCCAAAGAGATGGAGGCACGGGGATGAAACGCTTCGGATTTTCAAAGTTCATGCTGATTTTCGGCCTGTCGTTTATCTACCTGCCGATGCTGATCCTGGTGATCTACTCGTTCAATGCCTCGAAGCTGGTGACGGTGTGGGGTGGCTGGTCGTTCAAGTGGTACGCCGGCCTGCTCGACAACTCGCAATTGATGGGCTCGGTGGTGCGCTCGCTGGAGATCGCCTGCTACACCGCCATCGCGGCGGTGGCGCTGGGTACCCTGGCAGCGTTCGTGCTGACCCGCGTTACCCGCTTCAAGGGTCGCACCCTGTTCGGTGGCCTGGTCACCGCGCCACTGGTGATGCCTGAAGTGATCACCGGTCTGTCGCTGTTGCTGCTGTTCGTGGCCATGGCGCAGTTGATCGGCTGGCCGATGGAACGCGGCATCGTGACGATCTGGATCGCCCACACCACGTTTTGTGCCGCTTATGTGGCGGTGGTAGTCTCCGCCCGCCTTCGCGAACTGGACCTGTCCATCGAGGAAGCAGCCATGGACCTGGGCGCGAAACCGTTCAAGGTGTTTTTCCTGATCACCATCCCGATGATCGCGCCGTCGCTGGCAGCGGGCGGCATGATGTCGTTCGCCCTGTCGCTGGATGACCTGGTGCTGGCGAGCTTCGTCTCCGGCCCGGGTTCCACGACCCTGCCGATGGAAGTGTTCTCGGCGGTACGTCTGGGGGTGAAGCCCGAGATCAACGCCGTGGCCAGCCTGATCCTGTTGGCCGTGTCGATCGTGACCTTCATGGTCTGGTACTTCAGCCGCCGTGCCGAAGCCACCCGCAAACGCGCGATCCAGGAAGCCATGGACCAGACCGCCAGCGAATCCTGGCAACAACCGAAAAAGCAGATGGCGGCGGCCACCGCCTGATGCCGCCCCTGTAGGAGCGAGCTTGCTCGCGATGGACGTTAACGATGACGCGGGCTACCTGAATTAACGCGGCGTCCTTGAGTTTTTCGCGAGCAAGCTCGCTCCTACAAAGGAGCGCGCAAGCGTTCGCCCACAAATGTTTGCCGTGTGATCTTGAATAAAAAAGAAATGGAGTTGTACCGATGAAAATGTTTGGCAGGACTCTGCTGACACTGTCCTTATTGGGCGCGATCGCCACCGGCGCCCAGGCCAATGACAAGGTTCTGCGCGTCTACAACTGGTCGGATTACATTGGCCCGGACACCGTCAAGAAGTTCGAAGACGAGACCGGCATCCAGGTGACCTACGATGTGTTCGACAGCAACGAAACCCTCGAAGCTCGCCTGCTGGCGGGCAAATCCGGCTACGACATCGTCGTGCCGTCCAACAGTTTCCTGGCCAAGCAGATCAAGGCCGGCGTCTACCAGACGCTGGACAAGTCGAAGCTGCCGAACTGGAACAACCTCAATCCGGTGCTGCTGAAAAACGCCTCCGCGAGCGATCCCGACAACGCTCACGCCATCCCGTACATGTGGGGCTCGATCGGCATCGGCTTCAACCCGGCCAAGGTCAAGGAAGTGCTCGGCGCCAACGCCCCGACCAACTCCTGGGACCTGCTGTTCAAACCGGAAAACGCCGAGAAGCTCAAGGCCTGCGGCATCAGCTTCCTCGACTCGCCGACCGAAATGATTCCGACCGCCCTACACTACCTGGGCTACCCGGTGAACGATCAGGACAAACAGCACATCGCCCAAGCCCAGGCGCTGTTCATGAAGATTCGCCCGAACGTGGCGTACTTCCATTCGTCGAAATACATCTCGGACCTGGCCAACGGCAACATCTGCGTGGCCGTCGGTTACTCCGGCGACGTGCTGCAGGCCAAGGCCCGCGCCCAGGAAGCCGGGGACAGGGTGAAGATCGACTACAGCATCCCGAAAGAAGGCGCCGCCAGTTTCTACGACATGCTCGCGATCCCGCGCGATGCCGCCAACGTCGAGAACGCGTACCTGTTCATGAACTTCCTGATGCGCCCCGACGTGATCGCCGACATCACCAACAACATCGGCTACAGCAACGCCAACGCGGCGGCCACGCCACTGGTCGATGAAGCGATCCGCAACGATCCGGGTTCCTACCCGTCGGAAGCGGTGATGGCCACGCTCTATGCCGTACCGGACCAGCCGATCGCCATCCAGCGAATCATGACCCGAGGCTGGACCAAGGTGAAACTCGGCCAGTAATTCACTCAATTGATTTGCTGAGCCTGACATAGCCATCGCGAGCAAGCTCGCTCCCACAGGGATAGCGCGAACTTCAAGGTACATGCCGTACCTGTGGGAGCGAGCTTGCTCGCGATGAGGCAAGAACATCCAGCACAGATTTCAGCTCTACCCATTTCCGTTCACGCAGCGCCTTACCACCGCTGCCTCTCCTGCAAGTAGAACGGCCTCACCTGGCTCCCTCGGTTCAGGTGAATTTGGCGCCCTCGGGCGCCTTTTTTTATGGGGGATCAAGCAACGGCCATTCGGCCAGCGCCCGATAGCGGCCCTTGTGGGATTCGAACAGGGTGAAGCGCTCGGCACGCAGGAAGAATTGCGGCGCGGTCGGGGACTCCGGCACCGGCGCCCGATAGTCCCGCGCCAGGGTCAGGTGCGGGCGATACTCCCTTGGGGCCTCCTCCAGCCCGAACGGCAACATCGCCTGTTCCAGGGCATACACCAGACGCAGCAATGCCGGGGGCGCCTGCTGTGGCGCGAGCACCAACGCCCCGGCCCTGCGCCATACATCCAGCCGGTCAAGCTCCACCGTCAAGCGCTCGCCCGGGGTGCGGATGGACGCCGCAGCGGTGCATAGCTCGGCGATCTGCGCCACACCAACCGCGCCCAAAAACTTCAGCGTCAGGTGAAAGTTGTCCGCTGGCACCGGTCGTCCGTTGCGCAGTTGCAGCGCGCTGCGCCACTGGGCGATCTCCCGGCGTTGGGCCGGGGCGCAGTCCAGCGCAAAGAACAGCCGCTTGATCGGCTCGCGGGTTTCGTCGTTCATGCCGCACTCCTTGTGGGAAGACTGTCTGAGTGTACTCAACACCCGCCTGCCGGCCAGCGGATTTCTGGCACCGTCCGGCAGGCGCGTTATAGTTCTGGCATCCCACAAAAGCAGAGGGGACCATGCGACAGATCATCAGCAAAGAGCCATGGTGGGCCAGACCGCCCGCGCCAGGTCAGGATGAACTCCAGCTGGAGTGGGGCTGGCTGGTGCATTACAGCGAAGGTGAACCGCGCTTCGAGTTCATCCGCGAGCGGCCGACGGACGACGAGATCCGCCAGCGCAAGAGTTGCAGGATCACCCCGACGCCGGAGTGATCCCGCGTCCGGCATCACGCCGTGAGGAGTACTTCAAACCCGCCGTACACCATGCGCTGGCCATCGAAGGGCATCGGATTGACGTCCGGCTTCATGCGCGGGTCCTGCATCATCCTGTCCATCCCGGCATTGCGGGTGGCCTTGTCCGGCCAGATGATCCAGCCAAAGGCAACGGTTTCGCCCTCCTTGAGCTTCACCGACATCGGGAACGAGGTGACCTTGCCTTCCGGCACATCCTCGCCCCAGCATTCGACCACGCTCAAGGCACCGTTTTCCTTGAAGACCGAGGCGGCGATTTCCGCGTGTTTAAGGTATTGCCCACGGTTGGCGGTGGGTACGGCAGCGATAAAACCATCGACATAAGACATGAGTGCTTCTCCTTGGGTCATGGGGTGTTCTGCTGGGTAGTCGGTTGCGCCGGCGTCCAATCGACAGTGCCGGCACTCAAACCGACCGGCGGTGGTGCGCCGCCGCCCAGATTCCCTTCGATCTGTCCCGCCATGTAAAGCGTGCCAGCCATGACGCCGGTGGTCGGGTTCTGCACCAGCTTGATCCAGGCCTTGTCGAAGGTATTGCCCAGACTGCTGCGGATCAGCGCTTCGCTGTCCGGCCTGTCATTGGCCTGAATGATCGCGCGAATGGCGGCCACACCGACGGTAATCAAGCCGCCGGCGAGTCTCCCGGCAGCGGCGGCCACGGCACTGGCGGCCCCGCGCGGGGCCATCTCGGCTTCCATGCGCTGGCTGGCGCGCTTGGCCACCGGCGCCATCGCGGTGTCGGTCGAACCCACGCCCTTGTCACCGCCGGCCTTATGGATTTTGTCGAGCAACGCAGCGTAAGCCGGCAATGTGTTCAACGATTCGGTGTGCACGATCTGGTACAACGAGGCGTCCCGCGCCGGCGGTGGCCCGAGGGCAATGGCCGGGATTTTCTGGATGCGCCCGTTGAGCTGGGCCATCGGCACGCCGTGGCGGGTGGAGATTTTCTGCAGTTCTTCCTTGAGGATGTCGACGTAGAAGGCCGCTGCCAGGCCAAGAATCGCATCGGGATCGATTTCCGCCGCCACCGGGGCCAGGACCTTCTCCTGGTAGGCCTCGAGCAGGTACGCCGCCAGGCGCTTGGCCGAGGCATCCTGCTCACCCTTGGCGCTGATGGTGTACCAGCTGACCTTCATCGACATCCATTCCTGGGTCCAGTAGCTGCTGAACCACGGAATGAAATTTTCTTCGGTCAGTTCATAGACCCGCGTACGCCAGTATTCCATGGCGCCACGGGCGTAGATTCGGGTCTGCTCGGTGGCCGACTGCGACGCGGCGACGATCTCCCGGTCCACCTGTTGCCAGGTGCTGGCGGGAACGATGACCGGGGCCACTTCCACCGGCGCACGCGGCGGCGTGGCGCACCCTGCCAGCACCACCAGCACGGCAATGATCAGCGAACGCAGGTTCAAGATGGCGGCTTCCTGAAGTGTGCACCGGGCGGGATGTCCAGCACTCGAAAACCATGATTCAAGTATAGGTCGCGGCGCCCCTGAGGCCGCCTTCGCGAGCAGGCTCGCTCCCACAGGAAAGCGGCTGGCCACGGACCTGTGGGAGCGAGCCTGCTCGCGAAGGGGCCAGAGCAGACAGCACAAAAACCACCATCACTGGCGTCGATATTCACCATCGCCGCGATTGCCTTCCGCTTGCACGCCGTCAGCGTAGGATCGATCCCAAGCCAACACGAAACCCCGAATCGGAGGGAAACCTCATGCTGATCCATCTGCTGACCTGCCTGGCCCTGACGGCGTTCACATTGAGTGTGTTTGCCTGGTACGTCCTGAGCGAGGAGCAAACATCATGATGCACACCGTCTCCCTCGCCGTGCGTTTTCCGCTGTTCGGCAAGAATTTCTACACGCAGAAATTCGAGTCACGTAAAGAGTTGACTCTGCTGTTCGACGAGAAGTTCGAAGCGTTGCTGATCCCTTCAGCCGATCATCACTTCAGCAATGAAGTGGTCGGTCTCAATGATCAGTTCCGCTTTTTGAATGACGTGCTGGCCGAGCATTTGCTGGATGTCGAGGTGGCAAAAGGCTCGGCCCGTTCGTTCGGATTCTGACAGCGACCGCCGGTCACCCGGGCACGGACGCGAACCGCTCACAACGTACGCTGGCTATTGCCAGTGCCCCTCGCAATATCGATTCCCCAATCCATCGCCGCCTCCATGTCCAGCATGTGCGGCCGTGGGTCGTGGTTTTCGTCGATGACCGAGCCGTCCGGTTTGTAGACACCGATAAACATGCCCAACGAACCGTCTTTCAATATCTCGGCGGTGACTTTGATTTTGCATCCGTTCGATAGCGTCTCCTTGTGCTCAATGTGGCGCTCGGTCATGACTGCATTCCTCCCCTGACTGGATTCAAACCCTACTGGCCATGCTAGCTCAGGCCTCTGAAATGCGCCGCCCCGCTGGACCGGAGGGCCTGGCCTGACAGCGGCGCAATGCCACCTATACTGAAGGCCACCTCCCCCCCCAGGGGATCTGCACGTCCAACAATAAAAAGCAGAGGTGGAACATGGTCTGGCAGCAAGTCTACGATCCGTTCGGTAACCCGGTGCTTTCAACGCTCATGGCGGCTGTGCCGGTGGTGGTGATGCTGGCGTCCCTCGCGTTTTTCCATATCAAGGCGCACCTGGCGGCGCTGCTCGCCCTGGCCTCGGCCTTGCTGATCGCGATCTTCGCCTTCGGCATGCCGGCGAACATGGCCGGTTCCGCGGCGCTGTTCGGTGCAGCCAACGGTTTGCTGCCGATTGGCTGGATCGTGTTGAACATCATCTTCCTGCACCGCCTGACCACCGAGAACGGTTCGTTCAAGGTGCTGCAAGACTCCCTGGCGCGCATCACCGATGACCGGCGCCTGCAATTGCTCCTGATCGCCTTCTGCTTCGGTGCGTTTTTCGAAGGCGCGGCCGGCTTCGGTACGCCGGTGGCAGTGACCGGGGCGATTCTCATCGGGCTCGGCTTTTCGCCGCTTGCCGCCTCGGGACTGGCGCTGATCGCCAACACCGCGCCGGTGGCCTTCGGCGCCCTCGGTACGCCGATCATCACCCTGGCCAAAGTCACCGGGCTGGATGAGATGGAGCTGTCGATGATGGTCGGTCGGCAATTACCCTTCTTCTCGGTGCTGGTGCCGTTCTGGCTGATCTGGGCCTTTGCCGGCTGGCGCAAGATGCTGGAGATCTGGCCGGCGATCCTGGTGGCGGGGGTCAGTTTTGCCATTCCGCAGTTCCTCGTCTCGAACTATCACGGGCCCATGCTGGTGGATGTGATCGCCGCGCTGATTTCCATGGCCTGCCTGACCGGTTTCCTCAAGGTCTGGAAACCGGCCACCGTGCACACCTCTGCCGCCCTGTCCGGCCGGGTCGACAACTCGAAGATCGACGCCGAGCACGACGAAAAGCCCGTACCCACTGCAACCTTTGCCAACGAGGCGAAACCGGCGGTGATGCGAGCCTGGATGCCGTGGATCATCCTCACGGTCTTCGTGTTCATCTGGGGCACCCAGGGCTTCAAGAACACCTTCGACACCCGCCCTGCCATCGACCCGCAAACCAGTGCCGCCAAGCTCGATCCGCAAGGCAAGCCGATGCGCGAGGCCAACCCGCTGTTTGCGCCGGTCGTGACCTTCACCACCCTGCACTTGCAGGTCGAGAAAGTCCCGCCCGTGGTGGCCGCGCCGAAAACCGAGGAGGCGGTGTACAAGTTCACCTGGTTCACCGCCACCGGCAGCGGCATTCTGCTGGCGGCAATCGTCGGCGGCTTATTGATGGGTTACTCGATCCCGCAACTGATTCACCAGTACCTGCGCACGTTGTGGGTGGTGCGTTACTCGTTGATCACCATTGCGGCGATGCTCGCGCTGGGCTTTCTCACACGCTACTCCGGCCTGGATGCGACCATGGGCCTGGCCTTTGCCGCGACGGGCATTTTCTACCCGATGTTCGGCACCCTGCTCGGCTGGCTCGGCGTGGCGCTGACCGGCTCGGACACCGCGTCCAACGTGCTGTTCGGCGGCCTGCAACGGGTGACGTCCGAGCAACTGGGCATCAGTCCGGTGTTGATGGCCGCCGCCAACAGTTCCGGCGGGGTCATGGGCAAGATGGTCGACGCCCAGTCGATCGTGGTCGCCTCCACCGCCACCCGCTGGTACGGCCATGAAGGGGAAATCCTGCGCTACGTGTTCTTCCACTCGATTGTGCTGGCGATTCTGG
The DNA here is from genome assembly GCF_059424105.1 of Pseudomonas sp. GW456-E7. Classification (NCBI taxonomy): domain Bacteria; kingdom Pseudomonadati; phylum Pseudomonadota; class Gammaproteobacteria; order Pseudomonadales; family Pseudomonadaceae; genus Pseudomonas; species Pseudomonas sp. GW456-E7. The sequence continues at coordinate 8,390 of NZ_JBWKZB010000012.1, read as the reverse complement.
TCGGCGGGCTGGTGACCTTGCAGGCCTATGTTGCGCCGTTCAGCCATATGGTGGTGGGCGGGCGTTGAACTGTGGGAGCGGGCTTGCTCGCGAAGGCGGTGTGTCAGACAGCAATGTCTTCGACTGACACTCCCTCTTCGCGAGCAAGCCCGCTCCCACATGGGCGAGTGGTTTTTTTTGAATGAATGGTCCGTCGTGCGGACAAACATCCCATGGACAGCCGGCCGTATCAGGCCAATGATGAAGGTCGCAGGTCTCCAGCGAGAATCGTGATCCCATGAACATACTCTACGATGAACGCGTTGACGGCGCCTTGCCCGACGTCGACAGACAGGCACTGTTGCAGGCCCTGCAGAGCCGTTTGCCGGGCCTGGAAATCCTGCATCAGCAGGAGGAACTCAAGCCCTACGAATGCGACGGCCTGTCGGCCTATCGCACCACGCCGATGCTGGTGGTGCTGCCCCGGCACATCGACGAAGTGCAAGGGGTGCTGCGGGTCTGTCATGAGCTGCACGTCCCGGTCGTCGCCCGTGGCGCCGGCACCGGTTTGTCCGGCGGTGCGCTGCCCCTTGAGAAAGGCGTGCTGCTGGTGATGGCGCGCTTCAACAACATCCTGCACATTGATCCAGCCGCGCGTATTGCACGGGTTCAGCCGGGTGTGCGCAACCTGGCGATTTCCCAGGCGGCGGCACCGTTCGGCCTGTATTACGCGCCGGATCCATCCTCGCAAATTGCCTGCTCCATTGGCGGCAACGTCGCGGAAAATGCCGGTGGCGTGCATTGCCTGAAGTACGGCCTGACCGTGCACAACGTGCTCAAGGTCGACATCCTCACTGTCGACGGCGAGCATTTGAGCCTGGGCTCCAACGCCCTCGACGCCCCCGGTTTCGATCTGCTGGCACTGTTCACCGGTTCCGAAGGCCTGCTCGGGGTGATCACCGAGGTCACGGTCAAGCTGCTGCCCAAACCGCAGACCGCCAAGGTCTTGCTGGCGGCGTTCGACTCCGTGGAAAAAGCCGGGCGCGCCGTCGGCGACATCATTGCCGCCGGCATCATCCCCGGAGGCCTGGAAATGATGGACAACCTGGCCATCCGCGCCGCCGAGGACTTCATCCACGCCGGTTATCCGGTGGAGGCCCAGGCCATTCTGCTGTGCGAACTCGATGGTGTTGAAGCCGATGTCTCGGATGACTGCGACCGGGTGCGCCAGGTACTGCAACAGGCCGGTGCGACCGAGGTGCGCCAGGCCAAAGACGAAGCCGAGCGCGTGCGCTTCTGGGCCGGGCGCAAGAACGCCTTTCCGGCAGTGGGCCGCCTCTCGCCGGATTACTACTGCATGGACGGCACCATCCCCCGTCGCGAACTGCCCGGTGTGCTGCACGCCATCGCCGAACTGTCGAACGAATACGGCCTGCGGGTGGCCAACGTATTCCACGCCGGCGACGGCAACATGCATCCGTTGATCCTGTTCGATGCCAATCAACCCGGTGAACTGGAGCGCGCGGAAAACCTGGGCGGCAAGATTCTGGAGCTGTGCGTGAAGGTCGGCGGCAGCATCACCGGTGAGCACGGCGTGGGCCGCGAGAAGATCAACCAGATGTGCGCGCAATTCAACAGCGATGAGCTGACCCTGTTCCATGCGATCAAAGCCGCCTTCGACCCGAGCGGCCTGCTCAACCCCGGCAAGAACATTCCGACCCTGCACCGCTGCGCCGAATTCGGTGCCATGCACATCCATGGCGGTCAATTGCCCTTCCCCGAGCTGGAGCGTTTCTGATGCGCGGCCCTGAAGATTTCGATGACAGCCAACTGCTCCTGGAACAGGTCAATCAGGCGCTGGAAAACGCTACGCCGTTGCGCATCCAGGGTTCCAACAGCAAAGGCTTCCTCGGCCGCACCACGGCCGGGGAAATTCTAGATACCCGTGCGCACCGGGGCATCGTCAGTTATGACCCGACCGAACTGGTGGTCTCCGCCCGTTGCGGCACGCCGCTGGCGGAGCTGACGCAGGCGCTGGATGCCGCGCAACAGATGCTGCCCTGCGAGCCGCCGTCCTTTGGCGACGGCGCCACGGTCGGCGGCATGATCGCCTGCGGACTGTCCGGCCCACGGCGCCCGTGGTCCGGCTCGGTGCGCGATTTCGTCCTCGGCACGCGGGTCATCACCGGGCAAGGCAAGCTGTTGCGCTTCGGTGGCGAGGTGATGAAAAACGTCGCCGGCTACGACCTGTCACGCCTGATGACCGGCAGTTACGGCTGCCTCGGGCTGATCACCGAAGTCTCGCTCAAAGTGCTGCCAAAACCCCGGAAAGTCCTGAGCATCAGCCTGGAAATGGACCCTGAACGCGCCTTGCTGCGCCTGGCGGAATGGGGCCAGCAACCGTTGCCGATCAGCGCGGCCTGTCACGACGGTACACGCCTGCACCTGCGGCTCGAGGGCGGTGAAGGTTCGGTGGCGGCGGCCCACGAGCGCCTCGGTGGCGAACGGCTGGACGCTTCGTACTGGGAAGATCTCAACGAACAGCGCTTGAGCTTCTTCGATGAAGACCAGCCGCTTTGGCGCCTGTCACTGCCGCACAACACACCGCGCCTGTCGCTGCCGGGGCGCCAGTTGATCGACTGGGGCGGCGCCCAGCGCTGGTTGAAATCCGATGCCGAAGCGGCGTTCATCCGCCAGGTCGTCGACGAAGTCGGCGGCCATGTCACCTGCTTCAGCCACGGCCTCACCGACACCCCGTTCCAGCCGCTGCCCCCGGCCCTGATGCGCTATCACCGCAACCTGAAACAACAACTCGATCCACGGGGCATCTTCAACCCCGGACGCCTGTACGCGGAGCTTTGAACCATGCAGACGACCCTGAGTGAAAGCGCCCGCCATCTGCCCCGCGCCGCAGAAGCCGAAAGCATCCTGCGTACCTGCGTGCACTGCGGCTTCTGCAATGCCACCTGCCCGACCTATCAATTGCTCGGCGATGAACTGGACGGACCGCGGGGCCGCATCTACCTGATCAAGCAAGTGCTGGAAGGCAACGACGTCACGCAAAAGACCCAGCAACACCTGGATCGCTGCCTGTCGTGCCGCAACTGCGAAACCACCTGCCCATCGGGCGTCGACTACCACAACCTGCTGGACATCGGTCGCGCGGTGGTCGATGCGGCGGTGCCGCGTCCGCTCGGACAGCGCCTGTTGCGCGAAGGACTGCGGCAGACCGTGCCGCATCCGGATTTGTTTAAAAGCCTGGTCAATGGCGGCCAGGTGTTCCGCGCACTGCTGCCCGATACCCTGCAAAGCAAATTGCCGCGCCATGCACCGCCGGCCAAGCCGCGCCCCATGACCCTGCGCGCGCGTCAGGTGCTGATGCTCGAAGGTTGCGTGCAGCCCGGCCTGTCGCCCAACACCAATGCCGCGGCGGCGCGGGTGCTGGACCGGTTGGGGATCAGCGTCATCGCGACCCGCGAAGCCGGTTGCTGCGGCGCCGTGGACTACCACCTGGACGCCCAGGCCGCCGGTCTCGATCGCGCCCGGCGCAACATCGACGCATGGTGGCCGGGCATCGAAAAAGGCGCCGAGGCGATTGTGCAGACCGCCAGCGGTTGCGGCGCCTTCATCAAGGACTACGGCCATCTGCTCGCCAGCGACCCGGCCTATGCCGACAAGGCGAAAAAGGTCAGCGAACTGGCCCGGGACCTGGTGGAGGTGTTGCGCGACGAACCACTGGAAAAGCTCGGGATCCACGCCTCGCAGCGCCTGGCTTTTCATTGCCCCTGCACCTTGCAGCACGGGCAGAAACTCGGCGGCGCCGTGGAAGCGCTGCTGACCGGACTTGGTTTCAACCTGACGTCCGTGCCCGACGGGCACCTGTGCTGCGGCTCGGCGGGCACCTATTCGCTGACCCAGCCCGAACTGTCGCGACAACTGCGCGACAACAAGCTCAATGCCCTGGAAAGCGGCCATCCCGAGGTCATCGTCACGGCCAACATCGGCTGCCAGTCGCACCTCGACGGCGCGGGCCGGACCCCGGTGCGGCACTGGATCGAACTGGTCGAAGCCGCCCTGCCTTAACCGAATCCCGGAGATGCCCATGAACCGCAAAGCCGTGCTGAGCCAGACCGAAGTCCAGCAGATCATCAAAGCCGCCCGTGCCGAAGCACAGGCCAATCAATGGGCCGTGACCATAGTGGTGGTCGATGACGGCGGCCACCCGCTGGCCCTCGAACGCCTCGACGGTTGCGCACCGAGCAGTGCGTACATCGCTACCGAAAAGGCCCGCACCTCAGCCCTCGGGCGGCGCGAATCGAAAAGCTATGAGGACATGGTCAACGGGGGGCGCTACGCTTTTCTGTCAGCACCGTTGCTGACTTCGCTCGAGGGTGGCGTGCCGATTGTTTTCGATGGCCAGGTGATTGGGGCTGTCGGGGTGTCGGGCGTCAAGCCTGAGCAGGATGCGCAGGTGGCGAAGGCCGGGGCGCAGTGCGTGAAATGAGGTTTTAGCCTCACCCTGGATCCCTGTGGGAGCGGGCTTGCTCGCGAATGCGGTGTGTCAGACGGCAATGTCTTCGACTGACACACCGCTTTCGCGAGCAAGCCCGCTCCCACAGGGGCCGTGTTCAACCTTCTTTGAGGAGTTGCACCGATGACCCGTCTAACTGCCAAAGACTTTTCCCCGCAACTGCTTGAGTTATACGACTACTACGCCCACGGCAAGATCAATCGCCGGGAGTTTCTCGACCGCGCCGCGTTGTTCACCTTCGGAGGTTTGACCGCCGGTGCCCTGCTCGCCGCGCTAAGCCCCAACTACGCACTGGCCGAGCAAGTCGAGTTCACCGACCCGGACATCATTGCCGAGTACGTCACCTACCCTTCGCCCAAGGGCAACGGCCAGGTACGGGCGTATCTGGTGCGCCCGGCCAAGGCCACCGGCAAGGTGCCGGCGGTGGTGGTCGTGCATGAAAACCGCGGGCTCAACCCGTACATCGAAGACGTGGCCCGGCGTGTGGCCAAGGCCGGTTTCATCGCCCTGGCCCCGGACGGCCTGACCTCGGTCGGCGGTTATCCCGGCAATGACGACAAGGGCCGCGAGCTTCAGGCCACGGTCGACCCGGAAAAGCTGATGAACGACTTTTTCGCCGCCGTCGAGTGGATAATGAAACACCCTGCCGCCACCGGAAAAGTCGGCATCACCGGGTTCTGCTACGGCGGTGGCGTGACCAACGCCGCCGCCGTGGCCTATCCGGAACTGGGCGCCGCCGTGTCGTTTTATGGCCGTCAGCCTACGGCTGAGGAAGTGCCCCGGATCAAGGCACCGGTGATGCTGCACTACGGCGAACTGGATACACGGATCAACGAGGGCTGGCCGGCCTATGAGAAAGCGTTGAAGGCCGGGGGCAAGACCTATGAGGCCTACATTTATCCGGGCGCCAATCATGGTTTCCACAACGACTCGACGCCGCGTTATGACGAGGCGGCGGCGAAGCTGGCGTGGGAGCGGACGTTGGGGTGGTTTAGAAAGTATCTGGTTTGAAGTACTCGGCCAGCAGGGCCGGCCTCTTCGCGAGCAGGCTCGCTCCCACAGGGGATCTCTGTCGTACACAGATCTTGTGTTCACCGGAGATCCCTGTGGGAGCGAGCCTGCTCGCGAAGGCGGTTTCAGGGCTGCCGCGGTTACTTCGGCTGAGCCACCGTCCGCAAATACGGCTTCAGTGTCTTGAAACCATCCGGGTATTTCTTCTTCGCATCTTCATCAGACACCGAAGTCGGGATGATCACATCCTCGCCCGGCCTCCAGTTCACCGGCGTGGCAACGGTATGCTTGGCATTCAGTTGCAGGGAGTCGAGCAGACGCAGCACTTCATCGAAATTGCGCCCGGCGCTCATCGGGTAGATCAGCATGGCCTTGACCTTCTTGTCCGGGCCGACGATGAACACCGAGCGCACCGTGGCGTTGTCCACCGCCGTGCGCGCGCCGCCACTGGCATTGGGGTGGATCATGTCGTAGAGCTTGGCCACCACCAGGTTTTCATCGCCGATCAGCGGATAGTTGACCGCGCAGCCCTGAGTCTCGGCGATGTCGCCGACCCAACGATTGTGGTCACTGACCGGGTCGACGCTGAGGCCGATGACCTTGGTGTTGCGCTTGTCGAATTCGGGCTTGAGTTTGGCCAGGTAGCCCAGTTCAGTGGTGCACACCGGGGTGAAATCCTTGGGGTGGGAAAACAGGATGGCCCACCCATCGCCGATCCATTGGTGAAAATTGAGCGTGCCTTCGGTGGTTTCGGCGGTGAAATCCGGTGCTTCGTCGCCAATGCGGATAGCCATGTTCGATCTCCTTGCAGTGATGGACAGGGACGCCGTCAGGGCAACGAATGCGCTTTCAACGGCATGGACGCGGACAGTATAGGAGAGGTTGCGCAACTCGCCGGCTGCGTTAGTCCACCAGCGCAATCAGCTGCTGACGCTGGGCATCGGTCAGCATCGGGCCGAAACCGGCCCGGGCATTTTCCGCCATGTAGCGCGGGTTGCCGGTGCCCGGAATCACGCAGGTCACCGCCGAATGCGACAACAGGAACTTCAGTGCCAGTTGCGGCCAGCTCTTGACCCCGACTTGCGCCGCCCAGCCTGGCAGCGGTTTGTCTTTCAGTCTGGCCAGCAGGCCACCACCGCCGAACGGCCGATTGCAGATCACCGCCACGCCCCGTTCACGGCACAACGGCAGCAAGCGTTTCTCGGCGCCGCGATCATCCAGGGCGTAGTTGATCTGCAGGAAATCCAGCGGCTCGGCCTTGAGTACCGCTTCCACTTCGTCGTAGGCCGACGCCGTGTAATGGGTGATGCCGATGTAGCGGATGCGCCCCTGTTCTTTCCAGTGGCGCAGGGTCGGCAAGTGCGTCTGCCAGTCCAGCAGGTTGTGGATCTGCATCAGGTCGATCCGGTCGGTCTGCAACAGGGCGAAGGATTGTTCCATCTGCGCGATGCCTTCTTCGCGCCCGCGGGTCCACACCTTGGTGGCCAGGAACGCCGGCGAGCGCGGCTCATGGATCGACAGCAGTTCACCGGTGGTCTGTTCGGCGCGACCGTACATCGGTGAGCTGTCGATCAGCTTGCCACCCTTGTCGAACAACGCATCCAGTACCGCGGGCAAGTCCTTGTAGGCCGGTTGCGAAGGCTCGACGTCGAATCCGCGGTAAGTGCCCAAGCCTACGATCGGCAAGGACTCGTTGCTGGAAGGAATGGCGCGAGTCTGCATGGTCTTGCCTCCTGTTCCCGTCGACGGCGCGGGTTGCGCACCCGCCGGACCGAACGTGAAGACCGCCGAAGCACCGGCAGCCAGCGTGAGTATTTCTCTACGGGTGTAACCCTCAGGATGGCTCATAAAACGCTTCTCACCAGTCGTTCGGGTTCGGCCTGTGGCACCGACACGGCGAAAAACCCGCGCCCAGGGTCGATTGACTACACTCACAAGGCCCTGCGGCGCCAGCCACTTTCAAACCCCGAGCCGTCAATGCCGCCCACTAACGTTAGTCGAATGTCGCGCACCCTGGTGTTACTCGTCGTCATCGTCGCTGCGTTGTACCTGACGCTGTGCGTGACGCTGTTCGTGTTTCAGCGGTCGCTGATCTATTACCCGCAACCGCGCGCCGTCGGCACAGCCGGGACGCTGCTCACCCTGCCGGTCGCCGACGCACGGGTGCTGGTGTCCATCCGGCCTCACGAAGGCCCGAATGCGCTGATCTACTTTGGCGGCAATGCCGAAGACGTCTCGCGCAATCTGCCCGGGTTCTCCCAAGCTTTCCCTGACTACGCCCTGTACCTGCTGCACTACCGGGGCTATGGCGGCAGTTCCGGGTCGCCTTCGGAAGAGGCTATCGCCCGCGACGCCTTGACCTTGTTCGACCAGGTGTATGCCAGTCATTCGCATGTGGCGGTGGTCGGACGCAGCCTGGGGTCCGGGGTCGCCGTGCGCCTGGCCAGCCAGCGCCCGGCGGCGCGCCTGGTGTTGATCACGCCCTACAACAGCCTCGAGGGGCTGGCCGCTCGTCAGTTTCGCTGGTTTCCGGTGCGCTGGTTGTTGAAGGACAAATACCCGTCCTGGCAGTACGCCGGCCGCATCGCGGTGCCGACTCGCCTGATTGCCGCCGAACATGATGAAGTGATTCCGCGTTCGAGCACCGAGCGTTTGTTCACACACTTCGCCAAAGGTGTGGCGTCGTTGCAGGTGATAGCGGGGACGGGGCATAACTCGATCAGTGAAAGCCCTGAATACTTGAAGGCGCTGGGGGATGGGTTATAGCAAGCAAGGTAGAACATACCTGTGATCTGTGATCTGTGATCTGTGATCTGTGATCTGTGATCTGTGATCTGTGATCTGTGATCTGTGATCTGTGATCTGTGAT
>NZ_JBWKZB010000011.1:0-138316 GCF_059424105.1 Pseudomonas sp. GW456-E7 | reverse complement strand
CGCGAAGGCGGTTTAACTTTCAGCAATAATGCTGACTGATACACCGCCTTCGCGAGCAAGCCCGCTCCCACATTTGGTTTGTGTTGTGGCTGATTATTGGGTGTATGAACTCACCGCCGAACGCGGCATCACCGGCTGATTGTCATTGGAAATGGTCACCTCCACCCGACGGTTCATCGCCCGGCCAGAGGTGCTTGAGTTATCCGCCACCGGATACTCCTTGCCGTACCCCTGGGCAACGATACGCGCCGGGTCGACGCCCATCTTCACCAGGGCCGCTCGCACGGAATCCGCACGACGTTCCGAGAGCGACTGGTTGTGCGATGCGGTACCGGTGCTGTCGGTATAACCCTCGACAATCACTTTGCGGTCGGGGTTTTCCTGGAGGTACTGCGCCAGTTTGTTGATGTTCATCAGGCCGTTGGATTTCAGTTCGGCCTTGTCCGTGGCGAACAGCACATCCCCGAAGGTCACCAGCGTCCCGCGCTCGGTCTGCCTGGCGTTGAGGCTGTCCTTCAGTTGTTTGATCTGCTGATCGCGGCCTGCCAGGCGGGCCTCGGCCCGTTGTGCCGAGGTGTTTTTCAGATTGGCTTCGGCGGTGCGCAGGGCAATGGTCTGCTTGGCCACTTCAACCCGCTGGTTGGTCAGATAGGCAAGCTGGTCAACCTTGGCTGCGTCTTCCTTGTCCCTGTAGGCCTGGTCGGCCTTGTCCAGATAATCGCTGGCCTCCTTGGTTTCCAGGGCTGCGACTTTGCTGGCCTGCGGGTCGGCTTGCAGGCCGGTGTAGTTGGTGCGGGCCTGTTCGAGGTTGGCGTTGGGCGGCGTGGAGCAGGCCGCCAGGGCCACGGTGACAGCCAGCAGGGCAGGAATCATCAGTTGATTGCGTTTCATGATTTCGTCCTTTTAGTCGAGTGGGAATGCGTGGAGCCGCGCCGTTTACTGAACGGTGCGCTGGCTTTCCTGACGCAATTCCTGAACGCCTTTCTGCGCGTCCTTCACGGATTGTTCAGCCTTCATCGCCTGGGCCTTGCGCTCGGCGACACGAGCGTCCCACTCGGCCTGTTCGGCGAGTGTCCGGGCCTGGTCATATTTTTTGTCGTGCATGGCGATTTCGGCCTGCTTGAGCTTGTCCTGGGCCGACTTCATTTCCACCGCGGCGAACTCGGTGCCGCCGGCGCTCACGGCGTCGTTCACGGCCGATTGGGTCACCGCGTACTGCTCGGTCGGCGGGTTACCGGCGCAACCGGCCAGGATCAGGCTGCTGCCGAGGGCCAGCGCCGCCAGCTGGAGGCCGCGCGAATGAGTGAACGAGGATGTGCCGGTTCGGGTTTTCATGGTCTTCAACTCCATTGGGCTAACTCCTGAAAAGCATTGAGTCCATCCTGGGCAGGGCGCTGAAGCCATCAATTGCGGGGTGTTTTGAAACGCTCGTCCCAGGCGTGGTTACTTGGGTTGACCCGAGGCTTTTTTTGAAAGTTCAGAGAATTTAGCCGGCTATCGAAAAAACTTTGACCGAATCGACAGGGCTCTAAGACGGGGATTTACGTCACGCACAGCGTTATACCGGACCTTTTCAGGCCCGGAGAAGCGCAATTTACGAAGTGAAATACAGGCCAATGTGGGAGCGGGCTTGCTCCGGGCGGTGTTCCGACGAAGGCGGTGTGTCAGGCAACATTGATATCGGCTGACACACCGCTTTCGCGAGCAAGCCCGCTCCCACAGGGTTCTACGAAAACTCAGTGTTTCTGTTTGTCCTCGGGCACCGACATGTCGTGCAGATGCCGGCGGGACAGCGCCAGAAAACGCGGAGTCGGCCCGATGTCTTCGTACAGCGGGTCGCCTTCTTCGTCGGTGGCGACCACGGTCGAGCCTTTCACGTACGGGAAGCTTCTTTCCAGCTCTTCGAGCGCGGCGCCGATCAGGTCGCCAAGCAGTTCTTCGGGATGCCGCTTGGGGTACATCTCGACGAGCGCGGCCAGCCGTGCGGCAGACTCCACATCCAGATGAATCGAGTAGCCGGTGTCGGTCAGGCGACCCTTGGCGTTTTCTTCCCAGTGGTGGGCAAGCTCGCGAATTTTCATATTGACCTCATGGCGCGACCGCTCGTGGCGGGCAGGGTGAGTGTCCGGCGTTGGCCGGCGACAGCCGTTGTACGGCTTATCTTCAGACTAGCTTCAACAGGCAAGGTTTGAAGGCCCTTCGTCGTCTTGCTTGTAAGAACCTGTCTGGGGCGGCACTCTCTAGGTTCCAAGCCGCCCGGATTTTTTGCTGGAGACCTGCTGATGACCGATATTGATGCACGCTTGCGCGAGGACGTTCACCTGTTGGGTGAACTATTGGGCAACACCATTCGTGAGCAGTATGGCGATGGCTTTCTCGACAAGATCGAGCAGATCCGCAAGGGCGCCAAGGCTGACCGGCGCGGTTCCATGGACGCCGAGCTCAGCGCCAGCCTCAACCAGTTGACCGAAGACGAGCTGTTGCCGGTAGCGCGGGCGTTCAACCAGTTTCTCAACCTGGCCAATATCGCCGAGCAATACCAGTTGATTCACCGTCGGGAGGAGTCTCAGCCGGCACCGTTCGAAGCCCGGGTATTGCCCGAATTGCTCGCTCGCCTGCGCGCCGAGGGCCATGGTGCCGACGCACTGGCCCGGCAATTGGGGCGACTGGAGATTGAACTGGTGCTGACCGCGCACCCGACCGAAGTCGCGCGCCGCACACTGATCCAGAAGTACGACGCCATCGCCGCACAACTGGCGGCGCAGGATCACCGAGACCTGACCTGTGCCGAGCGCGAGCAGATCAAGACCACCTTGCAGCGCCTGATCGCCGAAGCCTGGCACACCGAGGAAATCCGCCGCACCCGTCCGACACCGGTGGACGAAGCCAAGTGGGGTTTCGCGGTGATCGAGCATTCGCTGTGGCAGGCCATTCCCAATTATCTGCGCAAGGCCGACCAGGCCCTGCACGCCGCTACCGGCTTGCGCTTGCCACTGGAGGCGGCGCCGATTCGCTTTGCCTCGTGGATGGGCGGCGACCGCGACGGCAACCCCAATGTGACGGCGGCGGTTACCCGAGAGGTTTTATTGTTGGCGCGCTGGATGGCGGCTGATCTGTACCTGCGCGATGTCGATCACCTGGCGGCTGAACTGTCGATGCAGCAGGCCAGCGATGAATTGAAGGCCAAGGCGGGTGACAGCGCCGAACCTTACCGGGCTGTGCTCAAACAGCTGCGCGAACGCCTGCGCGCGACGCGCAACTGGGCGCACACCTCGTTGGCGACGCCCACGCCGGCACCGGCCGACGTGCTGCAAAACAACCGCGAACTGCTCGACCCGCTGGAGCTGTGCTACCACTCGTTGCACGAGTGCGGCATGGGCGTGATCGCCGACGGACCGTTGCTCGACTGCCTGCGCCGGGCGGTGACCTTCGGCCTGTTCCTCGTTCGTCTGGATGTGCGCCAGGACTCGTCGCGACACAGCGCGGCCATGACCGAAATCACCGACTACCTCGGCCTGGGACGCTACGAGGACTGGAGCGAGGAAGAACGCATCGCTTTCCTGATGCGTGAACTGAATAACCGCCGGCCGTTGCTGCCGGCGTACTTCAAGCCCTCCGCCGACACCGCCGAGGTGCTGGCGACCTGTCGGGAAATCGCCGCTGCACCGGGGGCGTCCCTCGGTTCCTATGTGATCTCGATGGCCGGTGCCGCTTCCGATGTGCTGGCGGTGCAATTGTTGCTCAAGGAATCCGGGGTGCTGCGGCCGATGCGCGTGGTGCCGCTGTTTGAAACCCTGGCCGACCTCGACAACGCCGGTCCGGTGATCGAGAAGCTGCTGCTTTTACCGGGCTATCGCTCGCGCCTGCAAGGGCCGCAGGAAGTGATGATCGGCTATTCCGATTCGGCCAAGGACGCCGGCACCACCGCGGCGGCCTGGGCGCAGTACCGGGCGCAGGAGCGACTGGTGGATATCTGCCGCGAACAACAAGTGGAGCTGCTGTTGTTTCACGGTCGCGGCGGCACCGTGGGGCGTGGCGGCGGCCCGGCCCATGCGGCGATCCTGTCGCAGCCGCCGGGTTCGGTGGCGGGGCGGTTCCGCACCACTGAACAGGGTGAAATGATTCGATTCAAATTCGGCTTGCCGGACATCGCCGAGCAAAACCTCAACCTGTACCTGGCCGCCGTGCTTGAGGCGACCTTGCTGCCGCCGCCGCCACCGACGCCTGAGTGGCGTCATTTGATGGACGAACTGGCCGCAGACGGTGTCAGCGCCTACCGCGCCGTGGTGCGGGAAAATCCGCAGTTCGTGGAGTATTTCCGCCAGTCCACGCCGGAACAGGAACTCGGTCGCTTGCCCCTGGGCAGTCGCCCGGCCAAGCGCCGGGCCGGGGGGATCGAAAGCCTGCGGGCGATTCCGTGGATCTTCGGCTGGACCCAGACACGCCTGATGCTTCCAGCCTGGCTGGGTTGGGAATCTGCCCTGAGCAAGGCACTGGAGCGTGGTGAAGGCGAACTGCTGGGGCAGATGCGTGAGCAATGGCCGTTCTTCCGCACCCGCATCGATATGCTGGAGATGGTCCTGGCCAAGGCCGATGCCGACATTGCCCAGTCCTATGACGAGCGTCTGGTGGAGCCGAATCTGTTGCCATTGGGTGCGCATTTACGCGACTTATTGTCGCAGGCGTGCACCATCGTCCTCGGCCTGACCGGGCAGTCGCAGCTACTGGCACATAGCCCGGCGACCCTTGAGTTCATCCGCTTGCGCAACACTTACCTCGACCCGCTTCATCTATTGCAGGCCGAGTTACTGGCACGTTCACGATTGCAGGACGTGGCGCAGGGCAGCCCGGTAGAACAGGCCCTGCTGGTGTCTGTTGCGGGGATTGCCGCCGGTTTGCGTAACACCGGCTAAGGTTTTCGCCATGGGGACAGGCATCCGGCAGGTGAGGCGGATGCCGCCGCAGGACGGGTTGAAATGTACTGTCAGGCGACAGTTAATGTTGGGGTTGCGACTTGGGGAACCGTGCGCAATGGTCGCAGGAGGCAGCGGTTTCTCCGACTTTTGGCGTCTTGTGTGGGGGCAGCCTGCTGTGTATCTTGATCAGCCTTTGGCCGTTTGGGCGGCCACGACCCTTTTTTTGAGATTGGCCCCACGAGGCGAATCTGACGTTATCCATATAAAAAATTGAGGAGCACATCGATGCGCGTCATTCTGCTGGGAGCTCCCGGGGCCGGTAAAGGTACTCAGGCTAAGTTCATCACCGAAAAATTCGGTATTCCGCAAATCTCCACCGGCGACATGCTGCGTGCAGCGGTCAAGGCCGGCACCGAGCTGGGCATCAAGGCCAAGAGCATCATGGATGCCGGTGGCCTGGTGTCCGATGACCTGATCATCGCACTGGTCAAGGACCGCATCGCCCAGTCCGACTGCGCCAACGGTTTCCTGTTCGACGGCTTCCCGCGCACCATTCCCCAGGCTGAAGCCCTGGTGACTGCCGGTGTCGAGCTGGACGCAGTGGTTGAAATCGCCGTCGAAGACGAAGAAATCGTCCAGCGTATCGCCGGTCGTCGTGTTCACGAGGCCAGCGGCCGCGTGTACCACATCGTCTACAACCCGCCGAAAATCGCCGGCAAGGACGACATCACCGGTGAAGAGCTGGTACAGCGCAAGGACGACACCGAAGAAACCGTGCGTCATCGCCTGTCGGTCTACCACTCCCAGACCAAGCCGCTGGTGGATTTCTACCAGAAGCTGTCGGCTGCCAATGGCAAGCCGCAGTACAGCCATATCGAAGGCGTAGGTTCGGTTGAAGCGATCACCGCCAAGGTGCTTGAAGCCCTGAGCTGAAAAGTCTGAATCGCTTCATCTTCCACGGCCCGCTTGCGGGCCGTAGTTGTTTATACTGACGCACTTTTTCTGACCTCTTGTTACGGATACATCGATGAGCACCTTGCTGGCCCTGGACACCGCGACTGAAGCTTGCTCCGTTGCCTTGCTGCATGACGGCAAGGTCACGAGCCATTACGAGGTGATCCCGCGCCTGCACGCGCAGAAGCTGTTGCCGATGATCAAGCAATTGCTGGCCGATGCTGGCACCACCCTGCAAGCGGTCGATGCCATTGCGTTCGGCCGTGGCCCGGGAGCCTTCACCGGTGTGCGCATCGCCATCGGCGTGGTGCAAGGCCTGGCGTTTGCCCTGGATCGCCCGGTGCTGCCGGTGTCGAACCTGGCCGTGCTGGCGCAACGTGCATTGCGCGAACACGGCGCCACTCAGGTCGCTGCGGCCATCGATGCGCGCATGGATGAAGTGTATTGGGGCTGCTACCGCGAAACGGCCGGGGAGATGCGCCTGGTGGGCGCTGAAGCGGTACTGCCGCCGGAGTCCGCGGCATTGCCGGCCGATGCGGGCGGCGAGTGGTTCGGCGCCGGCACTGGTTGGGGGTATGGCGAGCGTATCGCGGTCAGCCTGAGCGGCCAGGACGCGGCCATGTTGCCCCATGCCGAAGACCTGTTGACCCTGGCGCGATTTGCCTGGGCACGTGGCGAGGCGATCGTGGCTGACGAGGCGCAGCCGGTTTATCTGCGGGACAAAGTGGCGACGCCCAAGGCGCGTTGATTCACGCAGTACCTGTGGGAGCGGGCTTGCTCGCGAAGGCGGTATGACATTCGACATTTCTGTTGCCTGACACACCGTCTTCGCGAGCAAGCCCGCTCCCACAGGGTTGGTGTTCTGCTCTAATTCTGCCAATCGTCATTTTCTAACCCCAGCTTTTAAACCTTTTGCCTTTTATGTGTTCTAGTTATCACTCGGCGGTTTGCGAAGTGGGGATTGCGCCACTAAACTGCCATCACTGATTCCGAGTATGCACGTATGCGTATCGACGGCGTTTCCTCTCAGTCCTACCCCATCAAGCGCAAGCCACGCAAAGGCCGTGTGGTGGAAGACGACGCCATTGATATCGAAGGTGAGCTGGAATTCCCGACTGAAGAGCAACTGGCTGCCCGCGCCGCCAAAGCCTCTGCGCAAAAACTGAGCAATCTTCCCGCCCGTCAGCAAGACATGATTTACCACCGTGCCATGAGCAAGAGCGTGGCGACGGCGCTGGCCAGCTACCTGAGTACCGCCGGTTTCGTCGATTGGGATGCGGATGTGCTGGGTCTCGACCTGTACATCTGATGTTGCTGCCGTATTACCTCGGTTGCCCGTCCTGGAGCGAGAACGCCTGGCGCGATTACCTGTATCCGCCGCACGCCAGACCCGCCGAGTTTCTTGATCTCTATTGCCAGGTTTTCAATGCCGTGGAAGGCAACACGACCTTCTACGCCAGCCCGGCTGCCAGCACCGTGCAGCGTTGGGCCGAAACCATGCCGCAGCACTTTCGCTTTACCGCCAAGTTTCCCGGCGAGATCAGCCACGGTGGCGATCTGCGCGAACAACTGACAGCCGCCGAAACCTTCCTGCAATTGCTCAGTCCGTTGGGTGATCGGGTGTCGCCACTGTGGTTGCAGCTGTCGAAAAACTTCACGCCCCAACGCTTGCCCGAGCTGGCCGGATTTATCGATGCCCTGCAGCGCCCGCTGGCCGTTGAAGTGCGCCATGGCGATTTTTTCGCCAAGGGAGACAGCGAGCGAATGCTCAATCGTCTGCTGCTGGATCGCGGTGTTGAACGCATCTGTCTTGATCCCCGGGCGTTGTTCAGTTGCACATCGACCGAGCTTTCGGTGCTTCACGCCCAATCGAAGAAGCCCCGGGTGCCTCCGCGTCCGGCGGCGTTCACGCAGTGTCCGCAGGTGCGTTTTATCGGCCATCCGGTGCTTGAGGCCAACGATCCGTTCCTGGAGCCCTGGGTCGAGAAAATCGCGCTGTGGATCGAAGAAGGGCGCACGCCGTATATCTTCCTGCACACCGCCGACAACCTGCTGGCCGCGAAATTGGCGCAGCGTTTTCACGCCAGGCTGATGCTGCGTCTGCCTGGCTTGCCGGCGCTGCCTGAGCTATACAGAGAACCCGCCGCCGAGCAACTTGGCCTGCTCTGAGGCGGATTCTTTCCCCCTCTTCAGGAGCCTGCCCCATGGATGCGCAAACCCTTCGAGCCCAGGCGTTCAAAGCCCTTCACGAACGCTCCGGCGCTTTTGTGATTCCCAATCCGTGGGATGCCGGTTCCGCGAAGATGCTCGCCAGCCTCGGCTTCGAGGCGCTGGCGACCACCAGTGCCGGTTATGCCTTTTCCCAGGGCCGTGCCGATGGCGGCTTGAGCCTCGACGATACCCTGATGAACGTTCAGGCGATTGTCGCCGCCACTGACCTGCCGGTTGCCGTGGACCTGGAAAACGGTTTTTCCGACAACCCGGTCGACTGCGCGAAAAGCATTTTGCGCGCGGCAGAGGCCGGAGCCGTCGGGGGTTCGATTGAAGACGCCACCGGCCGCGAAGAAGGTCCGATCTACTGTTTCGACCATGCTGTGGCGCGCATCGAGGCCTCTGTGGCTGCCGCTCGCAGTTTGCCATTCCCCTTCACATTGACCGCCCGGGCCGAAAACTTCCTGCACGGCAATCCTGATCTGGCCGACACCATCCGCCGCTTGCAGGCATTCGCCGAGGCCGGTGCCGATGTGCTTTACGCACCCGGTCTGCGCAGCGCCGAGGATGTGCTGGCGGTGGTGCGCGCGGTGGCGCCCAAACCGGTGAATGTGTTGATGTCGGGCGGCTTGAAGCTGACGGTCGCGCAGTTGGCTGAAATGGGCGTCAAACGCATCAGCGTCGGTTCGGCGCTGGCGTTGGCGGCCTATGGTGAATTCTTCCGCGCCGCCGAAGAGATCCAGACATCAGGCACGTTCGGCTTCACTTCGCGGTCGATGCCGTACCAGAAGGCCAATCAGTTCTTCAAAGGCTGAGGGTCAGGCGGCGATGCGCAGGTTTTGCAGGATGATCGGGCGCGCCCAACCATTGTCGAAATCGAGTTGTTTCTGCTGTTCCACCAATTCTTCCGGAGAGAACGGCGGGAACGGCTTGTCGAGCAGATCCAGATCGAATTCGGCAATCGGCAGGTGCAGTGGACGTGGTTGCGGGGCGGGGCCGCCTTCTGGCAGTGGCTGACCGGCGTTGAGCACGATCGGGCGAACCCAGCCGCTGTCGAAGTCCTGTTGTTTTTGCTGGGCGACGATTTCATCCGCCGGGAACGGTGGGAACGGCTTGTCGGCCAGGTCCATTTCGAATTCGGCAATGGGCAGGAACAGAGGCTCTGGCGGGCGGACCTGGGTCTCTTTGACGTCGCACTCTCGCTGGGAAACGATGTGTTCCAGCAGATCGCTGCCAACGGTCGGCTCGACCGGGCTTTCGAGATCGACTGGCGGGAAATTCAGTGATTCAGGCAGCACATCACCCGACTGATCGGCCAGCGCACGGGCAAAGAAATCCTGCCAGATGTGACTGACACCGCTCAGTGCCTGGGTGTTTCGCAGGTTGTAATTGCCGTAGGGCGATATAAAACCTGTGATTGTGGGTTGAATGTCTGACATTTCTCTCGGTCGACGCTCAGCTCTGGCAAAATGCTCGATAGTTTTGTTATCGGCAGTTTTTGCCGATCATTAATTTTTTGAGCGTGTTTTCCGATGATTGATCAACCCGCGGCCTGCCGCATCCATGTCCAGGCCCTGGACGCGGCTTTCGAGCCACAAGCCGAGCAATGGGCCGAGCGCCTGGGCTTGCCGATGCAAGTGGCGGACGGCGAATTTGCCTTGCAGGTGGGCGACCAGGGTTTGCAGTTGCAACAGCTGGGGCCGGATGCGCCGGGGCCGGTGCGGGTGGACTTCGTCGAGGGCGGTGCTGCCCATCGCCGGTTGTACGGCGGCGGCAGCGGGCAGATGATCGCCAAGGCTGTTGGCGTCGCCCAAGGCGTGCGCCCGCGGGTACTGGATGCCACGGCAGGGCTGGGCAAGGACGCGTTCGTGCTGGCCAGCCTTGGTTGCGAGATGAGCCTGATCGAGCGTCAGCCGCTGATCGGCGCCTTGCTGGAAGATGGCCTGGCCCGTGGCGCGGAAGACTTCGACGTGGCGCCGATCGTGGCGCGCATGCGGCTGCTCAAGGGCAACTCGATCGAGGTGATGCGCAATTGGGAGGGTGAGCCGCCGCAGGTGATCTACCTGGACCCGATGTTCCCGCACCGTGAGAAAACCGCGCTGGTGAAGAAGGAAATGCGCCTGTTCCGGCCGCTGGTGGGCGATGACCCGGATGCGCCGGCCTTGCTCGAAGCGGCGCTGGCCCTGGCCAGCCACCGGGTGGTGGTCAAGCGCCCGCGCAAGGCGCCGTGCATCGACGGGCCGAAGCCGAGCCATGCGCTGGATGGCAAGTCGAGCCGGTACGATATTTATCCGAAGAAGGCGTTGAAGCCTTAAGACCGAGTCGCCTTCATCGCGGGCAAGCCACGCTCCCACAGGTTTTGTGCCGGGTTCAAAATTCGAGTACACCTCGGACCCTGTGGGAGCGGGCTTGCCCGCGAAGGCGTCGGTACAGTCAACGCAATGCTGTCAGGCTCACTCAGGCCGATAAGCCCGCATAAACAACCCCACCACTTCCCGCACATGGCTCTCCGCCTCCTCACCGACCGGCGGCTCGCCGCAGCCATACAGCAAGCGGAAATTCCCGGCGCCCTTGAGCAGGCAGAAGAAGTGCTCGGCGGCGTTGTGCGGCTTGTCGATGCTCAGCACGCCACTCTCGTCGATCCGGCTCAGCAAGCGTTCCATGCCATGCAGCATGCGCTCCGGGCCCGCCTCAAAGAAGATTTGCGCGAGTTTCGGGTCCTGGCTGCCCAAGGTCATCATCAGTCGGTGCAGGTTCACTGATTCGTCACTGTTGATCAGCTGATGAAAGCCGCGCGCGATGTTCAGCAGCACGGTTTCCACTGCCGCGCCTTCGGGCAATTCGAAGAACAGCGGGGGCAACTGCTCCTCGCACTTGGCCACCACGGCGGCGGAGAACAGTGTCTCCTTGTCGTTGAAGTGGCTGTAGACCGTCAGCTTCGACACACCGGCCTCGGCTGCGACGGCATCCATGCTGGTATTGGCATATCCCTTACTCAGAAACAGCACTTTCGCCGCGTCGAGAATCGCCTTGCGCTTGACCAGATCCTTGGGTCTGCCTGGGCCATTGGGTGCTGAAAGATTGTTTGGCATATTCGCTTTTATTACTGGACTGGTGAGTTTGCTATTAATAACATACTGCTCAGTATAATTATTCAAAGCACCATTAGCGAAAGGTCCTTCACCATGTTCCGCTATGCCTTGCCCCTCGCGTTGCCAGTCACCCTGGCTGTTTTATTGTCAGCGTGTGGCTCCGACGAAGTGCCGCCAGTCAGCGTGCGCCCGGCCATGGTGGTTCAGCCAGAGCCTTCGGCACAGGCCATGGAAAGTTATCCAGGTGAGGTCCGCGCACGTTATGAGCCGGACCTGGCGTTCCGCATCGGCGGTAAAGTCAGCCGACGACTGGTCGAGGAAGGTCAGCGGGTCAAGGCCGATCAACCCTTGGCCGAGCTCGATCCTCAGGACGTGCGCCTGCAACTGGAGGCCACCCGGGCCCAGGTCGCTGCCGCTGAAGCCAATTTGAGCATGGTGCGTGCCGAGCGTGATCGCTATAAAACCCTGATGGAGCGTCAGCTGGTCAGCCGTTCGCAGTACGACAATCACGAAAACCTCTACCGCTCCGGCGAAGCGCGCCTCAAGCAAATCAAGGCCGAATTCAACGTTTCCAATAATCAGGCCAGCTACGCCGTGCTGCGTGCGCCGCAGGATGGCGTCGTGGCCAAGCGTCTGGTGGAAGTCGGGCAAGTCGTGGCCGCGGGGCAAACGGTATTCACACTGGCGACCGATGGCGAGCGTGAGGTGCTGATCAGCCTGCCGGAACAGAACTTCGGCCGCTTCAAGGTCGGTGAACCGGTGGCGGTGGAGCTCTGGACCCAGCCCGGCCAGCGTTTCGAAGGGCGCATCCGTGAGCTGTCGCCGGCGGCTGATCCAAAGTCCCGCACCTTCGCGGCGCGCATCGCCTTCACCTCCGGCAAGGTGCCGGTGGAGCTGGGCCAGAGCGCCCGGGTGTTCGTGCAGGCCGCCGACGTGGTGCCTCTGTCCGTTCCGCTGTCGGCGTTGACCGCAGAAAACGGCGTGACCTATGTCTGGGTCGTCAGCGCCAACAACACCTTGAAGAAAACCCCGGTGCGAGTGGGTGCCTTCGGTGAGAAAACCGTACCGGTGCTCGAGGGGCTCAACGCCAGCGACTGGGTCGTGGCCGCCGGTGTCCATGTGCTTCTCGAAGGGCAGCAGGTGCGCCCGGTGGATCGCTCCAATCGCGTGGTCAATCTGGCGGACAAGGAGTAAGCCCCGATGCGCTTCAACCTTTCCGAATGGGCGCTGCGTAATCGCCAGATCGTACTGTTCCTGATGCTGTTGCTGGCCATCGTCGGTGCACTTTCCTACACCAAGCTCGGCCAGAGTGAAGACCCGCCGTTCACCTTCAAGGCCATGGTGATTCGCACCAACTGGCCGGGCGCGACCGCCGAGGAAGTCTCGCGCCAGGTCACCGAACGCATCGAAAAAAAGCTGATGGAAACCGGCGAGTACGAGCGCATTGTATCGTTCTCGCGGCCCGGGGAATCCCAGGTCACCTTCATTGCACGTGATTCCATGCACTCGGCAGAGATCCCGGAGCTCTGGTATCAGGTGCGCAAGAAAATCAGCGACATCCGTCATACCCTGCCGCCGGGGATTCAGGGGCCGTTCTTCAACGATGAGTTCGGTACCACGTTCGGCAACATCTACGCCCTGACCGGCGCGGGTTTCGACTACGCCGTGCTCAAGGATTACGCCGACCGTATCCAGATCCAGCTGCAACGGGTCAAGGATGTGGGCAAGGTCGAACTGCTGGGGTTGCAGGACGAGAAAATCTGGATCGAGCTTTCCAACGTCAAGCTCGCCACCCTCGGCTTGCCGCTGGCGGCTGTCCAGCAAGCCCTTGAAGAGCAGAACGCGGTGTCCACGGCAGGCTTCTTCGAAACCAGCAGCGAGCGCTTGCAGCTACGGGTGACAGGGAATTTTCAGACGGTCGAGGAGATCAAGAACTTCCCGATCCGCGTCGGTGATCGCACCTTCCGTATCTCCGATGTGGCTGATGTGCGGCGTGGTTTCAATGATCCACCGGCGCCGCGCATGCGCTTCATGGCGCAGGATGCCATCGGCCTGGCGGTGGCGATGAAGGACGGCGGTGACATCCTGATATTGGGCAAGGCACTGGAAGTCGAATTCGCCCGCATCCAGAAGAACCTCCCGGCCGGTATGGAGCTGCGCAAAGTCTCCGACCAGCCTGCGGCGGTGAAAACCGGTGTCGGTGAGTTCGTGCAAGTGCTGGTCGAGGCGCTGGCCATTGTGTTGCTGGTGAGCTTCTTCTCCCTCGGCGTGCGCACCGGCATGGTGGTGGCCCTGGCGATTCCGCTGGTGTTGGCGATGACGTTTGCCAGCATGTATTACCTCGGCATCGGGCTGCACAAGATTTCTCTCGGTGCATTGGTACTGGCGCTGGGCTTGCTGGTGGACGACGCGATCATCGCCGTGGAAATGATGGCGATCAAAATGGAGCAGGGTTTCGACCGGGTCAAAGCCGCGAGTTACGCCTGGACCAGCACTGCCTTCCCGATGCTCACCGGTACGCTGATCACCGCGGCCGGCTTCCTGCCGATTGCCACGGCGCAATCGGGCACTGGCGAATACACCCGTTCGATCTTCGAGGTGGTCACCATCGCGCTGTTGGCGTCGTGGGTGGCCGCTGTGGTTTTCGTGCCGTATCTCGGGGAAAAACTCCTGCCGGACCTGGCGAAGATTCACGCCGCCAAGCACGGTGCCGGCCAACCCGATCCCTATGGCACGCCGTTCTACCAGCGCGTCCGGCGTCTGGTGGAGTGGTGTGTGCGCTGGCGCAAAACCGTGATCGCCGCGACTGTGCTGTTGTTCATTGCCTCCATTGTGCTGTTCAAGTTTGTACCGCAGCAGTTCTTCCCGGCATCGGGTCGCCTGGAGTTGATGGTCGACCTGAAACTGGCCGAAGGTGCTTCGCTGAGCAATACCGCCGACGAGGTCAAACGCCTCGAAGCACTGCTCAAGGACAAGGCAGGGATCGACAACTACGTGGCCTACGTCGGCACCGGTTCGCCGCGATTCTACCTGCCGCTGGATCAGCAACTGCCGGCGGCGAGCTTTGCCCAGTTTGTCGTCCTGGCGAAAACCATCGAAGAACGGGAAGCCCTGCGCACCTGGTTGATCTCAACCCTCAACGAGCAATTCCCCGCTCTGCGCTCGCGGGTTACGCGCCTGGAAAACGGTCCGCCGGTTGGTTACCCGGTACAGTTCCGTGTGACCGGGGAGCACATCGAGGAGGTGCGGGCGCTGGCGCGCAAAGTCGCGGCCAAGGTTCGCGAGAACCCGCATGTGGTCAACGTCCACCTGGATTGGGAAGAACCGAGCAAGGTGGTGTACCTGAACATCGATCAGGACCGTGCGCGGGCGCTGGGCGTGAGCACGGCGAACCTGTCGAAGTTCCTGCAAAGCTCCCTCACCGGTTCCAGCGTCAGCCAGTACCGTGAAGACAACGAGTTGATCGAGATCCTGTTGCGCGGCACCTTGCATGAACGCACCGAGCTGTCCTTGCTACCGAGCCTGGCGGTGCCGACCGATAACGGTCGCAGCGTCGCGCTGTCGCAGATCGCGACCCTGGAGTACGGCTTCGAAGAGGGAATCATCTGGCACCGCAACCGCCTGCCTAACGTGACGGTTCGCGCCGACATCTATGACAAGCAGCAACCGGCGACACTGGTGCAGCAGATCATGCCGACCCTCGATCCGATCCGCGCCGAACTGCCTGACGGCTACTTGCTGGATGTTGGCGGCACCGTTGAAGACTCGGCGCGCGGACAGAACTCGGTGAAGGCCGGCGTGCCATTGTTCATCGTGGTGGTGTTGACCTTGCTGATGCTGCAACTGCGCAGTTTCTCACGCACGGCGATGGTGTTTCTCACGGCGCCGCTGGGGTTGATCGGGGTGACGCTGTTTCTGTTGGTGTTCCGCCAGCCGTTCGGTTTCGTGGCGATGCTGGGGACTATCGCCTTGTCGGGGATGATCATGCGTAACTCGGTGATTCTGGTGGATCAGATCGAGCAGGACATTGCTGCCGGGTTGAAGCCTTGGCAGGCGATTATCGAGGCGACGGTGCGGCGGTTTCGGCCGATTGTGTTGACGGCACTTGCTGCTGTTTTGGCGATGATTCCTTTGTCACGTAGTGTGTTCTTTGGGCCGATGGCGGTGGCGATCATGGGGGGGTTGATTGTGGCCACGGCGTTGACGCTGCTGTTTTTGCCTGCGCTTTATGCGGCTTGGTTTCGGGTCAGGAAGGAGTCCGTTTGATCGGGGGCATATCCGTTTCTTCGGTAACGGCGGCTGGCGGTTTCGCCCTTACGGCGAGTCACTTTTTTTACAAGCGCCTAAAAAAAGTAACAAAAAAAACGCTCGCCCCGAACGTACGGCCCCTCGCTTAGGCTCGGGGTTCCTTCGCTCCGGCATTCATCCGGGGGCATTGCCCTCCGGTCGGCTTCGCTTCGACCTACATGCAATGAGTTCGGCTGCGCCGAACGGCGCTGCGCGCCCATCCCCGGATGAACACCTCCACTCAGCCTTCCGAGGGGGCGGGTAGATCAAAAGCTGCAGGCGAGCTAACGCTCGGCCTGATGAGTGGTGAGAAGCGTCTGTGTACGCCGATCTGCCTTTGCTCTTCTGTGGGAGCGAGCCTGCTCGCGAAGGCGGCCTGACAGCCGACCAATTTCTTTCAGATGTACTCGGTCAAATTGTGGGAGCGGGCTTGCTCGCGAAGACGGCCTGCCAGCCAACCAATTTCTTTCAGGTGTCCCCGGCCCAACTGTGGGAGCGAGCTTGCTCGCGATGGCGGCCTGACAGCCGACCAATTTCTTTCAGATGTACTCGGTCAAATTGTGGGAGCGGGCTTGCCCGCGAAGGCGTCCTGCCAGCCAACCAATTTCTTTCAGGTGTCCCCGGCCCAACTGTGGGAGCGAGCTTGCTCGCGATGGCTGCCCAACAGTCAACAACGTTTACCGCCAAAGCCAACCATTCAGACCATTCCCACAAGACTTTCAGCTTGCCCGTCAGAAGCACGATCTCTAGCCTTTGTCCGTCGCTGCCAATTCAGCGACCGGGACTGCAAGCCCGCGAATAGTCGTTAGGCGCCTACTTTGGGAGCTTCGCAATGATCAAAGACAGTCCTGATTACTCTGCCTCTGAATCCGAGAAACAAACGAGAATTTCAAACCGCCCCTGCCCAATTTTCACTATCCACCCAGGCGTCGACTCCGAAACCTTGCTTGTCCATGCCTACGAAACCCTCGCCTCAGCCAATGTAATGGCAACCGAACTGTCGTCCATCCTGAACGGCCCAACCTGCAATCTGGTACTCGGCATTCAGCAGATGATTGTCCTCGCGCAACTATCAGTGAATCGCGTCCTCGATCAGTTGGATCAGCAGCAATAGCAATAGGAAGAAGCCCGCTGAACCCGTACCCATCAGCGGGCCCTCATTGTTCCTACATTTATCTCGGACCCGTCTGATATTGAGGCTCATGAGCCCAGGTGTTGTACTCAAACCCCGGTTTTGTGAATGTTTGAGACAGTGCGTATGAAGAACCCACCCAAGTTGCGGGGACGGACCGACCCGGTGTTTGATCGGCTAGGGCAGTCGCCTCACAAGGAACGTCTCGCGGATTACTTGGCTCTGCTCAAGCCCCTGGACGATCAGGGGCGTTATCTGCCATTCGATGCGTTGCGCTATCGCTGGGCGCCGGGTCTGGATTCCAGTTTGTGCTGGGCCTTGGTCAAGAAAGCCCGGACGGCGCAGTATTCGAGTCTTTTGCCATTGGGTGATCCGGTGCGGTGGCTGCAATTCGTGCTGACGCCACTGGCGCAAAAGGCTATTTCCGCGGTAGACCGGCAAACCACTACGGCCGTGCTGAAGTACATGACCAGTCAGATCGGCGAGCGTGCGCACTTCAGCTATCTGCTCAATGACCTGATCGAAGATGAAGCCATCAGTAGCAGCCAGCTCGAAGGCGCGGCAACCACGACACGTGTGGCCAAGGACATGCTCAAGCGTCATCGCCTGCCGCGTACGCCGGACGAGCGAATGGTCATCGGTAATTTCAAGATGATGAACTTCGCCTGGGAGCAGCGCTACGAGCCTCTGAGCGTTGAGTTGATCGCGGCGATGCACCGCGTTGGCGTCGAGGGCATCGATGATCCGCAGTATTCGCCGGGGGTGTTCAGAAGCCGTGATGATGTCGTGGTGCAGGATGGCGAGGGCAACACCGTTCATACGCCACCGCCCGCAGCAGGTATCGGGTTGCGTTTGCAGGCGCTGGCGCAATGGATCAACCATTCCCATGACAACCTCCATCAAGCGGATTACCTTCATCCTCTGATCAAAGGCATCGCTCTGCATTTTGCCCTGGGTTATGAGCATCCTTTTCGTGACGGCAACGGTCGGGTCGCGCGGGCGCTGTTTTACTGGTTCATGTTCAAGAATGACTTCTCGGCGTTCCGCTACATCGCGATCAGCGTCTTGTTACGCAATGCACCGGTGAGGTACGGGCGCTCATACCTGGATACCGAGGCGGATGATCTGGATCTGACGTATTTCATCGATTTCCAGTGTTCGGTGGTGCTGCGTGCCGTGGGCAGTTTTACCGAGGCGTATCGGAAAAGTCTGGTTGATGCCGAGTGCTTTGATCGATGGTTGCGGGAAAGTGGTTTTCTCGAGCAACTCACGGAGAATCAGCGGGCCGTGTTTCAAGCGGCCAAGAGCGGAATGGCCAAGGAATTTACTGCGGTCAATGTGAAGGAAAACCTGGGGTGCTCTTACAACACGGCATCCGCCACATTGAATGGGCTGGTCGAGTTGAAGTTATTTGAGAAACGGAAGATGGGACAGGAGTGGGTGTTTTTTCTACGACCTGCCTCCGTGACCTGAACCAATGTGGGAGCGAACAGGCCCACTCCCACAGGGTTTTATGTTGTGGCTTAGAGCGTGCCGAATACCTTCTTCGCCAAACTGGTCGCCGCAGCCGCCGGGTTCTGGCGGATGGTTTCTTCCTGTTTGCCGATCATTTCGAACAAGCCATTCAGCGCCTGCTCGGTGACGTAGTTTTCGACGTTGGCATTCTTCGCGTCCAATACGCCCATTGTTGCCGCTTGCCCGGCGAACGAGTTGTACTGCTGGGCCAGGCCCACCTTGTCGGTGGCTTGCTTGACGATCGGCAGGAACTTGGCGCGGATCTGTTCGCGGCTGGTCTTGTTCAGGTATTGGGTGGCCGAGTCGTTGCCGCCGCTGAGGATGCCCTTGGCGTCTTCCACGGTCATTTTCTTCACGGCATCGACGAGGATTGGCTGGGCCTGGGTCACGGCGGTTTCGGCCGCCTTGTTCATGCTGGCTTCCAATTCATCGACCTGGTCACCCATGCCGAACTGTTTCATTTTGCTGGCGACCTTGCCCAGTTTGCCCGGCAGTTCGATTTTTACTTCCGGGTTGTTGCTGAAGCCGCCCGGGGTGCCGAGCTGTTTCACGGCCAGTTGCGCGCCTTGGGTCAGTGCGTCCTTGAGCCCACCGGTGGCGTCTTTCTGCGACAGGTCGCTGAGGGACAGCGCCAGGGCGTTGGCACAGATCATCAAACCTGCGCACAGGCCGGCAAAACGAAGGGTAGGGCGGAGCATGGCAGCTTCCTTGTTCAAAAAAGAGAGAATTAGCGAACGGCGTCGACGCGGATTTTCAACGGTTGCGGGTCCTTGCCATCAAGACGCACGGCATGGTTTTCGGTGGTGATGAACATCAGCTTTCCATCGACTTCGATGCGCGCGCTGACCGAGTAACGATGGCCTGGTTTGACCTGCGCCGGATCGTAACTCAGATGAAACGGCAGTGGCACCTGGCCTTTGACCGGGCCGTTCTGTTCGTCGAGGACAATGGCTGGTGCGTCGGCCAGAGACACGTCCTGCAAGCTCACGCTCAGGGTAGCGGTGGGCGGCAGGGCGCTGCGTTGCAGGTAAAAGACTTCGCCGTCGAGGCTGGCTTTCGGGGCAGGTTGCATGGACTGGCAGGCGCCGAGCAAAACCGCAAGCCCGAGGAGAGAGAGTTTTTTCATGAAGCGGATCCTTGTCATTGGCGCCCGAAGAAGACCGACGCCAACGACAATTTAACGGATTTTACCGAGGATATCGCCCAACTTACCTCGGGGATGTTCTCAGACGAGGTCGACCCACACTTCCTGCTCATTTACATAATCGACGCCCAGTTCCACCTGGTGTGGTTGAGTGGTGGCGAAGAGCAGACGGTCTTCGTGGGTGATGCTCGCGCTGATTGCATAGGTATGGCCGGGCAAGACATCAGCGAGTTTGTACGTCAGGTTGAAGTTCAGCCCGTCGGGTTTTTCGGCGTTGGCAGTGATCTGTGCGGCCAGTTCCTTCGCAAGGACGTCTTGCAGGCTGACATCCAGCAGGCGGACCTGAAGAGTCGAGTTACGCGGCAGCGCCATCTTTACTGCGTAACTCACTTTGCCACTTATGGTTTTTACGGTTTCGTTGTTCATATTGATTTCCTTATCAATTGATCGTCGGTAGTGACGAGCGTCCAGCATAGGGTCGAGGCAGCGTTTGCTATGTAGGGGAGTGCCTGCGAACAGGGGCGAAAAGGAAGTGGCATGAGTCAGAAGCATCCTTGCTTCAGCCATGAAACTTCCGCGCAGAGATGTGAGTGAGTCAGAGCGGCGTGACCAGCTCCGCGGCATCTTCACTGCGATGCAACGCCACCTGCCGGATCGACAAGCGGATCTCCGCCGGCAACACCCGTTTGGCCGCGCCTTCGGCCAGTTCGCCGAGCAGTTCGTGATAACCGAGCTTGCCCGCTTCGTCGCGCTTGAGCACGTCGAGGTCGAGCAGGGTCTGGATGAAGTGGCGGAACAGGCTCTTGTCGAAGAACTCCGGGGCGTTCAGGCCATGCAGGATCGACAGGCGCTGGGCCATGACCGTGCACAGATCTTCCAGCTCTTCGGCACTGATGCTGTTCTGGCCGCTGTTGAGCAGCAGGGAAACGGTCATGTAGAAGCGCTGCAGGGTTTGGGCGATGCTTTTCGACAGCAGCGTCAGCAGCACGAAATGCCGCGAGCTTGGCGCCGGGCGCAGGTACACATCGTTCTCGAAACGCAGCAGGCCTTGCTCGACAAAGGCCTCCAGCCACTGATCGATCACCGTATCCAGTTCCTCCGGCGACCAGCGAATGAACAGCTCCGCTTGCAGGTACGGGTACAGCGCGCGGGTGTAGCGCAGGATCTGTTCGCGGCTCATGCGCGAGGCACTCTGGAAGAAGCTCGCCAGCAGGGCCGGCAGGGCGAAGATGTGCAGCACGTTATTGCGGTAGTAGGTCATCAGGACGGCGTTCTGTTCGTCCAGATACAGGATCTTGCCCAGGGCATCGCTCTGCTCGGACAGCAGGTCCATGTCCTTTACGTGCTCGATCAACGCCCGGCCGTCACCGTCCGGCAGGGTGGTGTGCGGCGAGTACGGTACCTTGCGCAACAACGCCAGATACAGGTCGAGCACCCGTGCCATGGCGCGGTCGTCCAGGGCCAGGCGGCTGGTGGACAGCAGCGCCAGGGCAACGAGGTTGACCGGGTTGATCGCTGCCGCTTCGTTCAGATGCTGGGCGACCTTCTCGCCGAGGCGGTTGGTGGTTTCGTTGAGCCAGGCCGGTCTGAACTGCGGGCCGAGTTCCTGTTGGCGCCAGTCCGGCTGTTCGCTGTCGAGGAATTCCGCCAGTTTGATCGGCTCGCCGAAGTTCACCGCTACCTGGCCGAAGCGCTGCTTGAGTGCGCCGATGACTTTGAAGATGTCGAAGATCGATTCTTTCTTCTTGGCCGCACCGCGCAATTCGCCGAGGTAGGTCCGGCCTTCCAGTACGCGCTCGTAGCCGATGTACACCGGCACGAACACGATCGGCATGCGCGACGAACGCAGGAAGCTGCGCAGGGTGATCGCCAGCATCCCGGTTTTCGGTTGCAGCATGCGCCCGGTGCGCGAACGGCCACCCTCGACGAAGTACTCCACCGGGAAACCCTTGGTGAACAGGGTGTGCAGGTATTCGTTGAACACCGAGGTGTACAGCGGGTTGCCCTTGAACGTCCGGCGCATGAAAAACGCGCCGCCACGACGCAGCAGGCCGCCGATCACCGGCATGTTCAGGTTGATCCCGGCGGCGATGTGCGGCGGGGTCAGGCCATTGCGGAACAGCAGGTAGGACAGCAGCAGATAATCGATGTGGCTGCGGTGGCAGGGTACGTAGATCACTTCGTGACCCTGGGCGACCTTCTGCACGCCTTCGATGTGGTTGACCTTGATGCCGTCGTAGATCTTGTTCCAGAACCAGCTCAGCACCACTTCCATAAAACGGATGGCCGTGTAGGTGTAGTCCGAGGCGATTTCGTTGCCATAGCGCAGGGCCTGGGCCTTGGCTTTTTCCGGTGAAATGTTCTCGCGTTCGGCTTCGTCGAGGATCGCCTGTCTGACCTGCGGCTGGTTCAGCAGGCCCTTGACCAGGTTGCGGCGGTGGGAAATGTCCGGGCCGATCACCGCAGCCTTCAGGTTGCGAAAGTGCACCCGCAGGATGCGCTGGGCCATGCGCACGGTGCGCTCGTGGCCCTTGTTGTGCTCGATCAGTTCGCGCAGGTGGATCGGCGCGGAGAACTGCACGCGGGTCTTGCGCCCCAGCACGATGACACTCAGCAAGCGCCGCAGACGCCCGGTCACCGCCCAGCTATCGGCGAACAGGAGTTTCCATGGGCTGTTTTCGCTGTCCGGCGACTGGCCCCAGAACACGCTGACCGGAATGATCTGCGCGTCTTCGGCGGCGTTCTGGCTCAGGGCGCTGACCAGGCGGGTCAAGGTTGGCGGCGCGCCGCGCTTGTCCTGGCGGCCGAGCCAGTCCGGGTCCGGCGTCAGGTAGAAGAACGCGGCCGGTTCCAGCAGGTTGCCCACCGATACCGGCAGCACCGGGCGCGGCAGGCCGGCCTTGCTGCATTCGGTGTCGACCACGGCAAGGTCGGTCAGCGAAGGGTTTTGCAGGACGTAGAACACCGGACGACTGCGGTCGAGGTTGAGGGTGAACGACGACTGGTTGATCGTCTCCGAGCGAACCCAGAGGTACAACAGTCGGCGCAGGGTGCCAAACACAAGACGGCGGAACGGGGAACGGGTCATACGGCTTCTGCATGAGTGAATGAAACCAAGCGTTTGCTCGGGCGCTGCGTAGTGTGCCGGATTCGTCGAAAATCGGCAAAAAAGCGGCGAAGTAAACTGCTATTGAGAGTTTCAGCGTCTGTCATATACTCGGCGCTCTGTCGCCGTTGCCCTCATGGGACCGGTATGCGCAGGCTGACGTTCCCGAGGCTTTCCTGCGAAAAGCCCGATCAATAATAAAAAGGGAGTATGAACAAATGGCAACACGCGAAACCGGCAACGTGAAGTGGTTCAACGACGCCAAGGGCTACGGCTTCATTCAGCGCGAGGACGGGGTGGACGTGTTCGTGCACTACCGCGCGATTCGTGGCGAGGGGCACCGTTCACTGACCGAAGGCCAGCAAGTTGAGTATGCGGTGGTCGAAGGGCAGAAGGGGTTGCAGGCTGAGGATGTTGTAGGTCTGTAAATCAGTTCTTCAGATCACACAAAACCATTGTGGGAGCGGGCTTGCTCGCGAATGCGGTGTGCCAGGCGCAGTTGATACCGGCTGATCCACCGCATTCGCGAGCAAGCCCGCTCCCACATTTGATCGGTGTTGTTGGCTATTAAGCGGTTTTCCAGGTGATCTCTTCTTCACCATCGGCGCTGATGCGAATCCAGCGGTCCGCCGTCTCTTCACCTTCTTCCTCGACCCAGGTTCCCGGCGCGCAACGCACTTCGACGTTCAGCGCGGCAAACGCGGCGCGGGCGCAGGCGATGTCGTCGTCCCACGGGGTCTGGTCGCTTTCCAGGTACAGGCTGTTCCACTTGCCGACCGCTTTTGGCAGCCAGGTCACCGGCACGTTGCCGGCCTTGCACTTGTAGGTCTGGCCCTTCTGCACCCAATCCGAACACGGCCCAAGTGCCGCGCCGAGCCAGGCGGCAATGGCTTTGTGATCGACGTCGGCGTCTTTCAGGTAAATCTCGATATCGGGCTGGCGCATGGATGTCCTCACTGCGGGTCTGAAAAATCCATTCGCGGATTTAGCCGGCCTTGAGCCGTTGCCCAAGACCAAAAATGTTTGAAGTTATTGAAGAACGAAATAATCGTAGCGCATCGACACGGTGACCTCGAACGGCTCGGCCTGCTCGATAACGGCAGCACGGCGTTCGGCACTGGCGCGCCAGCCGTGGGGCGTCATGGCCAGCAGGTTCGCCCGGTCCTGACCACTGTGGAGCGTCAGTTTGAATTCCAGGGTTTCGCTGTGCGCCAGCGCCATGCCTTCCGGCACCAGATCCAGATGCTTGTCGTCGATGTACTCGCGGACTTCATCGTACAGCCGCTCGCGCAATTCCATCAGGTGGCCGTTGGTCGGCCCGACTTTCATCAGGCCGCCGCCGACGCTGAGCAGGCGTTTGGCTTCTTCCCAATCCAGCGGGCTGAAGACGCTGGCGAGGAACTGGCAACTGCCGGAAGCCAACGGTACCCGCGCCATGCTGGCGATCAACCAGGTGAGCTGCGGATTGCGTTTGCAGGCGCGTTTGACCGCTTCGCGGGAGATGTCCAGGGCATAACCTTCGGCCTCTGGCAGCGCCTCGGCGATCTGCGCGGTGTAGTAGCCCTCGCCACAACCGATGTCCAGCCAGCGCTGCGGCGCATAGCTGGCGGCCAGCTCCGCCAGGCGCCTGGCCACCGGCGCATAGTGCCCGGCATTCAGGAAGTCACGGCGGGCTTCGACCATTGCCTGGTTATCCCCAGGATCGCGGCTGTTCTTGTGCTGCACCGGCAGCAGGTTCAGGTAACCCTGGCGCGCACGGTCGAACCGGTGCCCGGCGGGGCAGACCACACCGTTGTCCACCGCATTGAGCGGTTCGCTGCAGATAGGGCAGGCAAGCATCAGGCGAGCAACTTGATCAGGGTCTGGTAGTAGATTTCGGTCAGCACATCGAGGTCGGCTGCAAGCACACGCTCGTTGATCTGGTGGATGGTCGCGTTGACCGGGCCCAGCTCAACCACTTGCGTGCCCATGGTCGCGATGAAGCGCCCGTCGGAGGTACCGCCGCTGGTGGATGCCTTGGTGTCGCGCCCGGTGATGTCCTTGATGCTCGACGACACCGCGTCCAGCAGCGCGCCTGGCTCGGTGAGGAACGGCAGGCCGGACAAGGCCCAGTCGACGTGCCAGTCCAGGCCGTGCTTGTCGAGGATGTCGGCGACGCGCTTTTGCAGGCCTTCGACCGTGGACTCGGTGGAGAAACGGAAGTTGAACACCGCCACCAGGTCACCCGGGATCACGTTGGTCGCACCGGTGCCGGAGTTGACGTTGGAGATCTGGAAACTGGTCGGCGGGAAGAAATCGTTACCGTGGTCCCAATGCTCGGCGGCCAGTTCTGCCAGGGCCGGAGCGGCGAGGTGGATCGGGTTCTTCGCCAGGTGCGGGTAAGCCACGTGACCTTGCACGCCGCGCACGGTCAGCTTGGCGCCGAGGGAGCCGCGACGGCCGTTCTTGACCACGTCACCCACCAGGGTGGTGCTCGACGGTTCGCCGACGATGCACCAGTCCAGGCGCTCCTTGCGTGCGGCGAGGCGTTCTACCACTGCCTTGGTGCCGTAGTGCGCCGGGCCTTCTTCATCGCTGGTGATCAGGAACGCGACTTTGCCCTTGTGATTCGGGTAGTCGGCGACAAAACGCTCGGACGCGACGGTCATGGCGGCGAGGCTGCCTTTCATGTCGGCGGCACCACGGCCGCAGAGCATGCCGTGTTCGTCGATCAGCGCGTTGAACGGCTCGATCTGCCAGGCCGTCACCGGGCCGGTCGGGACCACGTCGGTGTGGCCGGCGAAGCACAGTACCGGACCCTCGTCCTGGCCGTGGGTGGCCCAGAAGTTATCCACATCTTCGATGCGCATCGGTTCCAGGGTGAAACCGGCATCGCCCAGGCGCTGCATCATCTGCTTCTGGCAATCGGCGTCGACCGGCGTCACGGACGGACGGCGGATCAGGTCGATGGCGAGTTGAAGGGTCGGCGAAAGGTCGGCGTGGGCCGTCATGGAAAACTCCGGAAAACTTGAAATTGGGCATGGGCTACTGTGGGAGCGAGCTTGCTCGCGATAGCGGTGTGTCAGTCAACATAAACATTGATTGTTACACCGTAATCGCGAGCAAGCTCGCTCCCACAGGTATTGGGTCGGTTGGCAAACCGTACTCCGCCAAGCCCCGCAAAATGGCGGTTATCTTAAAGCAAAACGGCGACCATTGGCCGCCGTTTAGTGTATCTGCGGATATTTAGACGACAGGTGCCGTTTCAGGCTCGGCGGCCGGTTTCGGCAGCGACGACAGGAACGCCATGATCAGCGCCGCCAGATACGGCAGCGACTGCACCAGCAGCATGGTGACCCAGAAGCGCATGTCGTTGCTCGGCATGCCGTTGACCAGATAAATCCCCAGCGCCGCGCTCCACAACAGCAGCATGATGAACATCTCTTCGCGGGCTTCCGAAATCGCTACCCAGAAACCATGGTTGTCGGCGTTTTTCGGTGTGCGGAAGAACGGAATGCTGCTGGTGAAGAAGCCGTACAGCACCGCTTTGGCGATGGTGTGGGACAACGCCAGACCGGCCAGCGCAGCGCAGAAGGCATCCTTCAAATTGACCCCGACCGCACGACGGTAGAGGAAGATGATCTTGGCCACCTTGAACACGAACAGCGCCAACGGCGGGATTGCGAAGATCAGCAGCGGTGGATCGACCCGTTGCGGCACGATGATCATTGCCGCCGACCACAACAGCGCACCGACGGTGAAGAAGATGTTCATGCCGTCCGCCACCCATGGCAACCAGCCTGCGAGGAAGTGGTAGCGCTGGCCGCGGGTCAGCTCGGTGTCCTTGCCACGCAACAGGCTGGCGGTGTGGCGCTTGATGATCTGAATCGC
Organism: Pseudomonas sp. GW456-E7; assembly: GCF_059424105.1. Lineage (NCBI taxonomy): Bacteria > Pseudomonadati > Pseudomonadota > Gammaproteobacteria > Pseudomonadales > Pseudomonadaceae > Pseudomonas > Pseudomonas sp. GW456-E7. The sequence continues at coordinate 112,089 of NZ_JBWKZB010000011.1, read as the reverse complement.
TCCGTAGGCCCAGCGGAAACGCTGTTTCTTGAAGTCGATGAAGGTGTCGGGCATCAGGCCTTTGCCGTAGCTGGTGTGGTAGTACGCCGCCGACAGGCCTTTCTCGAATACGCGCAAGCCCAGCTCGGCGTCTTCACAGATGCACCAGTCGGCCCAGCCCAGCTCTTCGAGCACCGAGCGGCGGGTCATGGTCATGGTGCCGTGCTGGATGATCGCGTCGCGGTCGTTGCGGGTGACCATGCCGATATGGAAGAAGCCTTTGTATTCCGCGTAGCAGAGCTTCTTGAAGGTGCTTTCGTTCTGGTCGCGGTAGTCTTGCGGCGACTGCACCACGGCGATCTTCGGGTCGGCGAAATGCGGCACCATGTGCTTGAGCCAGTTGCGGTCGACGCAGTAGTCCGAGTCGATCACGGCAATCACTTCGGCGTCCTTGGCGGTGTGCGGAATCAGGTAGTTCAGCGCGCCACCCTTGAAGCCGGCCAGCGGTGCCACGTGGAAGAACTTGAAGCGCGGGCCGAGGGTTTCGCAATAATCGCGCACCGGTTCCCACACCGCCGGGTCCTTGGTGTTGTTGTCGATGATCAGGACTTCGAAATCCGGATAGTCGAGGTTGGCCAGGGCGTTGAGGGTCTGTTTGACCATCTCCGGCGGCTCGTTGTAGCAAGGCACGTGAATCGACACTTTCGGGCGGTAGCTGGAGTCGCCTTCCACCGGCAAAAACTCGCGCCGACGCTTGTGCACCCACACCGCTTCGGCCAGTTCATGGGCCTCGGTCAGCAACACGATAAACACCCCGAGCGCACCGAGGGCGAGCAGGAAGCCCACCGTCAGGCTGAACCAGGTGCTGTATTGCAGGCTGTAGTCGTAACCGATCCACACCAGCACCGAACCACAGAGGAACGCAATGAAGGTCAGGAAGGTGCGACCACGCTGGCGCAGGGCCGAGCCGTCGATCATCAGCAGGGTCAGCGACAACAGCGCCAATACCACCGAACCAACGGCCAGTACGCGCCACTGCGGAATCGCCACCACCGGGCCTTCGAAGTTGAACTTCTGCTGGCGCGCGGCATTGAACACGCCCCAGTAGGCGCCTACGGAACCTTCGTCGCTGGCTTTCCACGGCTGGTCAAAGGCTTCGATCACGAAGTAGTTGAAACCCTGGCGATTGAGCTTGTTGACCAGGGTTCGCAGGTAGATCGCCTGGTCTGCGGGCGAAGCATCGGCGCCACCGCGCATGCGGCCGTTGCTCGGCCAGCCCACTTCGGACAGCAGTAGCGGCTTTTTCGGGAACATCTTTTTCAGGTCGCGGGCGCGGTCGAGGACGAACTGCTGGGCCTTGTCCACCGGGATGAATTCCCAGTAAGGCAGGACGTGCGCGGCGATCAGGTCGACGTGCTTGGCCAGTTCCGGGTGTTCTTCCCAGACGTGCCATTGCTCGGACGTGGTCACCGGCACCTTCACGGCTGCGCGGACACGGTCGAGCATCACGCTCAGTTCGGCGGCGGTGATTTCCTTGCGGAAGATCGCTTCGTTGCCGACCACCACACGAACCACGCTGCGCGAGGAGTTGGCGATTTCGATGGCGCGGGTAATTTCCCGCTCATTGCGTTCCTGGTCCGGGCTGATCCAGATCCCCAGTGTTACCCGCAAGCCGAACTCTTCCGCCAGTTTCGGGATGTCTTGCAGGGTGCCATCGACCGAGTAGATGCGGATGTTATCCGTCAGCTTGCTCATGATCTCCAGGTCGCGACGCATTTGATCGTCGGTCGGGTACTGGTCTTTCTGCGGGAACTGGCCCTGCTGGAATGGCGAGTACGAGAAGCCGGAGATCTGCTCAGGCCAGTTGGGGGCGGTGACGGGGCGGTTGATCAGCGCCCAGAAGCCGGTAAACAAGGCCGCGATGGCGAGCACCACGACCAGGTTGAGTCCAAATTTACGCGATGACATGGTTATTTCAGGTTCCAAAGGCTGTGGAACGAAGGAACGGTTGGCTGCCGCCAAGGGGCGCGCATCCTACACCGGCAGCTCACTGAACGTACATCGGACAGGGAAATGCCTGACGTTGGGCAATCTGCTTTCACATAAGTTCTTACACTTGTTGCTTGAAACTTAAATCTTGTAGCTGCGAAGCCTTATAATGCCCGCCGGTTTTTGGGGTAATGGTCATGAGTACTGAAGATCCGCGTTTTGCCGGCATTGCCCGTTTGTATGGCATCGAAGGCCTTGAGCGCCTGCGCGCAGCCCATGTGGCGATTGTCGGGGTCGGTGGTGTGGGTTCCTGGGCGGCGGAAGCCATGGCCCGTTGTGGCGTGGGCGAGATTTCGCTGTTCGATCTGGACGACGTCTGCGTCAGCAACGCCAACCGTCAGTTGCACGCGCTGGACAGTACCGTCGGCAAACCCAAGGTCGAGGTGATGGCCGAGCGTCTGCGCGGAATCAACCCGCACTGCACGGTGCACGCGGTGCCGGACTTCGTCACCCGCGACACCATGGCCGAGTACATCACGCCGAACATCGACTGCGTGATCGACTGCATCGACAGTGTCAACGCCAAGGCTGCGCTGATCGCCTGGTGCAAGCGTCGCAAGATCCAGATCATCACCACCGGCGGTGCGGGCGGGCAGATCGACCCGACCTTGATTCAGGTCTGCGACCTGAACCGCACGTTCAACGACCCACTGGCGTCGAAAGTGCGCTCAACGCTGCGCCGCGACTACGGCTTCTCACGCACCGTGACCCGCCATTACAGTGTGCCGTGCGTGTTTTCCACCGAGCAGCTGCGTTATCCGAAACCGGACGGCAGCATTTGCCTGCAGAAGAGTTTTGTCGGTGATGGCGTGAAGCTCGACTGCGCCGGCGGGTTTGGCGCGGTGATGATGGTGACGGCGACCTTCGGCATGGTCGCGGCGACCAAGGCTGTGGACAAGATTGTGGCCGGTGTGCGGCGCCCGGCTGAACGCATCAAGCCCCAAGCCTAAGCTCGACACCTGTAGGAGCTGCCGAAGGCTGCGATCTTTTGACCTTGTTTTTAAAAGGGCAAAGTCAAAAGATCGCAGCCTGCGGCAGCTCCTACAGGGTGTTTGTGGGTGATCAGGCGGCCAGCTCGCGCATCCGCTGTAGCACCGCATTCAAGCCATTGCTGCGGGATTCGGACAATTGCCGCCCCAATCCCAACTGATTGAACCAGTCCGGCAAATCCACCTGCTGCAATTGGGCCGCCGACAAGCCGTTGACCCGCGCCAGCAGCAACGCCACCAACCCGCGAATCAACCGCGCATCGCTGTTGGCGCTGAACTGCCAATGGCCGGCGCGCAATTCGCCCACCAGCCACACCTGGCTTTCACAACCGTACACCCGGTTGGCGTCGCACATTTGCGCGTCGCTCAAGGCAGGCAGGCGCTCGCCCCATTGCATCAGCAGGCGTGCGCGTTGTTCCCAGCCGGCGGCTTTGCCAAAGGTATCGAGTGCGGTCACGGCATCGGCAGGCAGGTTCATCGCAGCAGCTCCAGCGCCTGATCCAGGGCTTCAAAAAACCGTTCCAGGTCTTCGGAGTCGTTGTACAGCGCCAACGACACCCGAATCGCCCCCGCCAGTTCAAAGCGTTTGAGCAACGGCATGGCGCAGTGATGGCCAGCGCGCACCGCAATTCCTTGCTCAGTCAGCAAATGCGCCAGGTCGGCGTTATGTACACCCTCGACGGTAAAACTGGCCAGTGCCACTTGCGGCTTGCCCAGCAGGCGGATGCCGTGACGTGCCTCAAGACCCTTGAGCAAACAGGCATGCAGCGCCGTTTCATGGGCGGACACGGCGTCCTGATCAAGCCCTGCGAGGTAATCCAGGGTCGCTCCCAGGCCGATCACACTGGCAATCGGCGGCGTTCCGGCCTCGAAGCCCAGAGGGGCCGGGCGAAAGCGTGCGTCGTGATAATTGGCATCGAGCACCATTTCACCGCCGAACTGCCAGGGACGCAGCTGTTGCAGCGCCGTATTGCACCCGAACAGCACACCCAGGCCATCGGGACCGTAGAGCTTGTGGCTGGAGAACACATAAAAATCGCAGCCCAATGCTTGCACGTCGTGGCGGCCATGGACCACGCCCTGGGCGCCGTCGATCACGGTCAGGGCGTTGTGCCCCTTGGCCAGTGCCAGCAATTGAGGCAGCGGCTGCCACGCACCAATCACGTTGGACAGTTGACTGACGGCCAGCAGACGCGTGCGTGGGCCGATCAAACCGGCGGCGGCTTCAAGGTCGATCACGCCATCGGCGTCCAGCGGCAGGATCACCAGCTTCAGCTCGCGACGGTGTGCCAGTTGCTGCCACGGCAAGAGGTTGGCGTGATGTTCCAGGGCGCTGATGACAATTTCGTCGCCCGGATTGAAAAGATGTTCCAGGCCATAGGCCAGGAGATTCAGCGCGGACGTCGCGCCGTGGGTAAAGATGATCTGCCCGCAATCGCCAGCATTGAGCCATTGCGCGGCTTTGCGACGGCTGTCCTCGAACGCCTGGGTGGCGTGGGCGCCGGGCAAGTGTTGCGCCCGATGCACGTTGGCCGCGCCATTGGCGTAGTAGTGGGCCAGGGCGTCCAACAGGGCTTGAGGTTTTTGCGTGGTGGCGGCGTTGTCCAGATAGGTCTGGCCTTGGCGCTGCAGGGCGGCGATGGCCGGAAAATCGGCGCGCCAGGGAGAGAGAATCATCATGTGTTCAGCCCTGTGAACTTGGGCGGATGTACACCGGACCTTGTGGGAGCGAGCTTGCTCGCGATGGCGTCCGTAAGGTTGCCAAAAAGCATCGCGAGCAAGCTCGCTCCCACAGGTGCCTGCGGCACTTAGTTGTGAGCGTGCAGCGCTTCGTTCAGCTCGATGGCCGATTTGTGGGTTTTGCATTCCACGGCGCCGGTTTCCGAATTGCGACGGAACAGCAGGTCCGGCTGGCCGGCCAGTTCACGGGCCTTGACCACTTTGACCAGTTGATTGTTCTCGTCCAGCAGCGCGACCTTGGTACCGGCGGTCACGTACAGGCCCGACTCGACGGTGTTGCGGTCGCCCAACGGGATACCGATACCGGCGTTGGCGCCGATCAGGCAGCCTTCGCCGACCTTGATCACGATGTTGCCGCCACCCGACAAGGTGCCCATGGTCGAGCAGCCGCCGCCCAGGTCCGAACCCTTGCCGACGAATACGCCAGCGGATACGCGGCCTTCGATCATGCCCGGGCCTTCGGTGCCGGCGTTGAAGTTGATGAAACCTTCGTGCATCACGGTGGTGCCTTCGCCCACGTAAGCGCCCAGGCGCAGGCGCGCAGCGTCAGCGATGCGCACGCCGGCCGGAACCACGTAGTCGGTCATTTTCGGGAATTTGTCCACCGAGAACACTTCCAGCAGCTCGCCGCGCAGGCGGGCTTCGAGTTGCAGTTCGGCCAGCTCGCTCAGGTCGACAGCGCCCTGGCTGGTCCAGGCCACGTTCGGCAGCAGCGGGAAGATCCCGGCCAGGTTCAGGCCGTGTGGCTTGACCAGGCGATGGCTCAGCAGGTGCAGCTTGAGGTACGCCTCCGGGGTGGACGACAGCTGGGCGTCTTCAGCCAGCAGGGTGGCGACCAGCGGCTTGTGGCTCTCGGCCAGGCGGGTCAGCAGGGCAGCCTGGGCAGCGTCGACGCCTTTGAGGGCTTCGGCCAGTTGCGAGGCCTGGGCGGTGCTGAATGCGATGGCCTGATTGCCTTCGGTGTAGCCCAGGATCGGTGCGATAGCAGCGACGACTTCAGCCGATGGCTTGAGAACCGGGGCGGCGTAGAACACTTCCAGCCATGCGCCTTGACGGTTTTGAGTGCCGACGCCGAAGGCCAGGCTGAACAGGGTAGTGGACATGTGAATACCTCTAACAAAATTGAACGGGCTGCTTACTTGAGCGCGGCCGCGTAGATATCTGGCTTGAAGCCAATCAGGGTTCGGTCACCGAGATCGAGCACCGGGCGCTTGATCATCGAGGGTTGTGCGAGCATCAGTTCGATGGCTTTCGTCTGGTCGAGATCGGCTTTGCGTTCGTCGTCGAGCTTGCGAAAGGTCGTGCCTGCACGGTTCAACACCACTTCCCAGCCGTGCTCGCTGCACCATTGGGTCAGGTGTTCACGGTCGATACCGACCGCTTTGTAATCATGAAAGTCATAGCTGACAGCGTGTTCATCGAGCCAGGTGCGCGCCTTTTTCATGGTGTCGCAGGCTTTGATGCCGAAAAGGTGCAACGTTTTGCTTGAAGCGGTCAAGGAATTGCCCCCTTTGCAGGTGCTGGAAATAAAAGGTGGAGGATTATGCCATGGCCGGACGGTTTCGCGGCGGCTGTGGTCGGGTTTGTATTTTTGTCATGGCGTAGCACCTTGTAGGAGCGAGCTTGCTCGCGATGAACCTGAGAGCTCCGCGGGGTATCAGGCAGCCCGCATCATCGTTAACGACCATCGCGAGCAGGCTCGCTCCTACAGGAGGGCGGTATTCCGGCGTGCGACATTGGTGCAAGGGCCCCCACGCAGTCTAAGCAGCTAATATGGCACTTCCATGCTGTCGATTGTCCGGGAACCACGCTTTATGCAAACCGCCTACACCGTCCTGATCCTGTTGATGCTGGTCGGCGTTTCGCGCCTGATCGGACGGGTGATCCCGCTGCCGTTGCCGCTGGTGCAAATCGCCGCCGGGGCATTGCTTGCGTGGCCGACCCTGGGGTTGCATGTGGCCCTGGATCCCGAGTTGTTCCTGTTTCTGTTCCTGCCACCGCTACTGTTCTCCGACGGCTGGCGCATGCCCAAGCGCGAATTCTGGCACCTGCGCGGACCGATCCTGACCCTGGCGGTGGGCCTGGTGTTGTTCACGGTGGTCGGTGCCGGCTATTTCATTCACTGGTTGTTGCCGAGCATTCCGCTGCCCGTGGCGTTTGCGCTGGCGGCGGTGCTGTCACCGACCGACGCTGTGGCGGTTTCGGCGATCTCCCAGAACCGCTTGCCGACGCCGTTGATGCACATGCTGCAGGGCGAGGCGTTGATGAACGACGCTTCGGGTCTGGTGACATTCAAGTTTGCCCTGGCGGCTGCGGTGACCGGTGTGTTCTCGCTGGCCAACGCCAGTGTCACTTTCGTGCTGGTGGCGATCGGTGGCCTAGCCACCGGTGTGGCGTTGAGCTGGCTGGTCGGGCGCCTGCGTTCGTGGATGATCGCCCGCGGCTGGGACGACCCGGCCACACACGTAGTCTTCATGTTGCTACTGCCGTTCGCCGCGTACGTGCTGGCCGAGCGGGTGGGCGTGTCGGGCATCCTGTCGGCGGTGGCGGCGGGGATGATGCAGAGCTGGCTCGATCTGCTGCCGCGCCAGACCAACACGCGCCTGCTCAATCGCAGTGTCTGGTCATTGCTGGAGTTCGCCTTCAACGGCTTGATTTTCCTGCTGTTGGGCCTGCAGTTGCCGGACATCATCAAGGCGGTGGCCAGTCACGAAACCTCACTATGGCCGACGTTGTTGTATCGCGGGCTGGATGTGGTGGCGATTTTCCTGGTGCTGCTGGTTTTGCGGTTCGTCTGGGTGCAAAGCATCTGGCGGCTGTCCATTTTTGTGCGGCGCTGGCGTGGCAAGGCTGAGATAACCCGGGTGCCAAGCGCGCGTTCCTGCTGGTTGCTGACCGTCGGCGGCGTGCGCGGGGCCGTGACGCTGGCGGGTGTGATGTCGGTGCCGATGCTCATGGGGGGCAGTGCGTTTCCCGAGCGCGATCTGCTGATATTCATCGCCGCCGGGGTGATTCTGCTGTCGTTGATTGCGGCCTGCATCGCGCTGCCACTGTTGCTGCGCGACATCGAAGCCAGCCCGGACGACAAGCGCCGCAACGAAGTGCGCGACGCCTGGCGCAAGACCGCCGAAGCGGCCATTCATGCGCTTGAGACAGAAGAGGTCAACCCGCAGGACGCCGCCCAGTCCGCGCTGGCCGCCGAACTCAAGGCGCGGATCATGTCCGAGTACCGGCACCAGTTGGAGGTGTTCAACGATTCAGCCGAAGCCCAGGCCCTGGCCTTTCAGATGGACTTGCTGGAGCGGCGCTTGCGCTTGAAGGCGCTGCGGGCGCAGCGCCTGGAGTTGTACAGCCTCAGTCGTCAGCACCAGATCGGCGATGACGTGTTGCGTGAGGTGCTGGGGGAGCTTGATCTGAGTGAAGCGAAATTGGGCCAGGTGAAATAACCGCTGACCCTTGTAGGAGCTGCCGCAGGCTGCGATCTTTTGATTTTCAAGGTCAAAAGATCGCAGCCTGCGGCAGCTCCTACAGAGAGACTTACTTGCGGCGCTGGATGAAGTCGCGAATGCGTTCGGCAGCCTCGACACACTCCGCCAACGGCGCAACCAGCGCCATGCGCACGCGCCCGGCGCCCGGGTTGACGCCATCGACATCCCGCGACAGGTAAGAGCCTGGCACCACCGTCACATGCTCCTGCTCGAACAGGTCGCGGCAGAACGCTGCGTCGTCACCGGCCACATTCGGCCATAGGTAGAAACTGCCATCCGGGCGCTGTACATCCAGCACCGGGCTGAGGATTTCCAGTACCGCATCGAACTTCTCGCGATACAACGCACGGTTGGCGCGCACATGCACTTCGTCATTCCATGCAGCAACGCTGGCCAGTTGGGTTTGAACCGGCATCGCGCAGCCGTGGTAGGTGCGGTAAAGCAGGAAGCCTTTGAGAATGTCGGCGTCACCGGCGACAAAACCCGAACGCAGGCCTGGCAGGTTCGAACGCTTGGACAGGCTGTGGAACACCACGCAGCGCTTGAAGTCCTTGCGGCCCAGTTCTGCGCAGGCGCTGAGCAGGCCTGGCGGCGGCGTTTGTTCGTCGAAGTAGAGTTCGCTGTAGCACTCGTCCGCGGCAATCACGAAGTCGTGTTCATCGGCCAGGGCGATCAGCTTTTTCAGGGTTTCAACCGGAATCAGTGCGCCGGTCGGGTTGCCTGGCGAGCACAGGAACAGGATCTGGCAGCGTTTCCAGATGTCCGGCGAAACGGCATCGAAATCCGGGTTGAAACCGTTTTCGTCCAGGCACGGCAGGTAATGCGGCTTGGCCCCGGCGAGGAACGCCGCGCCTTCGTAGATCTGGTAGAACGGGTTCGGGCTGACCACCAGCGCGTCATCACCACGGTTGACCACGGTCTGGGTGAAGGCGAACAGCGCCTCGCGGGTGCCGTTGACCGGCAGCACGTTGCGCGCCGGGTCGATCCAGCCTTTGGGGACATCGAAGCGACGTTCGCACCAGGCGGCGATGGCTTCGCGCAGGGCCGGGATACCGAGAGTGGTCGGGTATACGGCCATCTGATCGAGATTGCTGGCCAGCGCTTCGGCGACGAAGCTTGGCGAACGGTGTTTAGGCTCGCCAATGGACAGCGCAATAGGGCGCTTGTCCGGGTTGGGCGTGACACTGCCGAGCAGGGCGCGGAGTTTTTCGAACGGGTAAGGCTGGAGCTGGGACAGAGCGTTGTTCATCGATAAATCTCGTTCGGTGTTGGAGCGGCGCTGATCCCTGTAGGAGCGAGCTTGCTCGCGATGGTCGTCAACGATAACGCGTTCTTCCCAGAACAACGCGGTGTATTTGAGTTCATCGCGAGCAAGCTCGCTCCTACAAAAGGCGGGCCGTCGTTAAGTCAGATGCTGATGCGCGACAGTTTGATATCGGGTTCCTGGTTGACGCTCAACTGCTCGACGATTGCATCTTGTAACCGGCTGCACAGCAGCGGGTCGGACAGCGGCTGATTGTGGGCGTCGGTGATGAAGAACACGTCTTCCACGCGCTCGCCGAGGGTGGCGATCTTGGCGTTTTGCAGCGACAGATCGAACTCCAGGAAAATCGTGCCGATCCGCGCCAGCAGGCCCGGGCGGTCGGGCGCCGTGAGTTCCAGCACCGTCACCGGCCGCTGGGCGTCGTTGTGGATCGTCACCTGTGGTGCAAAGGCGAAATGCTTGAGCTGGCGCGGTACCCGGCGCTGGATGATGGTCGGGTAGTCGTCCGGGTTGCGCAGGGCCTCGGTCAGGCCGTCGCGGATCTGTTTGACCCGTGCCGGATTGTCGCCGATCGAGTCGCCGTCAGTGTCGAGCACGATGTAGGTGTCGAGGGTGAACTGGCTGCTGGAGGTGATGACCCGGGCGTCATGGATGTTCAGGTTGAGCTGGTCCATCGCGGCCACGGTCACGGCGAAGAAGTCGTGCTGGTCCGGGGCATAGATGAAGATCTGGGTCCCGCCCTCGAACTCGCGCTGGGTGGTCTCCTTGATCAGCACCAGGGGGCCGCCATCGGCCGGTTGCTGGAGGATCGCGTCGCTGTGCCAGGCCACATCGCCGGCGGTGTGACGCAGGAAATAGTCATCACCCAACTGCGCCCACAGCTGCTCGACATCGTCCGGGTCGGTGCCGCCGCGCACCAGAATGTCCAGGGCGGCGCTCTGGGTCTGGCGGATCTGCTCTTCGCGATCCACCGGATTCTCCAGGCCACGACGCAGGGCGCGCTTGGTTTCGGTGTAGAGCTGGCGCAGCAGGCTGGCGCGCCAGGAATTCCACAGTGTCGGGTTGGTGGCGTTGATGTCGGCGACGGTCAGTACATACAGGTAGTCAAGGCGGGTTTCGTCGCCGACGATCTGTGCGAAGTCGTGGATCACCTGCGGGTCGGACAGGTCCTTGCGTTGGGCGGTGGTCGACATCACCAGATGGTTTTGCACCAGCCACACGATCAGGCGGCTGTCCCACACAGGCAGCTGGTGGCGCTGGCAAAACGCCTCGGCGTCGACCGCGCCGATGTCCGAGTGGTCGCCATGCCGGCCTTTGCCGATGTCGTGGTACAGCCCGGCCATGTAGATCAGCTCGGGTTTGGGCAGCTTGCCCATGAGCTTGCTGGCCAGCGGGAATTTTTCCGACACCTGGGTGTACTGCAACTTACGCAGGTGCTTGATCAGGTTCAGGGTATGGGCATCGACCGTATAGATGTGGAACAGGTCATGCTGCATCTGCCCGACGATAAAGCCGAATTCGGGCAGATAACGACCCAGGATGCCGTAGCGGTTCATTCGTCGCAGGTTGCGGTGAATGCCGATCTTGCACTTGAACAGCTCGATAAACAGGCTGGTGTTGCGAATATCGTTGCGGAAGTCGTCGTCGATCAGGTGACGGTTTTCCCGCAGCATGCGAATGGTGTCTGCGCGTACGCCCTTGATTTCCGGCTGCTGGGCCATCAATACGAAAATTTCCAGCATGGCGAACGGCGTGCGGCGGAAAACGTTGTGGTTGCGTGCTTCGATATAGCCATCATGCAACTGGAAGCGCGAGTTGATCGGCTGCGGTGGTGCCTCGTCTTCCGGTGCGAGGATGACTTCCTCGAAGTGCTGGATGATCAGGTCGCTGAGCTGGGCGATGCTCATCACCACCCGGTAATACTGCTGCATGAAATTTTCGATGGCTTGCTTGGCGTCGTCGCCTTTGAAGCCCAGCAGCCCGGCGATGGTGCGCTGGTGATCGAACAGCAGGCGGTCTTCGGCGCGACCGGCGAGCATGTGCAGGGCATAGCGAACCTTCCACAGGAACTCCTGGGAGGAGGCGAGCAATGCGTTTTCACTTTCGACAAGGAAGCCTTCGCCGGCCAGTGCCCGCAGGTTCAGGGTGCCGTACTCGCGACGGGCCACCCACAGAATCGTCTGGATATCCCGCAGGCCACCGGGTGAGCCCTTGACGTTGGGTTCCAGGTTGTATTCGGTGTCGTTGTACTTGTGGTGGCGGGCCTTTTGTTCGGCACGCTTGGCCAGGAAGAAGTCCTTGCTCGGCCACATGTGCCCGGTGCTGGTGACGTCCAGCATGCGCTGGCGCAAACGCTCGGGGCCGGCGATGGTGCGGCTTTCCATCAGGTTGGTGACGACCGTCAGGTCGGCGCGGGCCTCGACGGCGCACTCTTCGACCGAGCGAACGCTCTGACCGACCTCCAGGCCGATGTCCCACAACAGTGTCAGAAAGCGCTCGATGGAATCGCGGAAAACTTCGTGGTCCGCGCTGTCCAGCAGGATCAGCAAATCGATGTCGGAATAAGGGTGCAATTCACCCCGGCCGTAGCCACCGACCGCGACCAGCGCGATGTCGGCGTCCTCGCTCCAGCTGAACTGCTCCCAGGCCTTTTGCAGGATGTTGTCGACGAACCAGGCGCGATCCTCGATCAGCCGGCGAATGTCCCGGCCATTGCGAAAGCGGGCGTCGAGCACTTCGCGGGCCTGGCGGATCGCCTTCTTGAAGGCCGCGATCGGGCTGGCCTTCAGGGCCAGTTCAGCCTGGAACTGGCCACGGTCGAAGAGTTCGGGATCCACCTGCGGCATCGATTGGCTTTCCTTTCTATAGGCGAGATACGCTGGCGAGATCAGGCCGAAACGCGAGGGATGGTGTCATCGCTGCGCAGGGTGAAGATCTCGTAACCGGTTTCGGTCACCAGCAGGGTGTGTTCCCACTGTGCCGAGAGCTTGCGGTCCTTGGTGATCGCGGTCCAGCCATCGCCCAGAACCTTGGTGTCGGCACGGCCCTGGTTGATCATCGGCTCGATGGTGAAGGTCATGCCGGCCTTGAGTTCCATGCCGGTGCCAGCGCGGCCGTAGTGCAGGATCTGCGGCTCTTCGTGGAACACCTTGCCGATACCGTGGCCGCAGAATTCGCGAACCACCGAGAATCCGTTCTTTTCAGCGTGCTTCTGGATGATTTCGCCGATGTCGCCCAGGCGGCAGCCGGGCTTGACGATTTCAATCGCCTTGTACATGCATTCCTGGGTCACCTGGGACAGGCGCTCGGCCCAGACCGGCACGCTGCCGACGTGGAACATGCGGCTGGTGTCGCCGTGGTAGCCGTCCTTGATGACGGTGACGTCGATGTTCAGGGTATCGCCGTCTTTCAGCGGCTTGTCGTTCGGGATGCCGTGGCAGACCACATGGTTGATCGACGTGCAGATCGACTTTGGATAGCCCTTGTAGTTGAGCGGGGCAGGGATGGCTTTCTGCTCATTGACGATGTAGTCGTGGCAGATCTGGTTCAGTTGATCGGTGGTAACGCCCGGCTTGACATGTTCGGCAATCATTTCCAGCACATCGGCGGCCAGTTTGCCGGCGATACGCATCTTGGCGATATCCTCGGGCGTTTTGAGGGTGACGGTCATACAGGCTCTCTCTGCGCCAGGCGGCGCTTTCTGAACGGAAAGGGCATTGCGCGATGGGTCTTCGCAGCCCTGAAAAATACGATTCTACCAGACGATCAGCGCAAATCTGCGCCTGTGTGCATCGCTTCTCCCTATAGAATGGTGCATTCTTGGAGGATTCCAAGGGATGGCGCAATGCGCTTGCCAGGATTTCAGAATCCGGGTTCCGTTTTGCCCTGCCTTGTGATATAAAATGCGCCGCTTTCCGGGGATGTCCCGAAAAGCCTAAATCCACACACGTGTCGACACGATGACCTGGGTGCCTTCAGCTGATGCTGCTGGTTGGTCATTGGGATACGTGGAGGCCAAACCCGACTTATTAAGGAACTATCATGTCCCAAGTCAACATGCGCGATATGCTGAAGGCCGGTGTGCACTTCGGTCACCAGACCCGTTACTGGAACCCGAAAATGGGCAAGTACATTTTCGGCGCGCGTAACAAGATCCACATCATCAACCTTGAAAAAACCCTGCCAATGTTCAACGAAGCTCTGACTTTCGTAGAGCGTCTGGCCCAGGGCAAAAACAAGATTCTGTTCGTCGGCACCAAGCGTTCCGCTGGCAAGATCGTTGCTGAAGAAGCAGCACGTTGCGGTTCGCCGTACGTCGATCACCGCTGGTTGGGCGGCATGCTGACCAACTTCAAGACCATCCGTGCTTCCATCAAGCGTCTGCGTGACCTTGAAGTTCAAGCCGAAGACGGTACTTTCGCCAAGCTGACCAAGAAAGAAGCGCTGATGCGCACTCGTGACCTGGAAAAGCTGGATCGTTCCCTGGGTGGTATCAAGGACATGGGCGGTCTGCCAGACGCTCTGTTCGTTATCGACGTTGATCACGAGCGCATCGCGATCACCGAAGCCAACAAGCTGGGCATCCCGGTTATCGGCGTAGTCGATACCAACAGCAGCCCGGAAGGCGTTGACTACATCATCCCAGGCAACGATGACGCAATCCGCGCTATCCAGCTGTACATGGGTTCGATGGCTGACGCTGTGATCCGCGGCCGCAACAACGTTGCCGGCGGCACCGAAGTTTTCGTTGAAGAAGCTCCGGTAGCAGCAGCTGAGTAATTGACGCCTTGGCGTTGACTCAGTAAGCAAAAAGGGGGCTTGGCCCCCTTTTTGCCACCTCGAAAACCATTTGTCGGCGCCCACTGCTCTATCTGTAACGTGCGGCAGCTAACAAGGGTGGTTCGGGAAGAATTGATCGCCCGTTCGATCGGGTGGAATGGTTGAAAACCTATCCAAGAGGATTTTGAAATGGCAGAGATTACTGCAGCGTTGGTCAAAGAACTGCGCGAGCGTACTGGCGAAGGCATGATGGACTGCAAAAAGGCCTTGACCAAGGCTGGCGGCGACATCGAGAAAGCCATTGATGACATGCGTGCTTCGGGCGCCATCAAGGCTGCCAAGAAAGCCGGCAACGTTGCCGCTGAAGGCGCTATCGCCATCAAGGCTGACGACAAGGCAGCCGTGCTGCTGGAAGTCAACTCGCAGACCGACTTCCTGGCCCTGCAAGACGACTTCAAGAACTTCGTTGCTGCCAGCGTAGAGAAAGCCTTCGACGAAAAACTGACCGACGCAGCTCCGCTGATCGCCGCTCAGGAATCGGCTCGTGAAGCACTGGTTGCCAAAGTTGGCGAAAACGTCAACATCCGTCGCCTGGTGCGCGTAGAGGGCGACGTTGTCGGCACCTACCTGCACGGTAACAAGATCGGTGTTGCTGTTGTTCTCAAGGGCGGCGATGTTCAGCTGGCCAAAGAGATCGCCATGCACGTGGCGGCAAGCAACCCTGAGTTCCTGCTGCCATCGCAGGTTTCGCCAGAAGCCATCGAGCGCGAGAAGGGCGTTTTCCTGACCCTGAACGAAGACAAGATGAAAGGCAAGCCAGCTGAAATCGTCGAGAAGATGATTGCTGGTCGTATCACCAAGTTCCTGGCTGAAGCCAGCCTGGTCGAGCAAGCTTTCGTCATGAACCCGGAAGTGACCGTAGGCGCCCTGGCCAAGAAAGCCGGCGCTGAAATCGTTTCCTTCACTTACTTCAAGGTAGGCGAAGGCATCGAGAAGCCAGTGGACAACTTCGCAGAAGAAGTTGCTGCCCAGCTGGCTGCCGCCAAGCAATAAGACGGTTTTTTAACTGTCGCCCAGAAGAGGCTGCCCGCTCACGCGCGCAGCCTCTTTTCAGATGGGGCACCAATTTTTATTGGTTTCCTTTTGGAACTGGCTTACAAAGCCATGTTCCGATGGCGCTGAAGCAGCGCCAAGCTAGAGTGAACGCCAGCTGTAAACAGCTCGCAAAGAATTTTTAAAATACGCCGCAGGAGAGATTCGCAATGGCTCAGCAGGGCAGTGGTTATCAGGCTCGCTATAAACGCATTCTACTCAAGCTCAGCGGCGAGGCCCTGATGGGCTCGGAAGAGTTCGGGATCGATCCGAAAGTTCTGGATCGCATGGCATTGGAAGTTGGCCAACTGGTCGGCATCGGTGTACAGGTCGGTCTGGTTATCGGTGGTGGCAACCTGTTCCGCGGTGAAGCGCTGAGCAAGGCTGGCATGGATCGGGTCACTGGCGACCACATGGGCATGCTGGCCACTGTGATGAACGCCCTGGCCATGCGCGACGCCCTTGAGCGCGCCAACATCTCGGCCATCGTGATGTCCGCTATTTCCATGGTTGGCGTGACTGATCACTATGATCGCCGCAAGGCCATGCGCCACTTGAACTCCAAGGACGTGGTGATTTTCGCGGCCGGTACCGGCAACCCGTTCTTTACGACGGATTCGGCTGCCTGCCTGCGTGCAATCGAAATCGATGCCGATGTCGTGCTCAAGGCGACCAAGGTCGACGGCGTCTACACCGCTGACCCGTTCAAAGACCCGCATGCCGAGAAGTTCGATCATCTGACTTACGATGAAGTGCTGGATCGCAAGCTGGGTGTGATGGACCTGACGGCCATTTGCCTGTGCCGCGACCACAAGATGCCGCTACGCGTATTTAACATGAACAAGCCCGGCGCCCTGCTGAACATCGTGCATGGCGGCGCTGAAGGAACCCTGATCGAGGAAGGCCAACAATGATCAACGAAATCAAGAAAGACGCTAAAGAGCGCATGCAGAAGTCCGTGGAATCGCTGGCGCACAACTTCGGCCGCATTCGTACCGGTCAAGCGCACCCGAGCATCCTGGAAGGCGTGATGGTGCCGTACTACGGTTCCGACACCCCGATCAAGCAAGTGGCCAACATCACTGTCAAGGATGCCCGTACCCTGCAAGTCGTTGCCTTCGAGCGCAACATGCTGGGCGCCGTCGACAAGGCAATCGGCAGTGCAGGCCTGAACCTGAACCCGACCAACCTTGGTGAGCTGCTGCTGATCAGCATGCCGGCCCTGACCGAAGAAACCCGTCGCGGTTTCACCAAGCAGGCCCGTGATGTGGCGGAAGATGCCCGTGTTGCCGTGCGCAACATCCGTCGCGATGCAAACAGCTCGCTGAAGGATCTGGTCAAGGAAAAGGAAATCAGCGAAGACGAAGAGCGTCGCGCCACTGGCGAGATCGACGATCTGACCAAGAAGTTCGTAGCTGAAATCGACGCTAAGTTGGCGGAGAAAGAAAAAGACCTGATGGCCGTATAAGGGTCGCGTTTTCATGGAAAAGACCAAGCAGACTGCACCGTCCGCGGTGCCGCGCCATGTCGCGATCATCATGGATGGTAACAATCGCTGGGCGAAAAAACGCTTTATGCCGGGTGTCGCCGGGCATAAAGCGGGCGTGGATGCGGTGCGTGCGGTCATTGAGGTCTGTGCCGAGGCCAAGGTCGAGGTGCTGACCCTGTTCGCCTTTTCCAGCGAGAACTGGCAGCGTCCCGCCGATGAGGTCAGCGCCTTGATGGATCTGTTCTTCAAGGCGCTGCGTCGTGAGGCCAAGCGCCTCAACGACAACAACATCAGCCTGCGCATCATTGGTGACCGCTCGCGTTTTCATCCCGAGCTGCAGGCTGCCATGCGCGAAGCCGAGGCCATGACGGCTGGCGCCAATCGTTTTGTCCTGCAGATCGCCGCCAATTACGGCGGTCAGTGGGATATCGCGCAAGCGGCGCAACGACTGGCACGAGAGGTTCAGGCCGGACATTTGCGTCCGGAAGACATTACGCCTGATCTGCTGCAGACCTGCCTGGCCACAGGTGATCTGCCGTTGCCTGACTTGTGTATCCGTACCGGTGGCGAGCATCGCATCAGCAATTTCCTGCTCTGGCAGCTGGCCTATGCCGAGCTGTATTTTTCCGACCTGTTCTGGCCGGACTTCAAACACGATGCCATGCGCAATGCGCTGGCCGATTACGCTTCCCGCCAGCGCCGCTTCGGTAAAACGAGCGAGCAGGTCGAGGCTGGAGCCCGGGTTTAATGCTTAAACAACGAATCATCACCGCGCTGATCCTGCTGCCGATTGCCCTGTGCGGGTTTTTCCTGCTTGAAGGTTCCGGTTTTGCACTGTTCATCGGGTTGGTAGTTACCCTTGGTGCATGGGAGTGGGCGCGTCTGGCGGGTTTCGCCGGTCAAGCGTTCCGCGTCGGTTTTGCCGCTGTGGTCGCCTTGATGCTGTTTGTCATGTACATCCTGCCCGGGCTGGCGCCTTGGGTATTGGGCGCTTCGGTGCTGTGGTGGGCGGTGGCGACGTACCTGGTGCTGACTTATCCGCGTTCGAGCGAGCATTGGTCCAATGCGGCGACCAGGCTGGTGATCGGCCTGTTGATTCTCCTGCCGGCCTGGCAGGGGCTGGTGCAGATCAAGCAGTACCCGCTGGGTAACTGGCTGATCATGGCCGTGATGGTGCTGGTCTGGGGTGCCGATATCGGTGCCTACTTCTCCGGTCGTGCCTTCGGCAAGCGTAAACTCGCGCCGCAGGTCAGTCCGGGCAAAAGCTGGGAAGGCGTGTACGGTGGTCTGGCGCTGAGCCTGGTCATTACCACGCTCGTTGCTCTGGTGCGCGACTGGACGGTGGCGCAGCTGTTCAAAGGGCTGATCTGTGCTGCGCTGATCGTGTTCATTTCGGTGGTGGGCGACCTCACTGAAAGCATGTTCAAACGTCAGTCGGGGATCAAGGACAGCAGCAATCTGCTTCCGGGTCACGGTGGTGTGCTGGATCGAATCGACAGCCTGACGGCGGCCATTCCAGTGTTCGCCGTGCTGTTGTGGATGGCGGCCCCATGAGCCGCCCGCAACAGATTACCGTTCTGGGGGCAACCGGTTCGATTGGCTTGAGTACGCTCGACGTCATCGCTCGTCATCCTGATCGTTACCAGGTCTTTGCCTTGAGTGGCTTCACTCGCTTGAGTGAATTGCTGGCGCTCTGCGTGCGCCATATCCCGCGATTTGCCGTAGTGCCCGAGGTCGCGGCTGCCCGCACCTTGCAGGATGATTTGCGCGCGGCGGGTCTTCCAACCCGTGTTCTGGTGGGTGAGGAAGGTTTGTGTCAGGTCGCTTCCGATCCGGAAGTCGATACGGTCATGGCGGCCATCGTCGGTGCGGCGGGATTGCGCCCGACGCTGGCGGCGGTCGAGGCGGGCAAGAAGATCCTCCTGGCCAATAAAGAAGCGCTGGTCATGTCTGGCGCGCTGTTCATGCAGGCGGTGCGCAAGAGCGGTTCGGTATTGCTGCCGATCGATAGCGAGCACAACGCCATTTTCCAGTGCATGCCGCACGATTATGCCCGTGGCCTCGAGGCGGTCGGCGTTCGCCGGATTTTGCTGACGGCTTCCGGCGGTCCGTTCCGGCAGACGCCACTGGCTGAACTGGCGCATGTTTCTCCCGATCAGGCGTGCGCTCACCCGAATTGGTCCATGGGGCGAAAGATCTCCGTGGACTCGGCCAGTATGATGAACAAGGGGCTTGAGCTGATCGAGGCCTGCTGGCTGTTCGATGCCAAGCCATCCCAGGTCGAGGTAGTGATTCACCCGCAAAGCGTGATTCATTCGCTCGTCGACTACGTCGATGGTTCTGTCCTGGCGCAGTTGGGTAATCCGGACATGCGCACGCCCATCGCCAATGCCCTGGCCTGGCCGGAGCGGATTGACTCGGGTGTGGCGCCGCTGGATCTGTTTGCCATTGCACGGCTGGACTTCCAGGCGCCCGATGAAGAGCGTTTCCCTTGTTTGCGCCTGGCTCGCCAGGCGGCCGAGGCGGGTAATAGCGCGCCAGCCATGCTCAATGCGGCAAATGAAGTGGCGGTGGCGGCATTTCTCGACGAGCGGGTTCGTTACCCGGAAATCGCGAGTATCATCGAGGAAGTACTGAGTCTGGAGCCCGTCGTGGCAGTGGATGATCTCGAGGCAGTGTTCACGGCAGACGCGAAAGCGCGATTGCTGGCCGGACAATGGTTGAGCCGTCACGGGCGGTAAATGCTGCAGATAGTCGACCCAGGCAGCAGCGGATAGGATTGCGGAGAAAGTAGATGAGCGCGCTCTATATGATTGTCGGCACCCTGGTCGCTCTGGGTGTGCTGGTTACCTTCCACGAGTTCGGCCATTTCTGGGTCGCGCGTCGCTGTGGGGTCAAAGTGCTGCGCTTCTCCGTAGGCTTCGGCATGCCTTTGCTGCGCTGGCACGACAAGCAGGGCACCGAATTTGTCGTTGCCGCCATCCCGTTGGGCGGCTACGTGAAAATGCTCGACGAGCGCGAAGGCGAAGTGCCGCCCGATCAGCTCAGTCAATCCTTCAATCGCAAATCCGTTCGTCAGCGCATTGCCATCGTAGCGGCGGGGCCGATCGCCAACTTCCTTCTGGCATTGGTGTTCTTCTGGGGATTGGCAATGCTCGGCAGCGAGCAGGTGCGTCCGGTCATCGGGGCGGTCGAGTCCGGCAGCATCGCGGCCAAGGCGGGTTTGAGTCCCGGCCAGGAAATCGTGGCCATCGATGGTGAGGCGACTTCCGGCTGGGCGGAGGTGAATCTGCAACTGGTTCGCCGCCTGGGCGAAAGCGGCTCGTTGCAGATATTGGTTCGCGAGCAAGGCTCGACGACCGACTCTCCACGTGAACTTGCGCTGGATAAATGGCTCAAAGGGGCTGACGAGCCCGACCCCATTCATTCGTTGGGGATTCGCCCTTGGCGCCCGGCATTGCCGCCTGTTCTGGCCGAACTCGATCCAAAGGGGCCGGCCCAGGCTGCCGGCCTGAAGACCGGTGACCGGTTGCTGGCGCTCGATGGTCGTACGCTGGATGACTGGCAACAGGTCGTCGATACCGTCCGTATGCATCCTGGTACCAAAATCATGCTTCGGGTTGAGCGGGACGGTGCTCAAATCGACGTCCCGGTGACACTTGCCGCTCGCGGCGAGAGCAAGTCACCCAGCGGCTACCTGGGGGCAGGGGTGAAGGCTGTCGATTGGCCGCCGGAGATGATCCGCGAGGTCAGTTATGGACCATTGGCAGCGATTGGCGAGGGGGCTCGGCGTACCTGGACCATGAGCGTGCTGACCCTCGATTCACTGAAGAAAATGTTGTTCGGCGAGCTCTCGGTAAAAAACTTGAGTGGACCGATAACCATTGCTAAAGTGGCGGGCGCTTCGGCCCAGTCGGGTGTTGCTGATTTCCTGAATTTCCTTGCTTATCTGAGTATTAGCCTGGGGGTTCTGAATTTGCTGCCCATTCCTGTGCTGGATGGGGGGCATTTGTTGTTTTATCTGATCGAGTGGGCGCGTGGTCGTCCCTTGTCGGATCGGGTGCAAGGTTGGGGGATACAGATCGGCATCAGTTTGGTGATCGGAGTGATGTTGCTTGCTCTGGTTAATGATCTGGGTCGTCTGTAACGTCGCTGAATTGCGAATCTGCCGCATTTTGCGGCAGTTTGTTTATTGCCAGTTGGAATAAGAAAGGACTTCATGAAACGTCTGCTGCTAACTGCGGTTCTCACCGTATTGATGATCGCCGAAGTTCACGCCGAGTCCTTCACTATCTCTGATATTCGCGTCAATGGCCTCCAGCGGGTCTCCGCGGGTAGCGTCTTTGGTGCTTTGCCGTTGAACGTCGGTGAACAGGCGGATGATCGTCGCCTGGTGGAATCCACTCGTGCGTTGTTCAAAACCGGTTTCTTTCAAGATATCCAGCTGGGCCGCGATGGCAACGTCCTGGTCATCACGGTAGTCGAGCGCCCGTCGGTCGCCAGTATCGAGATCGAAGGCAACAAGGCGATCTCTACCGAAGACCTGATGAAAGGCCTCAAGCAATCCGGTCTGGCCGAAGGCGAGATCTTCCAGCGTGCCACCCTTGAAGGTGTGCGTAACGAACTGCAGCGCCAGTACGTCGCCCAGGGTCGCTACTCGGCTACCGTCGACACCGAAGTGGTGCCGCAGCCGCGTAACCGCGTTGGCCTGAAGGTCAACATCAACGAAGGTACCGTTGCGGCTATCCAGCACATCAACGTGGTGGGCAACACGGTCTTCCCCGATGAAGACCTGATCGACCTTTTCGAACTCAAGACCACCAACTGGTTGTCGTTCTTCAAGAACGATGACAAGTACGCCCGTGAAAAACTGTCCGGTGACCTGGAGCGTCTGCGTTCCTACTACCTGGACCGTGGCTATATCAACATGGATATCGCTTCGACCCAGGTGTCCATTACGCCGGACAAGAAACACGTCTATATCACCGTCAACGTCAACGAAGGTGAAAAATACACTGTTCGTGACGTCAAGCTCAGCGGTGACCTGAAAGTCCCTGAAGACCAGATCAAGTCCCTGTTGCTGGTGCAGAAAGGCCAGGTGTTCTCGCGCAAGCTGATGACCACCACCTCCGAGCTGATCACCCGTCGCCTGGGTAACGAAGGCTACACCTTCGCCAACGTCAACGGCGTGCCTCAACCGCACGATGAAGATCACACCGTGGACATCCTGTTCGCGGTCGATCCAGGCAAGCGTGCCTACGTGAACCGCATCAACTTCCGTGGCAACACCAAGTCCGAAGACGAAGTGCTGCGTCGTGAAATGCGTCAGATGGAAGGCGGCTGGGCTTCGACCTACCTGATCGATCAATCCAAGACCCGTCTGGAGCGTCTGGGCTTCTTCAAGGAAGTCAACGTCGAAACCCCGGCCGTACCGGGTGTCGATGACCAGGTGGACGTCAACTACAGCGTTGAAGAGCAAGCCTCCGGTTCGATTACCGCCAGCGTCGGTTTCGCCCAGAGTGCCGGCCTGATCCTCGGTGGTTCGATCACCCAGAACAACTTCCTGGGTACCGGTAACAAGGTCAGCGTCGGCTTGACCAAAAGCGAATACCAGACCCGCTACAACTTCGGTTTCGTCGACCCCTACTGGACCGCCGACGGCGTGAGCCTGGGTTACAACGCCTTCTACCGCACGACTGACTACGATGACCTCGATACTGACGTCGCCAGCTACGCCGTAGACAGCCTGGGTGCCGGTGTGAGTGTCGGTTATCCAATCAGCGAGACTTCGCGTCTGACCTTCGGCCTGAATGCGCAACAAGACGAAATCAAGACAGGCGTCTACACCGTTGACGAGATCTTCGACTTCGTTAACAAGGAAGGCGACAAGTACCTGAACTTCAAGGCTTCGGCCGGTTGGTCCGAGTCCACCCTGAACAAGGGCGTGCTCGCTACCCGTGGTCACTCCCAGAGCCTGGTGCTGGAATCCACGATTCCAGGCAGCGACCTGTCGTTCTTCAAGCTCGACTACCGTGGCCAGTTGTTCCAGCCATTGAGCGAGAACTACACCATGCGCCTGCACACCGAGCTGGGTTATGGCGATGGTTACGGTTCGACCGACGGCTTGCCATTCTATGAAAACTACTATGCTGGTGGTTTCAACTCGGTACGCGGCTTCAAGGACAGCACCCTGGGTCCTCGCAGTACGCCAAGTACCGGCAAGAACCCCGGTACAGCGTTCGACCCGGACCAGGATCCACTGCCGTTCGGTGGTAACGTCCTGATCCAGGGCGGTGTGGAGGTTCTGTTCCCGCTGCCGTTCATCAAAGATCAACGCTCCCTGCGTACCTCGGTATTCTGGGATGTGGGTAACGTGTTCGATTCGACGTGCTCGGATACCACAAACGCTGATGGCACGAAGTCCAACACCAAGTGCAACGACATTAGCCTGAGCAATATGGCCAGTTCTGTTGGTGTAGGTGTGACGTGGGTCACTGCACTGGGTCCTTTGAGTTTCGCATTGGCCATGCCGGTCAAGAAACCGGATGACGCCGAGACTCAAGTGTTCCAATTTTCCCTCGGCCAGACGTTCTAAGCGTCTGACCCAAGATAACGACAATGAATTTTGTAGGAGTGCATCGTGCGTAAGTTGACTCAATTGGTTCTCCTGGCCAGCGTCCTGGTCGCTGGTCCGGCATTTGCCGACATGAAAATTGCAGTTCTGAACTATCAGATGGCTCTGCTGGAGTCCGACGCGGCCAAGAAATACGCCGTGGATGCCGAGAAGAAGTTCGGTCCTCAGCTGACCAAGCTCAAGACCCTGGAAACCAGCGCCAAGGGTATTCAGGACCGCCTGATGGCCGGTGGCGACAAAATGCAGCAGGGCGAGCGCGAGCGTCTGGAGCTTGAATTCAAGCAAAAGGCCCGTGACTTCCAGTTCCAGTCCAAGGAGCTGAACGAAGCCAAAGCCGTTGCCGACCGTGAAATGCTGAAGCAGCTCAAGCCGAAACTGGACAGCGCTGTGGAAGAAGTCATCAAGAAAGGTGCTTTTGACCTGGTCTTCGAGCGTGGCGCAGTGATTGATGTCAAGCCTCAGTACGACATCACTCGCCAGGTTATCGAGCGCATGAATCAGCTGAAGTAATCCATGACCGTGACCATTAAGCTCGGCCAGTTGGCCGAGTTCCTCGGCGCCACGCTACGTGGCGACCCGGAGAGAGAAATTACTGGGCTAGCCACCTTGCAGGAGGCTGGCCCAGCTCAGTTGAGCTTTCTCGCAAACCCCCAATACCGTAAGTACCTGGCGGACAGCCGGGCCGCAGCACTGTTGCTGAAGGCTGCTGATGCCCAAGGTTTTGCCGGTAATGCGCTGGTGGTGCCTGATCCGTATCTGGCCTACGCGCGTGTTTCCCACCTGTTCGATCCGAAGCCGAAAGCGGCTGCCGGTATTCACCCGACAGCCGTTGTGGCCGAGGACGCGGTGGTTGACCCGGCTGCGAGTATTGGTGCCTTTGCGGTGATCGAAAGCGCGGCACGTATTGCTGCCGGCGTGACCATCGGTGCACATTGCTTCATCGGTGCCCGTTGCGAAATCGGCGAAGGCGGTTGGCTGGCCCCGCGGGTCACGCTGTACCACGACGTGCGCATCGGCAAGCGTGTGGTCATTCAGTCAGGTGCCGTGCTCGGCGGCGAAGGCTTCGGTTTTGCCAATGAGAAAGGTGTCTGGCAGAAAATTGCCCAGATCGGTGGCGTGCTGGTCGGTGATGATGTCGAGATTGGCGTGAATACCGCTATCGATCGCGGCGCATTGGCCGATACCATTCTCGGTAATGGTGTGAAGCTCGACAACCAGATCCAGATCGCCCACAACGTTCAGGTCGGTGATCACACCGCCATGGCGGCCTGTGTCGGGATTTCCGGCAGCACCAAAATCGGCAAGCATTGCATGCTCGCTGGCGGTGTAGGGCTGGTGGGGCACATCGAAATTTGCGATAACGTTTTCATCACCGGGATGACCATGGTGACCCACTCGATTACCGAAAAGGGTTCCTATTCTTCCGGTACGGCCATGCAGCCAGCAGCCGAATGGCGCAAAAGCGCGGCTCGCATCCGTCAGCTCGATGACATCGCGCGGCGCCTGCGACAGCTGGAAAAGCAAGTAGGGGAAGTGACCCCTGACGGTAATGCTTCATCAGATGGCTGATACCATTTCCATATCAAGTGTGCACAGCCGCTAGACTGCCTCCTTGATTTGCTAGCGGAACGTGCGTCAGTCGCGCGCTCCCAATCTTTACATAGGCTTCCCCCCGAAATGATGGACATCAACGAGATTCGCGAATACCTGCCTCACCGTTACCCGTTCCTGCTGGTGGACCGGGTAGTGGAGCTGGATGTTGAAGGCAAGCGCATTCGCGCCTACAAGAATGTCAGCATCAACGAACCGTTCTTCAATGGCCACTTCCCCGCGCATCCAATCATGCCGGGCGTATTGATCATCGAAGCCATGGCTCAGGCTGCCGGGATCCTTGGTTTCAAGATGCTCGACGTGAAACCGGCCGACGGCACCCTCTATTACTTCGTCGGTTCCGACAAGCTGCGCTTCCGCCAGCCGGTTCTGCCAGGCGATCAGTTGATCCTTGAAGCCAAGTTCATCAGCTGCAAGCGTCAGATCTGGAAATTCGAATGCCAGGCTTCGGTCGATGGCAAGCCGGTCTGCTCCGCTGAAATCATCTGCGCGGAACGCAAACTATGAGTTTGATTGACCCTCGTGCAATCATCGATCCGACAGCCATTCTGGCTGACGGCGTCGAGGTCGGCCCGTGGTCGATCGTCGGCGCAGGTGTGGAAATCGGCGAGGGGACAGTCATCGGGCCGCACGTGATCCTCAAGGGCCCGACCCGAATCGGCAAGCACAATCGCATCTACCAGTTTTCCTCGGTGGGTGAGGACACGCCTGACCTGAAGTACAAGGGCGAGGAAACCCGCCTGGTGATTGGTGATCACAACGTCATCCGTGAAGGCGTGACGATCCACCGTGGCACCATCCAGGATCGTTCGGAAACGACCCTGGGCGATCACAACCTGATCATGGCCTATGCCCACATCGGCCACGACAGCGTGATTGGCAACCACTGCATCCTGGTGAACAACACCGCACTGGCGGGCCATGTGCATGTGGAAGACTGGGCGATCCTCTCCGGTTTTACCCTGGTTCACCAGTATTGCCACATTGGCGCCCACAGCTTCTCCGGCATGGGTACGGCGATCGGCAAGGATGTTCCAGCCTACGTCACGGTGTTCGGCAACCCTGCTGAAGCCCGCAGCATGAACTTCGAGGGCATGCGCCGTCGGGGGTTCAGCGAAGATGCGATCCACGCGCTGCGTCGTGCCTACAAAGTGGTGTACCGCCAGGGCCTGACCGTGGAGCAGGCGCTCGCCGAACTGGCAGAGCCGTCCGCCCAGTATCCGGAAGTGGCGGTGTTCCGTGACTCCATCCAGTCTTCGACCCGCGGCATCACCCGCTAACCATGGCTAATCTGCGTATTGCGCTGGTAGCGGGTGAGGCTTCCGGTGACATTCTGGGGGCGGGCCTCATGCGCGCGCTCAAGGCTCGTCACCCGGCCGTCGAATTCATCGGTGTCGGTGGTCCGTTGATGCAGGCTGAAGGCCTGACCTCGTATTTCCCGATGGAACGTCTGTCCGTCATGGGCCTGGTGGAAGTGCTGGGCCGGTTGCGCGAGTTGCTGGCGCGGCGCAAGAAGCTGGTCGCCGACCTGATCGCCGCGAAGCCCGATGTGTTCATCGGTATCGATGCGCCGGACTTCAACCTCAATATCGAACTCAAACTGCGTCAGGCCGGTATCAAGACCGTGCATTACGTCAGTCCGTCGGTGTGGGCCTGGCGGCAGAAACGCGTGCTGAAGATTCGCGAAGGCTGCGACCTGATGCTCACGCTGTTCCCGTTCGAAGCCAAATTTTATGAAGAGAAAGGCGTGCCGGTGCGGTTCGTCGGCCATACCCTGGCCGATGCCATTCCACTCGAAGCCGATCGCGCGGCTGCGCGGGCTGAACTCGGTTTGCCTGACGGGCCGCTGGTGGCGTTGATGCCAGGCAGCCGTGGCGGTGAAGTTGGCCGGCTAGGTGCGTTGTTTCTCGATACCGCGCAGCGCCTGCGGGCGTTGCGCCCGGGTGTGCGGTTTGTCATGCCTTGCGCCAGTGCGCAACGTCGCGCACAGCTTGAAGAGCTGTTGGCTGGTCGCGATCTGCCACTAACCCTGCTCGATGGGCAGTCGCATCTGGCCCTGGCAGCGTGCGATGCGGTGTTGATTGCCTCCGGTACCGCGACGCTTGAAGCATTGCTGTACAAGCGGCCGATGGTGGTCGCCTATCGCCTGGCGCCGCTGACGTTCTGGATACTCAAGCGCATGGTGAAAAGCCCCTACATTTCGTTGCCGAACTTGTTGGCACAGCGTCTGTTGGTGCCCGAGTTGTTGCAGGACGATGCCACGGTCGAAGCGCTGGCCCAGACCTTGTCACCCTTGATCGAGGGTGGGGAAGAGCAGACCCGTGGTTTTGATGAAATTCACCGGACCCTGCGTCTGGATGCCTCCAACCAGGCTGCGGACGCAGTGCTGAAGCTGATCGGCCAAGTAGAATGAGTAAAACGAACATGCAGATGGGGCTGGACTTTACCTTGGTCGCTGAAGTCGAAGAATTGGTTGCCGGCGTCGATGAAGTCGGTCGTGGCCCGCTCTGTGGCGCGGTAGTGACAGCGGCGGTGATTCTTGATCCGAACCGCCCGATCCTCGGCCTGAACGACTCGAAGAAACTCACCGAAGCCCGTCGCGAAAAGCTCTACGACGAAATCTGCGAAAAAGCCCTGAGCTGGTGCATCGCTCGCGCCGAAGTCGAGGAAATCGACGAACTGAATATCCTCCACGCCACCATGCTGGCCATGCAGCGCGCCGTCGCCGGGCTGCACATCCAGCCGAAGCTGGCGATGATCGACGGCAACCGCTGCCCGAAACTGCCAATGCGCTCCGAGGCTGTGGTGAAGGGCGATAGCAAGGTTCCTGCCATCGCCGCCGCATCGATTCTGGCCAAGGTCAGCCGCGATCGCGAAATGGCTGCGTTCGAATTGATCTATCCGGGTTACGGCATTGGCGGGCATAAAGGCTATCCGACGCCCGTTCATCTGGAAGCGCTCGCCCGTCTCGGCCCGACCCCGATTCACCGGCGCTCCTTTGCTCCGGTGCGTCTGGCTTACGGGGCGCGGGAAAGTCTCATCGAGAGTTAGTCGCAAGGCTGATTTTTTTTACCAAGGCCCGGTACAATCCGGGCCTTGTTGTTTTCATGACTTAACGCAGGATCACTATGCCGGCTTCATTCGTTCACCTACGCCTGCACACTGAATACTCCCTGGTCGACGGTCTGGTGCGGATCAAGCCGCTGGTCAAGACCCTGGTCGGCATGAACATGCCTGCCGTGGCGGTCACCGACCAGAACAACATGTGTTCCCTGGTCAAATTCTATAAAAACGCCATGGGTGCCGGGATCAAGCCGATCTGCGGCGCCGACCTGTGGCTGTCGAACAAGGATCCGGACAACCCGCTGAGCCGGATCAGCCTGCTGGTGATGAACGCCGAAGGCTATCGCAACCTCACCGAGCTGATTTCCCGCGGCTTTATCGAGGGGCAGCGCAATGGCGCAATCATCATCGAGCGCGAATGGGTCGCTGAAGCCAGCGCCGGCTTGATCATGTTGTCGGCGGCCAAAGAAGGCGAGATCGGTCAGGCCATGCTCAGCGGCAACCCCGCCGAGGCTGAAACCCTGGCCCGCGAATGGATGGATGTGTTTCCGGATCGTTTCTACCTGGAGATCCAGCGCACCAATCGCCCCAACGATGAGGAACAGTTGCACGGCGCCGTGGCCCTGGCCGAGAAGCTCGGTGCGCCACTGGTGGCGACCAACGACGTGCGTTTCATCAAGCAGGAAGACTTCGCCGCCCACGAAACCCGCGTCTGCATCGGTGAGGGCCGTGCCCTCGACGATCCGCGGCGCTCGAAGAATTACAGCGATCAGCAGTACCTCAAAAGCGCCGAGGAAATGGCCGAGCTGTTCAGCGACATTCCCGAAGCGCTGGAAAACACCGTCGAGATCGCCAAGCGTTGCAACATCGAAGTGAAGCTGGGTACGCACTTCCTGCCCAACTTCCCGATCCCTGATGGCATGACCATCGACGAGTACTTCCGCAAGGTGTCCTTCGATGGCCTGGAAGAACGGCTTGCCGTCTTGCTGCCCAAGGACACCACCGAAGACTATGAAGCCAAGCGTCAGGTCTATGTCGACCGGCTGAATTTCGAGCTGGATATCATCATCCAGATGGGCTTCCCCGGTTACTTCCTGATCGTGATGGACTTTATCCAGTGGGCCAAGAACAACGGCGTGCCGGTAGGTCCTGGCCGTGGGTCGGGTGCCGGATCGCTGGTGGCCTATGTGCAGAAGATCACCGACCTCGACCCGCTGGAATATGACCTGCTGTTCGAACGTTTCCTCAATCCGGAACGGGTATCGATGCCCGACTTCGACGTCGACTTCTGCATGGACGGTCGCGATCGGGTGATCGACTACGTGGCCGAGAAGTACGGTCGCAACGCGGTAAGCCAGATCATCACCTTCGGTTCCATGGCGGCCAAGGCTGTGGTCCGCGACGTGGCGCGGGTGCAGGGCAAGTCCTATGGCCTGGCGGACCGTCTGTCGAAGATGATCCCGTTCGAAGTCGGCATGACCCTGGAAAAGGCCTACGAGCAGGAAGAGATCCTGCGCGACTTCATCAAGGTCGATGAAGAAGCCTCGGAAATCTGGGAGATGGCCCGCAAGCTTGAAGGCGTTGTGCGTAACGTCGGCAAGCACGCTGGTGGTGTGGTTATCGCGCCAACCAAGCTGACCGACTTCTCGCCGATCTACTGCGACGAGGCGGGTGATGGCCTGGTAACCCAGTTCGACAAGGACGACGTTGAAGCGGCTGGTCTGGTGAAGTTCGACTTCCTCGGTTTGCGGACCCTGACGATCATCGACTGGGCGCTGAAAACCATCAACCGCGACCGCGCCAAGGTCAACGAGCCGCCGCTGGATATCGCGTTCATCCCGCTGGACGACAAGCCGACCTACACCTTGCTGCAAAAAGCCGAAACCACGGCGGTGTTCCAGCTTGAATCCCGGGGCATGAAGGAGCTGATCAAAAAGCTCAAGCCCGACTGCCTGGAAGACTTGATCGCACTGGTGGCCTTGTTCCGTCCGGGCCCGCTGCAATCGGGCATGGTGGACGACTTCATCAACCGCAAGCACGGTCGCGCCGAGCTGGCGTATCCGCACTCGGACTATCAGTACGAAGGCCTCAAGCCCGTACTGGCACCGACCTACGGCATCATCCTGTATCAGGAACAGGTGATGCAGATTGCCCAGGTCATGGCCGGCTACACCCTCGGTGGTGCGGACATGCTGCGTCGCGCCATGGGTAAGAAAAAGCCCGAGGAAATGGCCAAGCAGCGCGGCGGTTTCATTGAAGGTTGCGCCACTAACAATATCGACGCAGACCTGGCCGGTAACATTTTCGACCTGGTGGAAAAATTCGCCGGTTACGGCTTCAACAAGTCGCACTCCGCCGCCTATGGCCTGGTGTCCTACCAGACTGCGTGGCTGAAGGCGCACTACCCGGCGCCGTTCATGGCCGCGGTACTCTCGGCGGACATGCACAACACCGACAAGGTCGTGACCTTGATCGAAGAAGTGCGGACCATGAAGCTGCGTCTCGACGCACCGGACGTGAACACCTCCGAGTTCAAGTTCACGGTGAACGACGAAGGCCGGATCATCTACGGCCTGGGGGCCATCAAGGGCGTGGGTGAGGGGCCGGTCGAGGCCATCACCGAAGCGCGTCTGGCGGGGCCGTTCAAGGATCTGTTCGATTTCTGCGCCCGGGTCGACCTCAAGCGCATCAACAAGCGCACCCTCGACGGTTTGATCCGCAGCGGTGCCCTGGATCGCCTCGGGCCGTACTTCCACGATGAGCAGAAAGCCTACCAGGCCAACATCGACCGCAATCGCGCGGTGCTGCTGACGGCCATGGAAGAAGCGATCAAGGCGGCCGAACAGACCGCGCGCACCCAGGACAGCGGTCACTCGGACCTGTTTGGCGGTCTGTTTGTCGAAGAGGACGCCGACGTCTACGCCAACCACCGCAAGGCCAAGGAGCTGACCCTCAAGGAGCGCCTCAAAGGGGAGAAAGATACCCTCGGCCTGTACCTGACCGGTCACCCGATTGACGAATACGAGGGTGAAATCCGTCGCTTTGCCCGACAGCGCATCATCGATCTGAAGCCGGCGCGTGATACCCAGACTGTCGCCGGGATGATCATCGCCTTGCGGGTGATGAAGAACAAAAAGGGCGACAAGATGGGGTTCATCACCCTCGACGACCGCTCCGGACGGATCGAGGCCTCGCTGTTTTCCGAGGCGTTCCATTCGGCGCAGTCACTGTTGCAGACCGACGCGATGGTGGTAGTCGAAGGCGAGGTCAGCAACGACGACTTCTCCGGCGGCCTGAAGTTGCGGGTCAAGCGGGTGATGAGCATGGAGGATGCGCGCACCAACCTGGCCGAAAGCCTGCGCCTGAAGTTGCATGCCAAGGATCTCAAGGGCGATCAGCTACGCTGGTTGGGCGAACTGTTGAAGCGTCACCGCGGTGCGTGCCCGATCACCATGGACTACACCAGCCCTGATGCGAAGGCCTTGTTGCAGTTCGGCGAGGGCTGGCGGATCGATCCGGCGGATGCGTTGATTCAAGCCCTGCGTGACCAGTTCGGGCGAGACAACGTCTTCCTCCAATACCGTTGACGGTCAGTGCTATCAGATTGCCCTGACCCAGACCTGAATTTTTAATCTCGACCTCAACGCGCCTGTCCCTTAAGGTAGGGCGCGAATAGACAACCGGCCGGCCCAAGATCCCTTGGGACTCGACCCAAGACGGACGCCTATGAACCCGAATTTTCTAGATTTCGAACAGCCGATCGCCGACCTGCAAGCCAAGATCGAAGAGTTGCGCTTGGTCGGTAATGACAATTCGCTGAATATCGGCGATGAGATCTCCCGCCTGCAGGACAAGAGCAAAACGCTGACCGAAGACATTTTCGGCAAGCTGACCAGCTGGCAGATCGCACGCCTGGCGCGTCACCCGAAACGTCCGTATACCCTGGACTACATCGATCACATCTTCACCGAGTTCGACGAACTGCACGGTGACCGTCACTTCTCCGACGACGCGGCCATCGTTGGCGGCATCGCCCGTCTGGAAGACAAGCCGGTCATGGTCATCGGCCACCAGAAGGGCCGTGAAGTGCGCGAGAAGGTTCGCCGCAACTTCGGTATGCCGCGTCCGGAAGGCTACCGCAAGGCTTGCCGCCTGATGGAAATGGCCGAACGCTTCAAGATGCCGATCCTGACCTTCATCGATACCCCGGGCGCCTACCCTGGCATCGACGCTGAAGAGCGCAACCAGAGCGAAGCGATTGCCTGGAACCTGCGGGTGATGGCGCGCCTGAAAACCCCAATCATCGCCACCGTGATCGGTGAGGGTGGTTCCGGTGGTGCACTGGCAATCGGTGTCTGCGACCAGTTGAACATGCTGCAATACTCGACCTACGCGGTGATTTCGCCGGAAGGTTGCGCTTCGATTCTGTGGAAAACCGCCGAGAAGGCACCGGATGCCGCAGAAGCGATGGGCATCACCGCCGAGCGCCTCAAGGGTCTGGGTATCGTGGACAAGGTGATTGGCGAGCCATTGGGCGGCGCGCACCGTGACCCGGCTGCTGCCGCTGCGTCGATCCGCGCCGAGTTGAGTTCGCAGCTGGCGATGCTGAAGAAGTTCGACAACGACGCGCTGCTCAAGCGCCGTTACGATCGTCTGATGAGCTACGGTCTCTAAGCCGAACACGCAGTGCCCATGTGGGAGCGAGCTTGCTCGCGATGAGGGTGTAACAGTCGACGAATGTGTTGAATGTTAGGCCGCTATCGCGAGCAAGCTCGCTCCCACATTTGATTTGTGCATAGAGGCAGATATGAGTCAGTCCGCGATTGATTTGCCTTCCAGGCTTTTGCTGAATCTTAAACCGTGGCGCAATGCTGCGACCTGGCGCATCGCCTTCTCCGGCGGCCTGGACTCCACTGTCCTGCTGCATCTGCTGGCACATCTTGCAAAAACCGAATTCCTGCCGGCGCTGAGCGCCATCCATGTTCATCACGGCCTTCAAGCCGTGGCCGATGCGTGGCCGGAACATTGTCGTTCTGTGTGTGCTTCGCTGGGCGTCCCGTTGCAGATCGTTCGTGTACAGGTGCAGCCCGGTGCCAGCCTGGAGCGGGCGGCCCGGGACGCGCGTTATCATGCGTTCACCGAAGTGACTCGGCCCGATGAGGTACTGCTGACCGCCCAGCACCGCGACGATCAGGCGGAAACCTTGCTGTTCCGTTTGTTGCGTGGGGCCGGCGTGCGCGGGCTGTCGGGTATGCCGCGTCAACGCCCGTTGGGCGAGGGCCATCTGCTGCGGCCATTGCTCGACGTCACGCGGGCTGAACTGGAGACCTATGCCGACGAGCATGGCTTGAACTGGATCGAAGATCCTTCAAACGAAGACCGGCAGTACTCGCGCAACTACCTGCGGCATCAAGTCTTCCCCGCCTTGACCCGGCGCTGGCCACAAGCGGTGGCAACCATGGCCCGCAGTGCGGCGCATCTGACTGAAGCGCAGGGGTTGCTCGAAGAGCTGGCAGACATGGATTTGCGTGAGGCCAGCTCTGTCAGTGAATTTGCCTGGCTGGGCTTGCGATCCCTTGAACTGGCGTCGCTTGCGCAACTCTCCGCTGCCCGGCAGCGCAATGCCCTGAGTCATTGGCTCGAGCCGCTGACCCGTCTGCCGGACACTGACCATTGGTCGGGTTGGGAGGATTTGCGCGACGCCAGCGGCGATGCCTGCCCGGTGTGGCGGCTGGCCGATGGTGAACTGCATCGGGCGGGCGGGCGGATCTGGTGGTTGTCGGGCCGCTGGTTGCGCCCTCTGCCTGTCGCCGGAACGTGGCAGGACCCGCGTTCACCGCTGGTAATCCCGGACAACGGCACGCTGTCGCTCACCGGGCAAATCCCCGATGGCCCGTTACAGATCCGCTATCGTGAAGGGGGAGAGGTCATGGCTTTGCCAGGCCGTGGCCATCGGGATCTGAAACGTTTGCTCAATGAAAACGCTGTACCGTCCTTCGTGCGCGGCAGATTGCCGCTGCTCTACAAAGAGGGGCAATTGCTGGCGGTAGCGAACCTCAACGGGCTCGATGGTGGTGCGATCGGTAACTGGCATTTGCATTGGCAGCCACTGAACGAAGATCAAGGTTTGAGCTGAAAGGGGCTTTCCGGTAGACTACGCTCCCTTCTTGATACAACTTCTGTGGATTCGCCTGAATTGCAGGAGTTGCCGATTACCAAGCAGTCTTTGCTGGGCGATTCCAAAAAATGTGTAGCGAGCAACGAACCGGTGATTCATTTCCCGGTCTGTCCCAACGCGGCGGTTTTTTTGAAAGGTGCACTGTGATTAATGCAGGTGATCGGGGGCTTCGGCCTTCCTTCGCTTTCCCCGGCGGCTCGGACCGCTTTAACGCAGACTTCTAGGGTTTTTCATGACGCGCTACATATTCGTCACGGGCGGTGTTGTTTCTTCATTGGGGAAAGGCATTGCATCGGCATCATTGGCGGCCATCCTGGAGGCGCGGGGACTTAAGGTCACCATGCTGAAGCTGGACCCGTACATCAACGTCGACCCGGGCACCATGAGCCCGTTCCAGCACGGTGAAGTGTTCGTCACCCACGACGGCGCCGAGACCGACCTGGACCTGGGCCACTACGAGCGGTTCATCCGCACGACCATGACCCAGAACAACAACTTCACCACCGGCCGTGTCTACGAACACGTGCTGCGCAAAGAGCGCCGTGGTGACTACCTGGGTGCAACCATCCAGGTGATCCCGCACATCACCGACGAAATCAAGCGCCGCATCATCAAGGGTGCCGGCGACGCTGACGTGGCCATGGTCGAGATCGGTGGCACCGTGGGTGACATCGAGTCGCAACCGTTCCTCGAGGCGATCCGCCAACTGCGTTTCGAAGTCGGCGCCAAGCGCGCGATGCTGATGCACCTGACACTGGTGCCGTACATCGCCACTGCCGGTGAAACCAAGACCAAGCCAACCCAGCACTCGGTCAAGGAACTGCGTTCCATCGGCCTGCAACCAGACGTGCTGGTCTGCCGCTCCGATCACCCGATCGATGTGTCGTCGCGTCGCAAGATCGCGCAGTTCACCAACGTTGAAGAGCGTGCGGTGATCGCGCTGGAAGACGCCGATACCATCTACAAGATCCCGGGCATCCTGCACTCCCAGGGCCTCGACGATTTCGTCGTCGAGCGCTTCGGCCTGCAATGCGGCGGTGCCGATCTGTCCGAGTGGGAAGCCGTGGTCGACGCCAAGCTCAACCCTGAGCACGAAGTCACCATCGCCATGGTCGGCAAGTACATGGAGCTGCTGGACGCCTACAAGTCGCTGATCGAAGCGATGAGTCACGCCGGCATCAGCAACCGTACCAAGGTCAACCTGCGCTACATCGATTCCGAAGACATCGAGAACCAGGGCACCGCGCTGCTCGAAGGCGTCGACGCGATCCTGGTGCCGGGCGGCTTCGGTCTGCGTGGCGTTGAAGGCAAGATCACTGCCGTTCAATACGCTCGCGAAAACAAGGTTCCGTACCTGGGTATCTGCCTGGGCATGCAAGTGGCCGTTATCGAGTTCGCCCGTAACGTGATGGGCTGGAAAGACGCCAACTCCACCGAGTTCGATCGTGCAAGCGGTCACCCGGTAGTGGGCTTGATCACCGAGTGGGAAGATGCCACCGGCGCGGTCGAAATCCGTACCGAAGCTTCCGATCTGGGCGGCACCATGCGCCTGGGCGCGCAGGATTGCCTGCTGGAGCCGGGTTCCCTGGTTCATGGTTGCTACGGCAAGGACGTGATCGTCGAGCGTCACCGTCATCGCTACGAAGTGAACAACAACCTGCTGCCGCAAATCATGGAAGCCGGTTTGAAAATCTCCGGTCGTTCCGGGGATGGCGCACTGGTTGAAGTGGTTGAAGCGCCGGATCATCCATGGTTCGTCGCTTGCCAGTTCCACCCTGAGTTCACCTCGACGCCACGCGACGGTCATCCGCTGTTCAGCGGTTTCGTCAAGGCAGCGTTGGCTCAACACCAGAAGAAGGCGTAACCCCGATGGCACAGAAGATCATCCGCGTCGGCGACATCGAGATTGCCAACGACAAACCCATGGTGCTGTTCGGCGGCATGAACGTGCTGGAAAGCCGTGACATGGCCATGCAGGTTTGCGAAGAGTATGTGAAGGTCACCGAAAAGCTCGGTATCCCTTACGTGTTCAAGGCCAGTTTCGACAAGGCCAACCGGTCTTCTGTGACCTCCTATCGTGGTCCTGGCCTGGAAGAAGGCATGCGCATCTTCCAGGACATCAAGCAAGCCTTTGGCGTGCCGGTCATCACCGACGTCCACGAGCCTGACCAGGCCGCGGTCGTCGCTGAAGTCTGCGACATCATCCAGTTGCCGGCCTTCCTGTCGCGCCAGACCGACCTCGTGGTCGCGATGGCCAAAACAGGTGCCGTGATCAACATCAAGAAAGCCCAGTTCCTCGCCCCTCAGGAAATGAAGCACATCCTGAACAAGTGCGTGGAAGCGGGTAATGATCAGTTGATTCTCTGCGAGCGTGGTTCGAGCTTCGGCTACAACAACCTGGTCGTCGACATGCTCGGCTTCGGCATCATGAAGCAGTTCGAATACCCGGTGTTCTTCGACGTGACCCACGCGCTGCAAATGCCTGGCGGTCGCTCCGATTCCGCCGGCGGTCGTCGCGCCCAGGTCACCGACCTGGCGAAGGCCGGCATGAGCCAATCGCTGGCCGGCCTGTTCCTGGAGGCTCACCCGGATCCGGACAACGCCAAATGTGACGGTCCTTGCGCCTTGCGCCTGGACAAACTGGAGCCATTCCTGGCCCAGCTCAAAGCCCTGGACGAACTGGTGAAGAGTTTTCCGACGGTAGAAACCGCGTAATCCTCAATTCTCCGGTAAAGTACCGCACGATTTAACGCTCTGGCCCTCGGGCCTGAGCCTTGTCGTCTGCAAGACTGCCCGCTGCACCTCACTTGCCGACGATCAAAGATTTCCTACAGCTGCGTCGTTTTCGTCAACTTTGGAGTGTTTACAACAATGGCTAAAATCGTCGACATCAAAGGTCGTGAAGTTCTCGACTCCCGTGGCAATCCCACCGTGGAAGCGGATGTGCTTCTCGATAACGGCATCATCGGCAGCGCCTGCGCGCCGTCCGGTGCTTCCACTGGCTCGCGTGAAGCGCTCGAGCTGCGTGATGGCGACAAGAGCCGTTACCTGGGCAAGGGTGTTCTGAAGGCCGTAGCCAACATCAACGGTCCGATCAAGGACCTGTTGAAAGGCATGGACCCAAGCGACCAGAAAGCGCTCGATCTGGCAATGATCAAGCTCGACGGTACTGAAAACAAAGGTTCCCTGGGCGCCAACGCGATCCTCGCCGTTTCCCTGGCTGCCGCCAAGGCCGCCGCACAGGACCAGGACCTGCCGCTGTACGCTCACATCGCCAACCTGAACGGCACCCCGGGTGTCTACTCGATGCCGGTTCCGATGATGAACATCATCAACGGCGGCGAGCACGCCGATAACAACGTCGACATCCAGGAATTCATGGTTCAGCCGGTTGGCGCCAAGTCTTTCTCGGAAGGTC
This sequence comes from Pseudomonas sp. GW456-E7, assembly GCF_059424105.1. Lineage (NCBI taxonomy): Bacteria > Pseudomonadati > Pseudomonadota > Gammaproteobacteria > Pseudomonadales > Pseudomonadaceae > Pseudomonas > Pseudomonas sp. GW456-E7. The sequence goes on along the minus strand of NZ_JBWKZB010000011.1, from coordinate 74,316 downwards.
TGCGTATGGGCACCGAGATTTTCCACCACCTCAAAGCCGTACTGAAGGCCCGTGGCCTGAGCACTGCCGTCGGTGACGAAGGTGGTTTCGCGCCGAACCTGGCTTCCAACGAAGACGCTTTGAAAGTGATCTCCGAAGCCGTGGCCAACGCCGGTTACAAGCTGGGCACCGACGTGACCCTGGCCCTGGACTGCGCGGCCAGCGAATTCTACGAAGACGGCAAGTACAACCTGTCCGGCGAAGGCCAGGTGTTCACCGCCGAAGGTTTCGCTGACTACCTCAAAGGCCTGACCGAGCGTTACCCGATCATCTCCATCGAAGATGGCCTGGACGAGTCCGACTGGGCTGGCTGGAAGATCCTCACCGACAAGATCGGCGAGAAGACCCAGTTGGTAGGCGACGACCTGTTCGTCACCAACACCAAGATCCTGAAAGAAGGCATCGACAAGAAGATCGCCAACTCGATCCTGATCAAGTTCAACCAGATCGGCACCCTGACCGAAACCCTGGAAGCCATCCAGATGGCCAAGGCTGCCGGCTACACCGCAGTGATTTCGCACCGCTCCGGCGAAACCGAAGATTCGACCATTGCCGACCTGGCCGTGGGCACCTCGGCTGGCCAGATCAAGACCGGCTCCCTGTGCCGTTCCGACCGCGTTTCCAAGTACAACCAACTGCTGCGTATCGAAGAGCAGTTGAACGGCAAAGCCAAGTACAACGGTCGCGGTGAATTCCGCGGCTGAGTCAGTACATGGTAAAAAAGACACCGGATTGTGTCGGAAAAATCGCTACAGCGACGTTTTTGCCACTAATCTGATGGCTTATAAGCACAAGCCTGGTTCTTCCAGGCTTCGTGCTATCAGAAGCTTCACGTTTGGCATGGCTGTCTTTTTTCACTGGATACCTGATATTCGATGCGCAGTCCCAATTGGTTGTTCCTCATTCTGCTTTTGTTGCTGGCTGGCCTGCAGTACCGCCTGTGGGTGGGAAACGGCAGTCTGGCGCAAGTGGCCGAGTTGACGCAGCAGATCGCGGATCAGCAAGCTGAGAACCAGGCATTGCTGGAGCGCAATCGGGTAATGGACGCCGAAGTCAGTGAGTTGAAAAAGGGCATGGAGACCGTTGAAGAACGGGCTCGCCATGAGTTGGGCATGGTCAAGGACGGTGAAACCCTTTACCAGTTGGCGCAATGAGCCAGACGTTACCGGCCTTCTGGGCCGTGATTCCTGCCGCGGGCGTCGGTGCCCGTATGGCCGCGGACCGTCCCAAGCAATACTTGCAACTGGGCGGGCGCACTATTCTCGAACACAGCCTTGGCTGTTTCCTTGATCACCCTTGCCTGAAAGGCCTGGTGGTCAGTCTTGCTGTCGACGATCCTTATTGGCCGAACCTGGCGTGTGCCAGTGACCCGCGTATTGTCCGGGTCGAGGGCGGTTCCGAACGTTCCGGATCGGTGCTCAATGCCTTGCTGCACCTGCATGCGCAGGGCGCTGATAATGAGGATTGGGTACTGGTTCACGATGCCGCGCGGCCGAACCTCAGTCGTGACGACCTGGACAAGCTGCTGGCTGAACTGGCAGACGACCCTGTCGGCGGACTGCTGGCGGTTCCGGCACGGGATACGCTCAAACGGGTCGACAAGCACGGTCGCGTCGTCGAAACCGTGGATCGCAGTGTGATCTGGCAGGCCTACACGCCGCAGATGTTTCGCCTTGGGGCATTGCATCGGGCGTTAGCGGACAGCCTGGTGGCGGATGCCGTTATTACCGACGAAGCTTCGGCCATGGAATGGGCCGGTTCGGCACCACGCCTGATCGAAGGGCGGTCTGACAATCTCAAGGTCACGCGTCCTGAAGATCTTGAGTGGTTGAGACAGCGGTGGGCCAATCGTCACTGATTGACATTGGTTTTGTGCTGCCCCCAATCGCGAGCAAGCTCGCTCCCACAGTGGACGGGGTCGAACACAAATCTTGTAAACGCCAGCAAACCCTGTGGGAGCGAGCTTGCTCGCGATAGCAGTAGTCTGGGCACCGGCATCTTGTTGACACGCCAGTTAGCTTCGGTATTCCGGCCTTTCAGCCAACCCCTCCTTCAAAAAATCCACCAACTTGCGCACCTTCGGCGACAAATGCCGCTGCTGTGGATAAAGAGCCCAAACCGCAGTGTTCGGTGGTTGATGCGCTTCCAGCAACGAAATCAATGCGCCGCTCTTCAAGTGCTCCAGCACGTAATAGTCCGGCAACTGACACAACCCCACGCCCTGTAGCGCAGCGTCCAGTACGGCTTGCCCACTGTTGCAGCGCCAATTTCCCTGGACTCGCTGGGAAAATTCCCGCCCGTTCTGCTCCAGTTGCCAGAGATCCGAACTGCCGACAAGGCAGTTGTGGCGACTGAGTTCCGACAGGCTGTGCGGCCTGCCGTAGCGCTCAAGGTAGGAGGGTGATGCGCAGAGAAACATGCGCCGTGGCGCGAGGCGAGTGGCAACCAGCCGTGAATCCTGCAAGCGCCCGAGGCGGATCGCCAGATCGAGACCATCATGTACCAGGTCGAGTTGCCGGTTGGTCAATTCGATATCGATGCGCAATTGCGGATACAGCCCCATGAAACGGGTCACCAGCGGCACGATGAAGCGTTCACCGTAAGCCACGGCGCACGTCATGCGCAGCATGCCTTTGGGCTCGCTGGTCAAGTCGCCCACCGCGCGCAGCGCCTCTTCGCGGCCGTCCTGCAAGCGTTGGCAATGCTGCAGGAAAGTTTGCCCGGCCTCGGTCAGCGCGACCCGGCGTGTACTGCGGTAGAGCAAACGGGTTTGCAGGCGCTCTTCGAGGCGTACGATTTGTCGACTGATATGGGAGGAAGAAACCCCCAGGCGCTCCGCCGCAGCGGTGAACTGGTTGCACTCGGCAACAGCGACAAACTCGTCGATCCCTTCCCAGCGGTTTTCGGACATCGATGATTATCCCTGTGTGGCAATAATATTTTGCATTTACGTCGATTATTCATCGCTGAGCCATGGATTACACTCCCTGTCTCGTTTTTATTCACTGGAGAGCCATCATGATCAAGTCGCGCGCCGCCGTTGCCTTCGAGGCCAAGAAACCCCTCGAAATCGTTGAAGTCGATGTCGCCATGCCCAAGGCCGGCGAAGTCTTGCTGCGCGTGGTGGCCTCCGGTGTCTGCCATACCGATGCCTACACCTTGTCCGGCGCTGATCCGGAAGGCATCTTCCCGTCGATCCTCGGTCACGAAGGCGGGGCGATCGTTGAAGCCATCGGCGAGGGTGTGACCTCCGTGGCGGTAGGCGACCATGTGATCCCGCTGTACACCCCGGAATGTCGCCAGTGCAAATTCTGCCTGTCGGGCAAGACCAACCTCTGCCAGGCGATTCGCGCGACCCAGGGCAAAGGCTTGATGCCGGACGGCACTTCGCGTTTTTCCTACAAGGGCGAAACGATTTTCCACTACATGGGCACTTCGACCTTCTCCGAGTACACCGTGCTTCCGGAAATTTCCGTTGCGAAAATCGCCAAGGAAGCGCCACTGGAAAAAGTCTGCCTGCTGGGCTGTGGTGTCACTACCGGTATCGGCGCCGTGCTCAACACCGCCAAGGTAAAACCGGGTGATACCGTGGCCATTTTCGGCCTCGGCGGCATCGGTCTGTCGGCTGTGATTGGCGCGGTCAAAGCCAAGGCTGCGCGTATCATCGCCATCGACATCAACCCGGCGAAGTTCGAAATCGCCAAGCAGCTGGGTGCAACCGATTGCGTGAACCCGAAGGACTTCGATCGTCCGATCCAGGAAGTCATCGTCGACATGACCGATGGCGGCGTCGACTTTTCCTTCGAGTGCATCGGCAACGTGCAACTGATGCGCGCGGCCCTGGAGTGCTGCCACAAGGGTTGGGGCGAGTCGGTCATCATCGGTGTTGCCGGTGCCGGTCAGGAAATCTCCACCCGTCCGTTCCAGCTGGTCACCGGCCGCGTCTGGCGCGGTTCTGCGTTCGGCGGTGTGCGTGGCCGTACCGAGTTGCCAAGCTATGTGGAAATGGCCGAGACCGGTGAGATTCCGCTGGATACCTTCATCACCCACACCATGGGCCTGGAAGATATCAACAAGGCGTTCGACCTGATGCATGAAGGAAAAAGCATCCGCTCCGTCATCCATTTCTGAGGTCTGTCATGAGCCTGGAAAACATCTCCTGCCAGAAAAGCTTCGGTGGCTGGCACAAACGCTATCGCCATCGCTCGCAAGTGCTCGGCTGCGACATGGTGTTCGCCGTCTATTTGCCGCCGCAGGCGGAGCAGGGCGGCAAGCTGCCGGTGTTGTACTGGTTGTCCGGCCTGACCTGCACCGACGAGAACTTCATGCAGAAGGCCGGCGCCATGCGCATGGCCGCCGAATTGGGGCTGATCATCGTCGCACCGGACACCAGCCCTCGCGGTCCTGATGTGCCCGGCGATCCGGATGGGGCCTGGGACTTTGGCCTCGGCGCCGGGTTTTATCTGAATGCCACGCAGGAACCCTGGTCGCGACACTATCGGATGCATGACTACGTTGTGCAGGAATTGCCGACATTGGTTGAAGCCCATTTCCCGGCGTCGGACAAACGCGGCATCAGCGGACATTCCATGGGCGGCCATGGCGCGCTGGTCTGTGCTTTGCGCAACCCGGGGCGTTATCGTTCGGTATCGGCGTTCTCGCCCATCAACAATCCGATGGATTGTCCGTGGGGGCAGAAAGCTTTCTCCCGCTATCTGGGAGAGGATCGGTCGAAATGGCGTGAATGGGATGCCTGCGCGTTGATTGCCGAGGCCGATGAAAAGCTGCCGCTGCTGGTCGATCAGGGTGATCGTGACGATTTTCTCGCCACCCAGCTCAAGCCTGAAGCCTTGCAACAGGCGACGAAACTGGCCGGTCATCCGCTGACGTTGCGCCTGCAGCCCGGCTATGACCACAGCTATTTCTTCATCGCCAGTTTCATCGATGAGCACTTGCGGCATCACGCGCATGCTCTGGCTGGCTAATGCAGGTAGAATCACGCCCTGACAAAAATCGGGGCGTTTTTTTATGCGTATTGGCCACGGCTATGATGTGCACCGTTTCGCTGAAGGCGATTTCATCACTCTGGGCGGCGTGCGCATTGCACACAGCTTCGGGCTGCTCGCCCACTCTGACGGTGACGTCCTGTTGCACGCCTTGAGCGATGCCTTGCTCGGCGCCGCAGCGCTGGGCGACATCGGCAAGCATTTCCCGGATACCGACCCGCAATTCAAGGGCGCCGACAGCCGTGCGCTGTTGCGTCACGTCGTCGCGCTGGTCCATGCCAAGGGCTGGAAAGTCGGCAACGTCGACAACACCATCGTCGCCCAGGCGCCGAAAATGGCCCCGCATATCGAATCGATGCGCGCGCTGATTGCCGCGGATCTTCAAGTAGAGTTGGATCAAGTGAACGTGAAAGCTACCACCACCGAAAAGCTCGGCTTTGTCGGTCGCGAAGAAGGCATTGCCGTGCACTCTGTTGCCTTGTTGCTGCGCGCATGAACGAAATGCAATTGCTCGGCCCGCGGGCTTACGGTGAGGCCCTCGGCACGGCGGTCCTGAAGGCGATCGCGGAAGATTTCCAGGTCGATGAAGTCCTCGACATTCCCCTCAGTGGCGAAGGCGAACACCTGTGGATATGGGTGGAAAAGCGCGGCCTGAATACTGAAGAAGCGGCGCGACGGATTGCCAAGGCTGCGGGTGTGCCCTTGCGTACCGTCAGTTATGCCGGGCTCAAGGACCGTCAGGCGTTGACTCGCCAGTGGTTCAGCGTGCAATTGCCGGGCAAGGCCGACCCTGATCTGGCAGCCGCGGAAAACGATACGCTGAAGATCCTCAAGACCGCCCGCCACAAGCGCAAACTGCAACGTGGCGCGCACTCTGCCAACGGCTTCACCTTGCGCCTGACGCAGTTCGCCGGTGACAAGCCTGCGCTTGAAGAGCGCCTGCAACTGATCGCCAAACAAGGCATCCCCAATTATTTCGGCGCCCAGCGTTTCGGCCATGACGGCGGCAACGTCGTCGATGCTCGCGCCTGGGCCGCGCGCAAGGCCTTGCCGGAGCAGCGCAACGTGCGCTCGCGGCTGCTCTCCACGGCGCGCAGTTTTCTGTTCAACCAGGTATTGGCCGCACGTGTCGCCGACGGCACCTGGCAGCGTGCCCAGGTGGGCGATCTGCTGGCGTTCACCGACAGCCGCAGCTTTTTCCCGGCAGGCGAAGCCGAGTGCAGCGACCCGCGCCTGGCGATTCTCGATCTGCACCCGACCGGTCCGCAGTGGGGCGAAGGTGACTCGCCGGCCACGGGGGTTGTCCATGAACTGGAGCAGGCCATCGCCACACGCGAAGCGGATTTGCGTGATTGGCTGATCAACGCCGGTATGAGCCACGAACGTCGCATCCTGCGGCTGCCCATTGGCGGGTTGACGTGGCATTATCCCGAACCTGACATTCTGCAACTGGAATTCGTCCTGCCGGCCGGATGCTTCGCCACCGTATTGGTGCGAGAGCTTGTTGATCTGGTGCCGGTGGGGCAGACGGACAGCCCATGCGTATTCTGATTTCTAACGACGATGGGGTAACAGCACCCGGTCTCGCCGCGCTTTATGCTGCGCTGGCGGATTACACCGAGTGCGTGGTTATCGCCCCGGACCAGGACAAGAGCGGCGCCAGCAGTTCGCTGACGCTCGACCGTCCGTTGCACCCGCAAACCCTGGCCAACGGCTTTATCAGCCTCAACGGCACGCCAACCGATTGTGTGCACCTGGGCCTCAACGGCCTGCTGGAGCGCGAAGCGGACATGGTGGTTTCCGGTATCAACCTGGGCGCGAACCTGGGGGACGATGTCCTGTATTCCGGCACGGTGGCGGCGGCCCTTGAGGGGCGTTTCCTGAAACACCCTTCGTTTGCCTTTTCGCTGGTCTCACGCCAGGTGGAGAACCTTCCCACAGCTGCCCATTTCGCGCGCAAACTGGTTGAAGCCCATGCTGACCTGGATCTGCCACCGCGAACGGTACTGAATGTGAACATTCCCAATTTGCCGCTGGACCGTATCCGCGGTATCCAGTTGACTCGCCTGGGGCATCGCGCCCGAGCCGCAGCACCGATGAAGGTGGTAGATCCGCGGGGCAAGTCCGGTTACTGGATCGCCGCGGCCGGGGATGCTGAGGACGGTGGACCGGGTACCGATTTCCATGCAGTGATGCAGGGTTATGTGTCGATCACGCCGCTGCAACTGGATCGCACCTTCAATGATGCCTTCAGAAGTCTGGACGGCTGGCTGGAGGGGCTGCGCTGATGGGTCGCGAACAAGACGATATGCTGCGTCGCGGCATCGGCATGACCTCCCAGCGAACCCGGGAGCGGCTGATTCAGCGCCTGTACGAAGAAGGCATTTCCAACGCCAGGGTGCTGGAGGTCATTCGCCGAACCCCGCGCCACCTCTTCGTCGACGAAGCGCTGGCGCACCGTGCCTATGAAGACACCGCGCTGCCGATTGGCAACAACCAGACCATTTCCCAGCCTTATATGGTGGCGCGCATGAGCGAGCTGCTGCTGGAGGCCGGTCCCCTCGACAAAGTGCTGGAAATCGGCACCGGGTCGGGTTATCAGACGGCTGTGCTGTCGCAACTGGTCGAGCGTGTGTTCTCGGTCGAGCGCATCAAGGTTCTGCAGGATCGGGCAAAGGAGCGTCTGGTCGAACTGAACCTGCGCAACGTGGTGTTCCGCTGGGGCGATGGTTGGGAAGGCTGGCCGGCACTGGCGCCGTACAACGGGATTATCGTCACCGCCGTGGCGACCGACGTGCCCCAGGCATTGCTTGACCAGTTGGCACCGGGAGGTCGAATGGTGATCCCGGTCGGGGCCGGCGAAGTCCAGCAATTGATGCTGATCATCCGCGAGGAACAAGGTTTTTCCAGGCATGTTCTGGGGGCTGTGCGCTTCGTGCCGTTGCTCAATGGGCCATTGGCCTGAGCATTTGTTTCGGCGCGCTGAATTCTCTTCGATTGCCTTTGTCTTACAGCGGCAGCGATTGCTTCAACGGGATTCATCTTCAGGCAGCAAACGTGTGCGCGACAGCGATTCGCCACATTAAAGGTAAAGCGTGCACGGCCCGTTATACTTGCGACAGTTCATGCCGGACTCCGGTATTTCAAATTTTCAGCCACCACAGAGGGAGCGGCGGGTGAGTCTCACAGTCATTGCGCAGCGTATGAGTAAAACGAGCTTTCAGCGCCTGGTGACTGGCCTTGTCTTGAGCACATTGCTGGTCGGTTGTTCCAGCAACAAATCCAGTGATGTTCGTGTCGTGGATCGCAACAATGCCGCGGCTCAGCGTCCGGCCGTGACCACCGGGCAATACGTGGTGCGTCCCAAGGACACCCTGTTTTCCATTGCCTTCCGTTACGGCTGGGACTACAAGGCCCTTGCGGCCCGAAACAATATTCCCGCGCCCTACACCATCCATCCGGGTCAGACGATTCGCTTTGATGGTCGTAACGATTCAACGTCGACGGCGGTGGTCAGTTCGTCCAGTTCAACACCTTCGTCGTCGAGTAAAACCACGGTCATCCGTCGTTCGGCAAACGGTACGACCACCAGCACAACGACGGTTGTACCGTCCGTCGCGAGCAAGCCTGCCCCCGCTCCGTTGCCTCCTCCGGGACCAGCCCCGACCGGCTGGGGATGGCCATCTAATGGCATTCTGATTGGAAAATTCTCTTCAAACGGTAGTTTGAATAAAGGAATTGATATCGCCGGAGATTTGGGACAGCCTGTTTTAGCTGCGTCTGATGGGACGGTGGTATACGCCGGGAGTGGCTTAAGGGGCTACGGCGAATTAGTGATCATCAAGCACAGTGAAACCTACGTCAGTGCCTACGGACATAACCGCAGGCTGTTGGTTCGGGAGGGGCAGCAGGTCAAGGTCGGACAGACAATTGCCGAAATGGGGTCAACGGGTACAGACCGGGTGAAACTGCATTTTGAGATTCGCCGCCAGGGTAAACCTGTAGATCCGCTGCAATTCCTGCCACGTCGTTGATCGCTTACCAGCCTGTTCCTCACGTAGAGGGGACAGGCTCCAGCGTTGCCAGGGAGAAAGGCGCCGCTTGAGCTTGAGGTCGAACTCACCAAAGGACTATAACAATGGCTCTCAGTAAAGAAGTGCCGGAGTTTGACATCGACGATGAGGTTCTCCTGATGGAGAGCAGCATCGATACGGATTCGATGTCGAATGATGAAGGGGCGGCTCCACCTTCCGTTCGTGCCAAATCCAAACACTCCGCATCGTTGAAACAACACAAGTACATTGACTACACGCGGGCACTCGATGCCACGCAGTTGTATCTCAATGAAATTGGTTTCTCTCCCCTGCTATCACCCGAAGAAGAAGTTCATTTTGCGCGCCTGTCGCAAAGTGGCGATCCGGCCGGGCGCAAGCGCATGATTGAAAGCAACCTGCGACTGGTGGTGAAAATCGCCCGACGCTATGTCAATCGTGGGCTGTCGCTACTGGACCTGATCGAAGAGGGCAACCTCGGCTTGATCCGGGCGGTGGAGAAGTTCGATCCGGAACGCGGCTTCCGCTTCTCGACCTACGCGACCTGGTGGATTCGCCAGACCATCGAACGCGCAATCATGAATCAGACCCGGACCATCCGGCTACCGATCCATGTGGTCAAAGAGCTGAATGTGTACCTGCGGGCTGCGCGGGAACTGACGCAAAAACTCGACCATGAACCCTCACCCGAAGAAATCGCCAACCTGCTGGAAAAACCGGTGGGAGAGGTCAAGCGTATGCTCGGCCTTAACGAGCGGGTTTCTTCCGTCGACGTCTCGCTGGGACCGGATTCGGATAAAACCCTGCTCGACACCCTGACTGACGACCGCCCGACCGATCCATGCGAACTGTTGCAGGACGACGACCTGTCCCAGAGCATCGATCAATGGCTCTCTGAGCTGACCGACAAGCAGCGCGAAGTGGTTGTACGTCGCTTCGGCCTGCGCGGTCATGAAAGCAGCACCCTTGAAGACGTCGGCCTGGAAATCGGCCTGACCCGTGAGCGGGTCCGGCAGATTCAGGTGGAAGGCTTGAAGCGACTGCGCGAGATCCTGGAAAAAAATGGTCTGTCGAGTGAGTCGCTGTTCCAATAAGGCACTCACTGCGATGGCATGAAAAACCCCGACTGGCTCGGGGTTTTTTATTGCCAGGCCAGAAGACCGGATCCCCTCGGGATTTCGGTTTCGTGCTGTAAGCCCAGGCTTACACTTGCGTAAGTGTTCGTTATTTTTACACCCTGGCAATCGTCCATGTTGAACGCCTTTCGTTTTTATCTTTTTGATTTATACGGCTATTTTTTATTATTAATGACGTGTGACAGTTGGATTACGCGCCAAGGGGCGATTGATCAGGGAGTGAAAAGCTCTAGTATTCAGGTTGTGTCGACGGACAGACACGTCCTTCAAGGATGAGGGGTAGGGAAATCGCAGGACGCGATTCATCAGGATGATGAAAGGGAACACAGGGAATAGGGAAAAAATGTGGGCGGGTCAAACCGCCCCTTTTTTTGCCCGCGGAAAAGCAAAAAGGCCCTTGTGGGGCCTTTTTCGCGAACGCGGGGGTAATCAGCGTTCGAGGTCTGCGATCTTGCCTGGCTTGCCATCCCATTCTGCGGAATCGGGCATTGGATCCTTGCGTTCGGTGATGTTTGGCCAGATGTCGGCCAACTCAGCGTTCAGCTCGATGAAGTTCTCCATGCCGGCCGGAACCTCATCTTCGGAGAAGATAGCCACGGCAGGGCATTCAGGTTCGCACAGCGCGCAATCGATGCACTCATCCGGGTGAATCACCAGGAAATTCGGGCCTTCGTAAAAGCAGTCCACCGGACAGACTTCTACGCAGTCGGTGTACTTGCACTTGATGCAGTTGTCGGTGACGACGAAGGTCATTTCTAATTTTCTCCTCAGGCGCGGCTTGCTGCGCCCCTTCTCGTAGGGGTCGCCAGGTTCGGGAGCGATAGTCTGCTGGCCAGGCTATTAGCCAGCAGCATCCCAAACCGCGCGAGATTCTAACAGCTTGCAAGCCGCTGCGTTAGATCCGTGTCTTTAGTGTATAGAGCAATTCGAGCGCACGGCGTGGTGTCATGTCGTCCAGATCGAGCTTGGCCAGGTCATCCAGCACCGGGTGCGGCAGACTGGCGAACATGTCGCTTTGCTGTGGAGCAGCCAGTTTACCTTTGGCAGGGGCTGGCGACTCGTGGGGCAGGGCGGTGTCTTCCAGGCGGCTCAAATGCTCGCGGGCGCGGGTAATGACTTCGGTCGGTACGCCTGCCAGCTGTGCCACGGCCAGACCATAACTCTGGCTGGCCGGGCCGGGCAGCACGTGGTGCAGGAACACGATGCGTTCATTGTGCTCGGTGGCATTGAGGTGCACGTTGGCCACCAGCGGCTGGGCCTCCGGCAGGACGGTCAGTTCGAAGTAGTGGGTGGCGAACAGCGTGTAGGCACGCAGATGCGCCAGGCGTTCGGCCGCCGCCCAGGCCAGCGACAGGCCGTCGAAGGTGCTGGTGCCGCGCCCGACTTCGTCCATCAACACCAGGCTGCGCTCGGTGGCGTTGTGCAGAATGTTCGCGGTTTCGCTCATTTCCACCATGAAGGTCGAGCGCCCGCCGGCCAGGTCATCGCTGGAACCGATCCGGGTGAAGATGCGGTCGACCAGTGACAATTCGCAACTGGCCGCCGGCACGAAGCTGCCGATATGCGCCAGCAGCACAATCAGAGCGGTCTGACGCATGTAGGTGGATTTACCACCCATGTTCGGGCCGGTGATCACCAGCATGCGCGTGTTGTCGTCCAGGCTCAGGTCGTTGGCCACGAACGGCGTGGTCAGCACTTGCTCGACCACCGGATGGCGGCCCTGGCTGATGCGCATGCACGGCTCGCTGACGAAGCGCGGGCAGTTCAGGTCGAGGTTCAGTGCACGCTCGGCCAGGTTGCTCAAGACGTCCAGTTCGGCCAAGGCACCGGCGGTGTCCTGCAAGGGTGGCAGCTGGGCGATCAGGTCTTCGAGCAGTGCTTCGTACAGCATCTTCTCGCGGGCCAGGGCGCGGCTCTTGGCTGACAATGCCTTGTCTTCGAACGCCTTGAGTTCCGGCGTAATGAAACGCTCGGCACCTTTGAGCGTCTGGCGGCGAATATAGTCGGCCGGTGCCGACTCCGCCTGCTTGCTTGGCAACTCGATGAAGTAACCGTGAATGCGGTTGTAGCCGACTTTCAGGTGCGACAGGCCGGTGCGGGCCTTTTCCCGTGCTTCGAGGTCGATCAGGAATTGTCCGGCGTTTTCGCTGAGCGACTGCAGTTCGTCGAGTTCGCTGTCGTAGCCGGTTTTCAGCACGCCGCCATCCCGAATGACCGCCGGCGGGTTGTCGATGATGGCCTTCTCCAGCAGTGCCGCCAGTTCCGGGTAGGTACTGGTGATGCTGGCGAGTTGCTGCAGGTGCGGGGCTTCGAGCTCTGTCATCGCCACTTGCAGTTCGGGCAGTGCGCCGAGGGCGTCACGCAAGCGGGCGAGGTCGCGCGGGCGGGCATTGCGCAGGCCGATCCGCGCAAGAATCCGCTCGATGTCGCCGATTTCCTTGAGCTGCGGTTGCAGTCTTTCGAAGCGGTAACCGTCGAGCAGGCAAGTGATCGAGGTCTGACGCGCCAACAGCACCGTCAGATCGCGTAACGGGCGATTCAGCCAGCGGGTCAGCAGGCGGCTGCCCATGGCGGTCTGGCAACGGTCCACCACCGATTGCAGGGTGTTGTCGCGGCCCCCGGCCAGGTTGGTGTCGAGCTCCAGGTTGCGACGGCTGGCGCCATCGAGCACCACGGTGTCGTCCAGGCGTTCATGACGCAAGCTGCGCAAATGGGGCAGGGCGGTGCGCTGGGTTTCCTTGGCGTAGGCCAGCAGGCAACCGGCGGCGCCGATGGCCAGGGTCAGGTTTTCGCAGCCAAAGCCTTTGAGGTCCTGGGTCGAGAATTGCTGGCACAGGCTTTTGAGCGCCGAATCGCGCTCGAAATCCCACGGCGCACGACGACGCACACCACGGCGTTTTTCCGCCGGCAAATCCTTGGGCCAGTCGTCCGGGATCAGCAGTTCCACCGGGTTGACCCGCTCCAGCTCCGCCAGCAGGTTTTCCCAGCCCTTGATTTCCAGCACGCTGAAGTTGCCACTGGTGATGTCGAGCACCGCGAGACCGAACAGGCGCTCATCACCCAGGACGGCAGCGATCAGGTTGTCCCGACGCTCGTCGAGCAACGCCTCGTCACTCACCGTCCCCGGCGTGATGATGCGCACCACCTGCCGCTCCACGGGCCCTTTGCTGGTGGCCGGGTCACCGACCTGCTCGCAGATCACCACCGATTCGCCAAGCTTCACCAGTTTCGCCAGGTAACCCTCGGCGGCGTGGTAAGGAATCCCGCACATCGGAATCGCCTGCCCCGCCGACTGCCCGCGGGCGGTCAGGGTGATGTCCAGCAACTTGGCGGCCTTCTTCGCGTCTTCATAGAAGATCTCGTAGAAGTCGCCCATGCGGTAGAACATCAGCTGGTCCGGGTGCTGGTTTTTCAGGCGCCAGTACTGCTGCATCATCGGGGTGTGGGAGGACAGGTCGGAGACGGCTTTATTCATCGGATTGTCAGGAAGCTCGTTGAAAGAGGTGGGGCAAAAGCGGGGCAACGGCCGGGCTTTTCCGCGATGGGCGCAAGGTTACCATGGGCGCTCTGCCCGACGCAGGCATCGCGGCCGGGTGACATCTTTTACGATGCAAAAAAGCAGGTTATGCATCGATCATGCAATTGGGCATTTGTCTTCTGCGAAAATAACCAGCACTATGCGCGTTATGCACAAACGCAACGTATCTACTGTCTTAAGAGCATTGCTCGACCAGCACGGGATCTCCCCCACGGAGCTTCACCGTCGTACCGGCGTGCCTCAATCCACGCTCTCGCGCATTCTCAGCGGGAAGATCGTCGATCCTTCGGATAAACATATTTCGAAGATCGCCGAGTACTTCTCCGTGAGCACCGACCAATTGCGGGGTCGCGCGGACGTCGTGCCCGCCGCCAATGCCGGGCGCGCTCCTGTGCACTCGGAACTCAAGGATATAAGCCTGTGGGACGACGATACCCCTGTCGATGACGACGAGGTGTCGGTCCCCTTTCTTCGCGAGGTTGAATTGGCCGCAGGATCGGGAAGATTCGTCATCGAAGAAAGCGAGCGCTCTAGCCTGCGCTTCGGCAAACGTAGCCTGCGCCATAACGGCGTACAGTTCGACCAGGCCAAGTGCGTGACAGTGCGGGGCAACAGCATGCTGCCGGTACTGCGCGATGGCGCCACGGTCGGGGTCAATGCTGGCAAGTGCGGCATTGGCGATATCGTTGACGGTGACCTTTATGCAATCAATCACAACGGCCAATTGCGGGTGAAGCAGCTGTATCGCCTGCCGACCGGGATTCGCCTGCGCAGCTTCAACCGCGACGAACATCCGGACGAGGACTACAGCTTCCAGGAAATCCAGGAAGAGCAGATTGTCATCCTCGGGCATGTCTTCTGGTGGGGCATGTACGCCCGCTAACAACCGCTCTATTCGATAAAACCCGCTCACGAGCGGGTTTTTTTTCGCCTGCCAAAAGCTCGTCAAGACCTGTGTGGATGGGGCTTTCATGCGTTTGTGCAAAACAAACGCATAAATAAATGCATTTGTGCATTGACTGTATATGCATCCATGCATATTCTTTGTCTCAAGCCGCTCGACAAAGCGGCTCGAAACGAAGCTCTTTAGTTCCACCACACAGGCAGCGATGAACCGGCCTTAACGGTTCAGAGGGTTGGCAACTGACCCGGGTGTGCAGCGTAAAGCACCAGAAGCAGTTATCCGGCGGGCAGGGACCGCGGTCGGAAGAACAATTTGAATCGATCCGTACCGCGCCAGTAGCGCCGAAAGATCAACGCGAAGGACCGCATTACTGAAAAGCCCGGCTCACACCGGGCTTTTTGGAATGCCTACCTGAAAAAAGGAAAGCGTTTAACCCTTACACAACATTCATCAATCACCCCGGGAGGCGTGACATGACAAACGAGCAACAAGCGTTGCTGGACATGCCGATCTGGCTCGTCATCGTCCTCGCCTTGCTGGGCGGGGTGTCCGGCGAAATGTGGCGCGCCGACAAGGAGGGCGCCCGCGGCTGGTCATTGCTGCGACGCCTGGCCTTGCGCTCCGGGGCCTGCATGATCTGCGGGGTCTCGGCAATCATGCTGCTGTATGCCGCAGGCGTGTCGATCTGGGCGGCGGGGGCTTTTGGTTGCCTGACGGCGATGGCCGGGGCGGATGTGGCCATCGGGCTTTATGAGCGTTGGGCGGCCAGGCGAATAGGCGTCTGTGAAGTGCCAGCCCGTGATTCTCGTCCCGACCAACAGTGAAATGGCAGGCTGATCGAGCTCGCTGAAATATGAACAGGATGTCCAATATGCCCTCCATCATCGAAAAACCCTCACAGTTTCTGGCTGCCATTGCCTTGGCGCTGAGCAACTCGGCACTCGGTATAAACGTCGGAAGTCATGAGGACTTCACGGAAGTCGGCGAACGACCGTGGGTCCTGATCACCATTGAGCGTGACGCACCTGGCTGCCCTGCCAGTGATGGGCGTATCGCTCATGTATTGACGATCTCGCTGCAAGTTATTGCGCAAGCCATGCAGGCTGGCTCCGGATTGGCCGCTTGTGATCTGGCCAGTGCACTCAAGGATATGGCCACGGATAACCGCTGGGGACTGCCGAAGGATCAATGCGACCTGCCGCTGAACCTCGACGCCATTCCTTCAATCCTCATCAGCGAAACACGGCAATACCCAACCTGGACCCTGTCCTTTAGCCAGGCGCTCTACCTCGGTCCGCTTCTGCTGGACGACCCGCTGGGCACTCCGAAGTTTGCCCGTACCTGGGAAGTCTCGAACATCGACGACCCGGATCAATACAAGGAACTGGAGGGCTGAGCCATGTTCGATGCGCTTTTACGTCTACAGCTTGGCCCGATCATTGAGCGTCTGGCTGAGATGGAGACCGAGTTTGAGGATCTCTACCGGCGTACTGACAGTCTGTGTCGCGTTGGTGTGTGCCAGGAGGTCGATCCGGTCGGCAACACTTGCAGAGTCAGGCACGGTGAACTGCTGACGCCGGCCATCCGCTTTTTCAACCCCAGTGCTGGGGGGCAAAGTGAGACGCGTATACCGTCCGTTGGCGAACAATGCCTGTTACTCAACCACGGCGGTGGTGAAAGCAGTTCTCAATCCGTTGCGTTATTCGGGCTGAACAGCAATCAGTTTCCCCCCGTCTCGACACAGGCATCGCTGACGCGTCGCCTCTATCGGGACGGCACTGAAAGCAGCTACGACGACGTCAGTCATGCCCTGCAATGGAAAAACGCCCCGGCGCTGCTGACCGCCTCTCGCGAAGTGCTCGAGTTGAAAATCGGCTCGGCGCGAATGGCGATGACTTCTGAATCCATTGAACTGCGCCTGGGTGCGACGGGGATGCGACTCGACGCTTCCGGTGTGCATCTGAGCGGCCCCTTGGTAGATCACGAGGGCCGTGTCATCAGCACTGCATAAAGAGTTTCCCCATGATTGGAATCGATCGTAATACAGGCGCGGCAGTCGACGACTGGCCTCAATTTGTACAGCGCGCAACCCGCGCGCTGACCACGCCGTTGGGTACACGTCAGAAGCGCCCTTTGTATGGCTGCGCCATCCCGGATTTATTGGGGCAGAACCTCGGTGACGACTTGTTGATCCTGGCCCAGAGCCATGCCGCGCAAGCGTTTTACAACCATCAGAACGGCATCGGGGATTTTCAACCAGATGTCATTGTCGCCAGTCGCCAGGGGGCGGGGTTGATGCTGCGTTTCTCTGGCACGTGGAAAAACCGTAATCAAACCTTCGAGGTGGTGACATGAGCATGTTGATACCGGGGCAGAACCAATTGTCGGAGCCGGCCATCGTCGCCGTCGACGCTTTTGAGGATCTGCTCGCAGAGTTCAAGACGTTTGTCGTCGAGTACGTGGGTGCCCGTTCCCCCGAGAATGCGGCAATGCTCAAACTCAGCCTTGAGAATGAAAGTGAACTGCTGACGCTGGCGTTAGAGGCGTTTTGTGTGCGTTTGCAACTTCACGAACGCAAGTACAACGCACGGATCAAGCAGATGCTGGCTTGGTGGGCTACCGGCAGCAATCTCGATGCCCGCCTCGCAGACATGGGCCTTGAACGCCAATTGCTGGATCCTGGTGACCCGGTGGCGTTTCCGCCGGTGGCCCCTGTGTATGAGAGCGACGACGATGCCCGGTTGCGTTATTACCTGGCACCCCACGCACCGGCCGCGGGTTCGCGGATGCAGTATCGCCGGGAAGTCTTCACCCTCGGCGAGCGGCCATCAGTGAGGGTGGAAACGGCAACCGCGGGTGAGGTAACTGTCACGTATACCTTCTCCCCGGACGGCTATGCCGCGCAGATCAAGGACGGTAATGGACGACGTACGGCTCCCGGCGAAGTGATGGTCACGGTGCTTTCGCGGGAGGGCGATGGTACGGCCAGCGACGATTTGCTCGAGGGTGTACGCCAGCACTTTTCCCGCCCCGATGTGCGGCCGGAGACCGATCGGGTCACCGTCCAGGGCGCGCATATCCAGAACTACAAGATCCGCGTGGTTGCCAGGATCAACGCCGGCCCTGATTCGGGGCTGACGAAAGCCGCTGCGCAACAGCAGCTGCAAGTTTATGCCGACAGTTGCCATCGCCTCGAAGGGCGGGTCGATCCGAGCTGGATCGACTACACGCTGCATAACGCCGGGGCAGTTCAGCTGGAGATTCTTGAACCCCTAGAGCCGATAGTGACGACGGCCTTCGAGGCGCCTTATTGCACGGGTGTCGAGGTGGAGGTGCTCACCCTATGAGTGATTCAACACCTCGTATAAGCCTGTTGCCGGTCAACAGTTCACCGTTGGAAAGGGCCCTCGATCTCGGCTTCGGTGTTTTGCTTGATCGCATTGCACCGCCTTTCCCCGAATTAATGAACCCTGCCGCGACGCCCTTGGCGTTTCTGCCTTACCTCGCGGCGGACCGGGGTGTCAGCGAGTGGAACGCTGAGGCAGTAGAGCTGGAAAAACGTTTGACGGTGGGTCTTGCCTGGCCCACCGCCCGGCAGGCCGGCACGCGGCAGGCGCTGGAAAACGCCGCCAAGGGCTTGCGCTTGATGCCTGAGGTGCGTGCCTGGTACGAACAGACGCCACCGGGTACGCCCTACAGCTTTTCCGTCAGGGCTTTTACCGATCAACCCTACAGCGAAGAGATCGACGCACGTCTGGATCGACGCCTGGCGGACGCCAAAAGCGAACGCGACAGCGTGTCGGTATCGGTCGGCTTGAGTGCCTTTGGCAGCCACGTCATCGGCGCGACGACCGTCTGCGGCGAGCTGGCGACGGTTTATCCGATTGTCATCGAAGGGCTGGAGGCATCGGGTGAAGCCTTTATGGCCGCCGGTCTCTACACCGTTGAAACATCCACTATTTATCCTCAGGGGGCCTGAATGGCTGACTATTACACCCTGCTCACCAATGCAGGGATTGCTTACGAAACCGCCTGCAAGGCTGCGGGCGTTCCTATCAGGCTGTCGCAGATTTCGGTAGGTGACGGCGGCGGCACGGTCTACAACCCGGCGGCCACCGCCACGGCGCTCAAGCGCGAAGTGTGGCGCGGACCACTCAATGCATTGTTCCAGGACGAAAAAAACCCGAGCTGGCTGTTGGCCGAGGTGACCATCCCGTCGGAGGTGGGTGGCTGGTATGTGCGGGAAGCGGGGCTGTGGACGGACACCGGCATTCTTTACGCGATCGTCAAATACCCGGAGTCGTTCAAGCCGATTCTGGCAACCTCAGGTTCAGGGAAAGAGTTTTACATTCGCTCGATTTTCGAGACCAGCAATGCTTCGCTGGTGACGCTGTTGATTGACGATACGGTGGTTAAAGCGACGCGAGCCTGGGTCGCGGACTTTGTAGCGGCAGAGCTGGGCAAGCTTGATGCCAAACAATCGGTGCGAGTAGCAACCACAGCCAACATCGCTTTGACTGGCGCTCAAATGATTGATGGTGTGGCTGTTGTCGCGGGCGATCGTGTCCTGGTCAAGAGTCAGACCCTGGCAAAGGACAATGGCATTTGGGTCGCGGCAGTGGCGGGCTGGACCCGTGCAAAGGACGCCGATTCAAGCGCTGACGTCACGTCAGGGCTGACGGTCTCTGTTGAGCAGGGGAATACGCTTTCCGATACGATCTGGCAGCTTGTCACGGATGGCGTGATTGTTCTCGGCACTACAGCCCTGACCTTTCAGGACGTGACCCAAGGGTTTGCACCGATCAACTCGCCAGCGTTGGTCAGCCCTACAGCGAATACGCCGGCGCAATTCGACAACTCGCAGTTGCTGATCAACTCGGCCTATCTGAGGCGGCGCGGCGTGGAGTTTGGCGAATACACCAACTACTCCGCGTCTACGGTCATGACCCTGGCGGACGTCGGTAAAATTGCGTCCTTCGCGGTCACTGGAGCGGCGATAGTTACCCTTCCTGTCGGGGGAGGCCTAATTCCGCGCGGTGCCGTTGTTTACCTTGTGTGCGGCCAAGGAACCCTCACAGTCACTTCGGGCCCTGGCGAGGTCATCGACGCGGTGAACTATCTAGGGAACATTTCGCTCGGGCCGGGAGACACGGCGGAGTTTGTCCGGATTGGCAATTTGTGGCGTTTGATTGGCGGCTCTGCCGCACTCAAGTATGCCGGCATCATGTCGGGTCCGAACTGGACAACGCAATCGTTGTTCGACGACTCCAAATCTATCGCCACGACAGAGTTTACCCGGCGCAGCCAAGGTAACTATCGCGGTTTTACCAGCCTGACTGCAGCCACGACGCTAACCACCGCGGCGGTCGGGACGATCGTAACGGTGATCGGGGCATTCCAGGTCACGCTGCCCGCGGCCAATGCGCTTCCGGCTGGCGGCGCGATCAACTTTCGCAACATTGGCAGCGGGGTGGTCACGGTAGTCTGTGCGGGGGCCGACAACATCAACTGTGGCAATGGTCAGATAGCCTCAATTGCACTTCAACCGGGTGGCGAACTCGAGTTGGTCGGCAATGGTGCCGCCAGTTGGTGGGCGTCGGGCTCCGCACAGTTACAGTATTCCGCGGTACTGGCAAACACACCTCCGCGCTTCGATAACACCAAAAAGCTTGTGACCACCGAATGGGCTAGAACGAGAGGGTTCGAGCTGGGGGGCTTCTATTCGTTCACCAACGCGTTGACCGGTATTGCGGCGCACTTGGGGGGGATGGTTCACGCCTTTGGTAGCGGACCTGCGTCATACAGTATCCCTGACTCCGCGGCCAACGGTGTTCTGCCTGGCTGCACTATTCGTTTGCAGAACTGGTCAGTGGCGAACCTGACCCTGGTCACTCAGGGCACAGACAAAATGCAAGAGAGTCTCGTCGTGGCGGCCAGTTCCGCGAGTCGTTCCATTCCCCCGGACACTTACATCGATATCACCTGCATTGGCAACGGGATCTGGTTGTTAATGGGTACGGGCGTAGCCGGCAAGACGGCACCGTTTGGTGCACTGATGGGGGTTAATGGCTATCAGAAGCTACCTTCCGGGTTGATCGTTCAATGGATGACGGCAGTCTTCTCAAGTGCTGCGCTGAACACGGCATTCAATTTACCGATTGCTTTTCCGAGCATGAATTTCGGTTGCACCGTGTCCCTGACCGACAGCGTCATTTATAGCTCGGGCGGGTCACCGTTTGTGTCGGGAATGGCTAACGGTTTGGGGCAGGTGCTATTGCAATCCAACTATACCGCCAGTCAATCGGCAGTCCGTGTACTTGCCTTCGGGATTTAAAAGGGGGAATACGATGATTTATTCCAGTAAAACAACGGGGCTTTTTCACGACTCGGATGTATCCAGCGAGCTTCCAGCTGACGCTATCGAGATATCGCATGAGTTACATAGCGAACTGTTGAATGGTCAGTCACAACTTAACAAGATCAACTTCGATACTGAACCGCCCTCATTGATAGAGCGTCCGCCGATGTCCCCTGAGCAATTGGCTGACATCGAGCGAGCTTGGCGTGATGTGCAGTTGGCGAAAACCGACGGTCTTGTGGCGCGTCAGCGCGACGAACTGGATGCTGGCGAAGCAACAACGCTCACGGCCGAACAGTACGCCGAGCTGCAGGTTTATCGACGCGAGTTGCGCGACTGGCCACAAGAGCCTGAATTTCCCCTGACGGATCACCGCCCGCTCGCACCTTCCTGGCTGTCCGGCCAGCTTCAATAAACGCCCCGTACCGTCGGGGCGTTTTCTTATCCGCTAATCAACACCCAATCCGCCCCTTCCTCGAAAAAGGGGCTTTTTTGTTTATGGAGAAACAGAAATGGCAGAACGCCAAACGTACACCGTGCTCCGTCCATTCCCCATTGGGGGTGGGCACTGGTCAAGCATCGGCCAGGAACTGAAATTGCTCGATGTGGAGGCCCGCGCGTTGTGCAGCGCCGGCCGCCTTGAACGGAAGAAAAACGAGGCGGACGAATCGACCGCTGAATCCAACCCGGCCAAAAAGGCCGCCACCAAGAAGGCTGAATAATATGGCTGAGGTTCTGAACTTCGAACACAACGGCATCAGCGTCAATGCCTCCGAGTCCCCCGAGGCCATGGGTGGCCTGGGTGATAACGTCATCGGTCTGATCGGCACCGCACCGAAGGCCGATCTGCTTGTTCCACGCAATGCCCCTTTCCGCATCAACAGCTTCACCACCCAGGCACTGCTCGATCCAACCGGCGCCGAAGAAGGCACGCTGTTCCACGCGGTTTTCCAGATCCTGAAAGTGGTCAAGGTGCCGGTCTACGTGGTCATCGTCGACGAGGGCACAACGCCGGCCGACACGCTGAACAATGTGATCGGCGGCGTCGATCCGTTGACTGGCCGCAAGCTCGGTCTCGCTGCACTCAGCGGCGTGCCAGAAGACCTGACCATCATCGGTGCACCGGGTTTTACCAGTACCAAGGCGGTCGCCAGTGAGTTTGCCTCATTCGGCAAGCGCATCAAGGCGCGCGTGGTGCTCGACGGCAAGGATGCCGCCGTTGCCGATCAGGTGACTTACAGCCAGGAACTGGGCGGTGCGGAACTCGGTTTCGATCGATGCCTGCTGGTGCACAACATGCCATCGGTGTACTCCAAGGCGGCGAAGAAAAACGTGTTCCTGTCGCCTTCAAGCCTGGCCATCGCTGCGCTGGCCAAGGTCAAGCAATGGGAAAGTCCGGGCAACCAGGTGACCTTCGCCGAGGACGTTTCCCGAGTCGTGGAATACAACATCCTCGACAAGTCCACCGAGGGCGATCTGCTTAACCGCTATGGCATCAGCTACTACGCCCGCACGGTCCTCGGCGGTTTCTCGCTGCTGGGAAACCGCTCCATCACCGGCAAGTTCATCAGCTATGTCGGCCTCGAAGATGCGATCAGCCGCAAGCTGGTGGCAGCCGGCCAGAAGGCGATGGCGAAAAACCTGACCAAGTCGTTCATGGATCAGGAGGTCAAGCGCATCAATGACTGGCTGCAAACCCTGGTCGCCGACGAAACCATTCCAGGCGGCAGTGTCTACCTGCACCCGGAATTGAACAGCGTCGAGAAGTACAAGAACGGCACCTGGTACGTGGTCATCGACTACGGCCGCTACGCGCCGAACGAACACATGGTTTATCAACTCAATGCCCGCGATGAAATCATCGAGCAGTTCCTGGAGGACGTTCTCTAATGTTTACCAACCGCGTAAGACAGGCCATCGCGGCCACCCTGCAAGGCTTGCCGTTGTCGGCGACTGTGGAGGAATTCACCCCGCCGAAGATCGAGTTCGAAATGGAACCAATGGCCGGCGGCCGCTTTATCGTCGAGGAAATGGCCAAGAGCGGCAAAGTGCTGGGAGCCCAGTTGGTCCTGCAAGGTGCCGGGCCGGAAATCATGCTGGCGCTGGGCGTGAAGCCGGGCGAAGACATCCTGCTGAATGTGCGTGAAGCGGGTCAGGATCAGGACGGCAATACCTGGTTCACCTACCACACCGTCGGCGGCAAGCTGAAGTCCCTGGATGTAGCCAAACTGAAGATGGGCGAAAAACTCACTACCACGCTGGACTTGTCCTGCCGCACCTACAACCGTCTGGAAAACGGCATCCCGGTGATCGACATCGATGTGCGCACCCAGAAGTTCATGCTCAATGGCGTCGACATCCTGGGCGACGCCCGTCGGGCGGTGTTGCTGCCGTAACGCTTCGCTGAACTCCCCAATGCCGCCTTCACCCGTCGGTTCGCCGACCTGCTGCGGGCGGCTTTCCTTTTTCTTCAAGGAACTCATGCCATGTCATGGACACCCCCCAAACATATCCTGTTGTCGCCGATCACCGGTGACGAGGGTGCGCAGATCGCGCAAATCCAGCTCAAGCCGTTGTACTACGCCGCGCAAAAAGAAGCCCTGGCCCGTGCCGGAGATGATGAGGACGACCAGTTCTTCGAGCTGGCATTGCTGGCCACCGGACTGTCGGCCAAGGAACTCGACCAACTCAAACGCCCGGACTACGTGAGCATCGCGCAATACGTTCATCAAATGTCGACCTTGCCGTCCTCGCACTTCCTGGCACAAGGCGAAGACGCGGCAAAACCGTCGGCCTCCCCCGATGAAGTGACCCTGCTGCAACCCCTCGCGGCAGCGGGGCGCACGCTGGCTTCATTGACCCTGGAAATGCCGGTGCTGCGCGCGACCAAGGCGATGAAGAAGCTCAAGACGGCCAAGGAACGCGCCGAATTCATCACTGCCCACTGCACCGGCCTGATGCTTCCCGACCTGGCCTCGCTGACCGTGCCCGACTGGACCCAGCTGCAGGTGCGCATCGACGATTTTTTAAACAAACCGGCGGACTTCTTTCGGAGCGCGACATCGAAGTAATCCTCGATGTGGTGCCGCTCATTTACCCGGTAAGTGAGGCGGAGATTCTGGAGTGGGACGCTGGCAAGGCATTACGCCGCTACGACATCGCGATCACTCGCCTTGGCGTGAAACAGGAGTAGAGCGGGATGGCGGACGAAAAGTATTCGCTAAGAAACGCGGCCATCAATCCAGGGGGGCTGGCGTTCGGTGATATCAGCCTGGATGCAGCCGTAGAGGCGAGTCTTTCGCCAGTGCAAGTCATGGGCGTGTTTGCTGCGCAACAAATGTCCACTCTTGGTCTGACGCTGGAAGCGCTTGGGCAAAAAATCAGCCTGCTGACGACGGCTATCGAGTCATTGAGACTGAAACTGTCGTCTCAGCGTTCGTTGTCGCAATCTCCTGGTGCCGATGCCAAAAATGAGTCGGTCAGTGAGCAAGCAGATCCAGATAAGGCTGGTGGCCGTATTGAACCGCCGGATCTGCTCAAACCGATGATAGAGATTGACTCGGTCATGGCCGATCTGAGGCAGGCCGCCCGGTTCAACCCGAACCAGAGCAAGGAGGTGCTGCAATCAACTCTGATCATGAGCACCGCTCCGCTGGTGGCAGCCGGCGGGACGAGCCTGGTTGATCTGCTGAAGATTGAGAGCCTGGCTGCCAAGGCAGGGATTGTCAGTAATCTGCCCAATGCCTCGGACCGTCAACTTGTACTGCATAGTTTCGCCAGTGATGCTGCGGTCACCGCAACGGCGTTCAAAGTGCCGGCCATGGAAGTCGCAGAGATGATGGTCGGTTGGCGAAACTCCATGAAGCTCACGAGTGAGGCGTCCTTTGATCTGGCGGACGCCATCAACCATTTGGGCAAGAGCCCCGGGGATGCCACGGCGGCCGACATCGGTGGCGTCTTGCAGCGTGACGGCGGTGCTGCTACGGCGGCAGGCCTGACACCCGCTCAAGCCGCTGCACTGACAGCGGCGTTGTTGAATACCGGAACGCAAAAGGCCGATGCTGGCGCCGCTCTAAGTCATATCGTTACCGCGATGGGCAAGGGCGACAAGGTGTCCGCAACCGAGCGTGCGGCATGGCAGCAGCTGAATATTGCCCCCGCAGTCGTGGCCAGCGAGTTGCGCCAGGACGGTCAAGCACCGGGCGTTGTAATGTCGGTGCTTGCCGCATTGAACAACCAACCTGCCGAGGTACGCACATCGTTGGCGACCACGTTGTTTGCCGACAGTGGTGAAGCGGCGTTGCGCCTGTCGAACAGTCTTTCCGAGGTCAACCAGGCTTTCTGGCAGGTGTTGGATAATCGCCAGTACGCCACGTCGGAGCTGGGCAACGGGGGCGCGGTTAAGCAGGATGCGCTGGCACAATCCAGGACCCAGCAGGGCCAGTGGAATCTCTTCAATGCGCGTAACGAGCGTCTGTCCATGGTCGCCAGCAGTGAGCTGACGCCCGTGGCGGATAGTGCGCTGGCCTCTCTCGGTTCTCTGACGGATCGTCTGACTGAACTGGCTGAAGCCTTTCCGAAAACCGCAGCAGGCATCGTGGTTGTAGCGGCAGCTGTAAAACCATTGATCAGCGAATTGTTCAAGGCTGTGGGGGATGAATTAGTCAACCGGGCGGCCAAGCGTGTGCTGGATGGCGCGGCTGCGAGACTGCCTCGCCGATTGGGTAGGCTGATCTCCGAGGACGTTGGAAAAACTGACCGCGCGGAAAAGACAGTCAAGTCGGACAAGTCGGAAAAGACAGTCAAGTCGGACAGGTCGGACAAACTGGAAAAGCCGGACAAGCTGGACAAACCGGATGTGAAGGCCGGGAATCAACGTCCCGAAGCCGTTGGGGAACCGGGGAAAAACATCGGTAAACAAGGTATTCGCTCAGTCAAGGTTCGTCGTTTAACTGGAGCGACGGCTTCATTGCGCTCGGTGTCTCGCAATGCACCAGGACCATTGAAATTTTTGAGTGCGGCCCCCGATGTGGTCGAGGGCGTGCTTGCCGGTGATAAACGAATGGTGGCGGCAGGGCTGGGCACGGCAGGTGGCGGTTGGGCGGGAGCTACCGCTGGCGCGTCTTTTGGGGCTTCTTTGGGCAGTGTTGTTCCAATAGTCGGCACGGCTATAGGCGGAGTTGTCGGGGCGTTGGTAGGCGGCTGGATTGGAAGTGAGTCGGGCGAATGGCTGGGTGAAAAAATTGTCTCCACCAAAGATCGGCTCGCGGCCCCGGATCAAGTCAGTAAAAGCATCAGCGATTCCCAGACAACCCATCAGCAAAACAACTTGACCGCGAACATCTACATCAACGGTCAGGATCAGGCCAGTGCCAGCCAATTGGCCAACCTGGTGGTTCAGCAAATCACCGGACAATTCGGGCTGATGACCCTGCCGAACTCACTCGCGATGCGAAGCGACGCGGCCCTGACAGATGGAGGTACGTAATGCGCCAGCAAATGGTCCTGGGCAGTTTCATTTTCGGCCTGTCCAGAAACTTTGCCTACAGCACCCTGCTACGCAAGTCGGACGGTGGCTGGACGAACATCGATATCCTCACCAGCAAACCCAAAACCACTCAGACCGGCCAGGGCCTGCAAACCCTGACGATCACCGGCAAGTCGATGTACGCGACCGCCATGGATCGACTCGATGAATTGCGCGCCTTGCAGGCCTTGCGCACGCCGTTGCCATTGGTGGATGGCATTGGCCGTAACTGGGGCCTGTGGCGGATCAGCAGCCTGTCGGAAACCCAAAACAACATCATCGATGACGGCACCGCGATGGTGGTCGACTGGGTGATTGAATTGATGGAGTTCGCCAATGCGTAGGGTTCGAAGCATCGCCGGTGATTCGGTGAATCTGTTGTTGTACCGCGAGCTTGAACGTTGTGACGACGCTGCCGAGGAAGCGCTGTGGCGTCTTAATCCGGAGCTTGCCGAGCACGCTGCGGTACTGCCGGCAGGGGTGTGGGTTGTTCTGCCGGAGGTGGACTCAAAACCCGTTTCACCCACACCGGTTTCGGCCTGGGATTAAGGAGGCGGCATGTCACTGGGTTTCACGCCAGCGGTGGAAATCTACGGCGCCAATGCGGCGCTGCTCAACGAACGCTTGCTCGATTGGCAACACGTCGACGCGGCGGGCATCGAGTCCGATCAACTGACACTCTCGATTGATCTGCAAGGTCTTGAAGGGTTGCCCGACCTGGGCGAAAAAATCGGCCTGCGGGTGGGTTACCTGGAGTCGGGGCTGGTGGATAAAGGAGAGTTCGTCATTACCCGGCGTACGCCAACCCTGTTCCCCTTGCGCCTGACGCTGGTGGCCACGGCTGCGCCGTTCAGTGCGGCGGATCAAACCGGGTTCAAACAACGTCGGTCGGTCAGCCACGGGCCTACGACCCTGGGAGCGCTGTTTCGACAATTGACCTCCAGGCACGGATTTTCCCCGCGTGTGGCCCCGGATCTGGCGCTGATTAAAATTGCGCACATTGATCAGTCCAATGAAACGGACATGGGGTTTTTGACCCGGCTGGCCTACCTGCACGACGCTGTCGCCAAACCGTTCAACGAATTGTATGTGCTGGCGCGGCGGGGGCAGGTGAAGTCGCTGTCGGGCAAGGTTCTGGCGCCGGTAACACTGTCAGTGACCACCAACAATCATCCGGGAGACAACGCCTTTGTCTCTGCGACCCTGGATGAAACTGCCCGCGCCAAATACCAGGGTTGCAGGATAAGTTGGTGGGACGCAGCGGCGGGTCAAGAGCGAGTGGAGGAGAGCGGTATTGCGCCGTTCAAGACGCTGCGCAAGCGCTGTCAGGGTGCCGACGACGCTCGAGCTGCCGCGGAAGGTGAAGTGCGCCGGATGATGCGCGAAACGCTCAAGGTAAAGATTGTTTGCCCGGGCAATCCGGCACTGGGCGCAGAAGGGTTGGTGGTGCTGGATGACACTTGGCCTGACTTCATGCGAGGACGCTGGTCGATCGACAAGGTCACCGCCAGTGGAAGTCGAAAGGACAGCTATCGTTGCACGATTGCAGCGACTTGCCTGGCTTTAGCTTCGTAACACCGTTACTACATCGTTTATCAATCAATTGAGGTCAAACCATGCCGCTGACTGAACGGCAGCTTCTCAAAATCATGCCAGGCGCCCGCACCCAAGCGGGCGTTTTTATTTCCGCTCTCAAAATTGCCATGGCTAATCACCGCATCAATACGCCCAAGCGCATCGCTGCGTTCCTCGCGCAAGTCGGTCATGAGTCCGGGCAGTTGCAGTACGTGCGGGAGTTGGGCAGCGATCAGTACCTGAGCCAGTACGATACGGGTGCCCTGGCTGTACGCCTGGGCAATACCGCAGAACCTGACCTCGACGGCCAGAAGTATCGCGGACGCGGTTTGATTCAGGTCACCGGTCGCAACAACTACCGTCAATGCAGCCTCGGCCTCTTCGGTGACGATCGCCTGCTGGCCTCGCCTGAACTGCTCGAGCAACCGCAATGGGCTGCCGAATCCGCTGCGTGGTATTGGGCGCAAAACGGTCTGAACGAATTGGCCGATCGCGACCAGTTCAACAGCATCACCCGCCGCATCAACGGCGGTTTGAATGGGCTGCAGGATCGCTTGCAGCTATGGGCGCGGGCGAGGGCAGTGTTATGTCAGCCTTCGGTTTGATTTCGGCGCCTTACCAAACGGCCGTTAGTGGTGTTTTGCTGATGATGCTGCTGGTGGGCGGCTCGGCGGCGCTGGCCTGGCGTATTCAGGATTGGCGCTATGCGGGGCGACTGGAAGAACAGGCCAGATTGCACCATGAAACGCTGAATCAACTGACCCTGGTTGCTCAAACCCAGAGGCAGGCGGAGCAGGACAAGCGCCTCTCCCTGGAGCAGCAATTGTCCACCAGCGAAAAAAAACATTACCGAGTGCTAAGCGATGTTCAACGTGATCAGGATCGCCTGCGCGATCGTCTTGCCACTGCCGATCTGCGCCTGTCAGTCCTCCTCGATGCAGGCGATGTTGCCCCCGACCGTGCAGTGCCAGGCACCTCCGGCCCCGGCGGCGTGGATCATGGCGCCGTACGCGCCCGACTTGACCCGGCGCATGCTCAACGAATTATCGCCATTACCGACGCCGGCGACCGCGGACTGATTGCCTTGCAGGCTTGTCAGGCTTATGTCAGAGCGCTTGCGCACTAACATTTTGATCGGTCCTGTCGCTTGCAAGTGCGGTCTGCTGGTGTACGGTTAACCCATCCCGCCCATCAGGAGATGACCGTGAAAGTAATTACCCAGCTCGCCGCTGACCTTGGCAGGCAATTGCAGATACTCAATGCCCACGTTTCCACGGCCGAGTCCTGCACCGGAGGCGGGATCGCCGAGGCGATCACCCGTATTCCGGGCAGCTCGGCGTGGTTCGAGGCCGGTTACGTCACCTATTCCAATCTGCAGAAGAACCTGCAACTGGATGTTCCTGTGGAGTTGTTCACCACGGTGGGGGCGGTCAGTCGCGAAGTGGTCGAAGCGATGGCCAGGGGCGCGCAGGAGAAAAGTCGCGCGTATTTTTCCGTGGCGGTCAGTGGTGTAGCCGGGCCGGACGGCGGTTCGCCGAGCAAGCCGGTGGGGACGGTTTGGCTGGCCTGGGGCGTGGGCGAGCGAGTGTTCAGCGAGTTGCAACACTTCGCCGGTGACCGCGACGAGGTGCGCCGACAAACGGTGAAGGCCGCGCTAGAGGGGCTGCTGCGCTATGCCGCGGCAGAAATCTCAAATCAGGGGTAGGCGATCCGGAATCGCTGTGGAATAATACTGGCTACTTATACAGGTGTTGGCCGTCAGGCCTTATTGATTACGTGAGGACTTTAATGGACGACAACAAGAAGAAAGCCTTGGCTGCGGCCCTGGGTCAGATCGAACGTCAATTCGGCAAGGGTGCCGTAATGCGTATGGGCGATCAGGACCGTCAGGCGATCCCGGCCATCTCCACTGGCTCTCTGGGTCTGGACATCGCTCTCGGCATTGGCGGCCTGCCAAAAGGCCGTATTGTTGAAATCTACGGTCCTGAATCTTCCGGTAAAACCACGCTGACCCTGTCGGTGATCGCCCAGGCTCAAAAAGCCGGCGCGACCTGCGCATTCGTCGACGCCGAGCACGCCCTCGACCCTGAGTACGCCGGCAAGCTGGGCGTTAACGTCGACGACCTGCTGGTTTCCCAGCCGGACACCGGCGAGCAGGCCCTGGAAATCACCGACATGCTGGTGCGTTCCAACGCGGTTGACGTGATCATCGTCGACTCCGTGGCCGCCCTGGTGCCAAAGGCTGAAATCGAAGGCGAAATGGGTGACATGCACGTGGGCCTGCAAGCCCGTCTGATGTCCCAGGCGCTGCGTAAAATCACCGGTAACATCAAGAACGCCAACTGCCTGGTGATCTTCATCAACCAGATCCGCATGAAGATCGGTGTGATGTTCGGCAGTCCGGAAACCACCACCGGTGGTAACGCGCTGAAGTTCTACGCATCGGTTCGTCTGGACATCCGTCGTACCGGCGCGGTGAAGGAAGGTGATGAAGTCGTCGGTAGCGAAACCCGCGTCAAGGTCGTGAAGAACAAGGTGGCTTCGCCGTTCCGTCAAGCCGAGTTCCAGATTCTTTACGGTAAGGGCATCTACCTCAACGGTGAGATGATCGACCTGGGGGTTCTGCACGGTTTCGTCGAGAAGTCCGGCGCCTGGTATGCCTATGAAGGCACCAAGATCGGTCAGGGCAAGGCCAACTCGGCCAAGTTCCTGGCGGACAACCCGGAAGTCGCGGCAAAGCTGGAGAAGCAACTGCGTGACAAGCTCCTGTCCCCGGCATCCGTAGCAGACGCCAAAGCTTCTGCGGTCAAAGAGACCGAAGACGACCTGGTTGACGCTGATATCTGATCGAAGCGATGACCGCCGTACTCGATACGCTCGTCGCGGTGCGGCGAACCGCAATGGACCTGCTCGCACGACGCGAGCACGGTCGAGTCGAGCTGACGCGTAAACTGCGTCAGCGCGGCGCCCTCCCTGAAATGATCGAAACAGCACTCGACCGGTTGACGGAAGAGGGGTTGTTGTCTGAAACCCGTTACCTCGAAAGTTTTGTTTCCTACCGCGCCCGTTCCGGTTATGGCCCTTTACGCATTCGTGAAGAGTTGAGCCAGCGCGGCCTGCAGCGCACCGATATTGAACTCGCCCTGCGTGAGAGCGGTATCGACTGGCAGGAGCAGTTGGCCGATACCTGGCGACGTAAATTCTCCGGGCAATTGCCGGCAGATGTCCGGGAGCGAGCCAAACAAGGCCGATTCCTGGCGTATCGGGGATATTCCATGGAAATGATCAACCGCCTGTTCAGCGGTCGAGGGATGGACGACTGAACTGAAACGGCCCGCTATTTCGATAGCGGGCCGTTTTTTTATGCCTCACGTAACCTTTGACGGCTCCCGGGTGCGTTGTTGTGCCTGGGTTTTCGACTGTGCCCAGTTTTCCGGCAGGTTGATGTAGTCCACAAGTTCGCGCAGGCGGCCATGATTGCGGGCGTTGAAGTTGAAGACCAGTCGCGCCAGATGGCTGAATTCGGCTTCGTCGTGTTCCTCGCCGCTGTAAGTGTGCTGATGGAAATGATCACTCAGGCACAGGTCGGCGAAAGCCTCCTGCATATGTTCGAGTGCCTGGTCGTTGAGTGAGTGATTCATGCGAATCAGGAACTGATGCTTGAGCCAGCGACTGGAGTGGAAGTTGCTGTAGAACTGGTTGATGTGCTCTACCGCTTCTTCGACGTTGTAGACCAGTCTCACCAGCTTCATGTCAGTGGGCAGGATGTAATGGTTTTCCTCCAGTTGCTGGTGAATGAAGTCCAGTGCGCCTTGCCAGAATTTACCGCCCGGCGCATCGAGCAGCACCACGGGCACCAATGGACTCTTGCCGGTCTGGATCAGCGTCAGCACTTCCAGGGCTTCATCCAGCGTGCCAAAGCCGCCCGGGCACAGCACCAGGGCATCGGCTTCCTTGACGAAGAACAGCTTGCGGGTGAAGAAGAAATGGAAGGGCAGCAGGTTGGTCGTGCCGTCGACAGTGGGGTTGGCATGCTGCTCGAAGGGCAGGGTGATGTTGAACCCCAGGCTGTGTGTCAGGCCAGCTCCTTCGTGGGCGGCGGCCATGATGCCGCCACCTGCGCCGGTAATGACCA
Source organism: Pseudomonas sp. GW456-E7 (assembly GCF_059424105.1). NCBI lineage: Bacteria > Pseudomonadati > Pseudomonadota > Gammaproteobacteria > Pseudomonadales > Pseudomonadaceae > Pseudomonas > Pseudomonas sp. GW456-E7. The sequence continues at coordinate 42,046 of NZ_JBWKZB010000011.1, read as the reverse complement.
TCATCTCCGAGCGCGCCAGAGCGGCGCCGAGTTCCCGGGCCATCCTGTAGAGCGGATGTTCCATGGGGGTACGGGCCGAGCCGAAAACAGTGACCTTGCGCCGTCCCTTGAATTGTTCGAGCACGCGGAAGGCCTGTTCCAGTTCGCGCAGGGCTTGCAAGGTGATTTTGGCATTCCAGCGGTTGTGGTCTTCCTGGGCCATGCGCAGCACGGTCAGGATCATGTCGCGGTAGATCGGGATGTTCGGGCTGTTGGGTGAAATCAGCTTGAGTTGTTCTTCGACCTTGCTGAGGAGGTCGTGGCCGCTTTCTTCAAAATGACGGCTCAGGAGGTCATTCGGTTGGTAAGGCATTCAACTTCTCCTTCTGCACAGAACCCTCGGCCCGACAACGTACGCCGGTGCCACGACACTTCATGTGTCGCTGTCTGCCCAGGCCCATGCCTGGGCGATCTACTTGACCCGAAAGGCATCGGATCATCCAAACAGGTTCTGTTTTTCCCTTGGATGAAAGAAACAATCGCACAACACGACAAGCGACGGCCAGCCCCTTTCCAGCCCTGAAAAAGTGAAGGTGGATACCTGAAATCTAGACCTTCACAATGATTTGCGCTGATTGATCATTGCGCCACAACGTCTTTGCTGGCAACCGCTTATTGACGATTTGCAAGGTGGTTTCACCGCTCGTCTGAACAGGCGTCGCCTGTGCCACACTCTGATTTACTAAGTTACAGGTGTCACACGACAACTTTGCGTCAACGGCAGGACGCACGGTACATGCAGTTCAAGGATTTATCGCTCAAACATGAGTGAAGTGCAGGGAGGCGGGAAACCATGGCCAGAGTCATTCTGGAGGTCGATACGCAACTGTATCGATTGTTGAAGTCATCAGCCGAGGCCAATCATTTGAGCCTCGAAGAGGAGTGCTGCCGCCGTTTGCGTGGCGGCGAACGCCGTTCGCATTACTTGCAGGCGCTGCTGGCAGAACTGCGCGCCGAAGATGAACAGCGGCGCGCCAATTCCCGGTGATTACTTTTTCTTCTTGGCCGGTTGCAGGCAATCCGATTCCTGGAAGCTGGCGGAGCCGACCGGACGGTTGGTCTTCACCTCGGTGAAGTCGTAACGCATGATCGCGCCCTTGGCCATCAGCTTGCGAAACCCTTCGTTTCTGCAGACAGAAGCGCCCAGCTGGAAGTACACCGCCTTCGGGTCTGCACGCATCTTGTCGGCGTGGCTGCTCTGCACGCTCAGGTGGTTGATCAGCTGTTTGCCTTCAACGGTGTAGCCTTGATCGAGTATGTCTTCGTTGATCGCTCGAGGAGTGCCGACGCTGCTCTGGGTGGCGACGTTTTGCAGCATTTTGTTCAGTTCCGTGTCTTTCAAGGACGCAGCCTGGGCATTGAGGGACGACGCCAGCAAAATGGCCGCGGCCGCGGTAGGAACGATAAGGCGCAGCATGAAACTCTCCTGGTTCAGTGATGGGGCTTTGACCCGTCACGTGACTGTGCGTTCAGTGGCGGCGAATTATAGGGGAGGCGGGCTGGACGGTACAGGCTTGCGCCGGGCGGTCTGGTAAACTGCTGGCACTTTTTACCCTGTCGAGTGTGTTTCGTGTCGAGTTCCCTTCTCTGTGGGCGTTGCCCGTTATGAGCCCTACCCCCGCGCGCTTTGCCTTGAATGCCGTAGCCCGCTTGCGCGATCAGCGTGAGGAGGAGGGCATCAAGCCGATTCAGGCCCGTGGCTGGCGTGCGCCGCGTTGCCGTGACTGCCGGGTGATCGAGAGCCATTGCTTGTGCGCATGGCGTCCGCAGGTCGCGACCCGTTCCGGCGTGTGCCTGATCATGACCAACAAGGAAGTGTTCAAGCCGAGCAACACCGGTTGGCTGATCGCCGACGTGGTCCCTGACAACCACGCCTTCATCTGGTCCCGTACGGAGGTCGATCCGAAGTTGCTGGCGCTGTTGTCCGACCCGCAATGGCAGCCGTACCTGGTGTTTCCGGGGGAATATGTCGAGCCTGAGCGGGTGACAAACAGCGTGGATGTCGATGGCACGAAGCGTCCGTTGTTCATTCTGTTGGACGCGACCTGGACCGAGGCGCGAAAGATCTTTCGCAAGAGTCCCTATTTCGATCGATTGCCGATCCTCAGCCTGCTACCCGAAAAACTCTCGCGCTACCGGTTGCGCCGCTCGACCCGCAGCGAGCATCTGTGTACGGCGGAAGTGGCGGCGCTGTGTCTCGACCTTGCAGGCGATGTCGACGCAGCCTCGGCGCTGGATGCCTACTTTGATGTGTTCAGCCAGCATTACCTCGATGCCAAACATCAGTTGGACATGAACGTTTCGACCCCGGCGCATGCCGAGTTGATGCCCTATGTCCAGTCGGTCACTCCTTTGGTGGACTGATTGTCGCTCATACTGCAATAAACTGTACCGGGCATGCGGCTTGACCACCCCGGCTTCGCTGGGCATGCTTGGCGCCGATCAGGGTGCGGCCAGCGTTTGCAATGGCGTTTCTTGCGTTGAAACTGCCTGGTCAGTGCAGCTCCATGGCTGTGCCTTGAGGTGCTTTGGCGAGGTCCGAATGCATCGGGCGTCTCATGAAAAACAGGATCATTTGAAAAATGGCCACATACGAAATCCTGATTGCCGATGACCATCCGCTATTTCGTAGTGCCTTGCATCAAGCGTTGACCCTGGGCCTTGGCCCGGATGTCCGTCTGGTGGAGGTAGCGAGCATTGCCGAACTGGAAGTCCGCCTGACGGAAAAGTCCGACTGGGATCTGGTACTGCTGGACCTGAACATGCCGGGGGCCTACGGTTTTTCCGGGCTGGTCCTGCTGCGCGGTCAGTACCCGCAGATTCCGGTGGTCATGGTCTCGGCCCAGGAAGAGCCGACCATCATGGTCAAGTCCCGTGAGTTCGGCGCCAGTGGCTTCATTCCCAAATCCAGCGACTTGGGTGTGATCCAGAAAGCCGTGCGTGCGGTCCTCGATGGCGATGTGTTCTGGCCGCCGCAGGCGTTCGAAGCGGTCAGCGTTTCGGCAGAGGCCAAGGCGGCCAGCGAAGGCCTTGCCAGCCTGACGCCGCAGCAATTCCGGGTGCTGACCATGGTCTGCGAAGGCTTGCTGAACAAGCAGATCGCCTACGAGCTGAGTGTTTCCGAGGCGACTATCAAGGCGCACGTGACCGCGATTTTCCGTAAACTGAATGTGCGGACCCGGACCCAGGCTGCGCTGCTCTTGCAACAACTTGAGTCAACTTCCAGCCATTAAAGGTTGGTTACTTCACGCTTTTTTGACTTTGGTTGAACTAGCTTTCCCACTTCCTTTTTTTGTCAGTTGCCCACTCTATGTCACCTTTCAAAGGCCAGACCGGTCTGAAACGAATCCTCAATGCCTCCGGTTATTCGCTGGACGGCCTGCGCGCAGCCTTCACCGGCGAAGCCGCCTTTCGGCAACTGGTATTGCTCAACGTCATCCTGATTCCCTTGTCGTTCTTCCTGAATGTCAGCCGGGTCGAACAGGCGTTGCTGATCGCGGTCTGCCTGTTGGCGTTGATCGTCGAGTTGCTCAATTCGGCGGTGGAAGCGGCCATCGACCGCATTTCCCTTGAACGGCACCCGCTGTCCAAGAATGCCAAGGACATGGGCAGTGCCGCCCAGTTCGTGGCATTGAGCATGATTGCCCTGGTGTGGGCGGTCATCCTGCTCTAAGCGATTGTCGGCAGCACGATCTCGTCGCTGCGCTGAACCCCGGCGGTGAAGGCGCGGCACAGGTCGAGGAATTCGCGCATCGCCGAGGTCTGATATTTCTGTTTATGCCAGATGAAATAAAACTGTCGCGCCAGATCCAGATCCGGCGTCTCGACAGGCACCAGGCTGCCGCGGCGGAATGCGTCGCGCAACGCCAGCCGGGAAATGCAGCCAATCCCCAAACCTGACTCCACCGCGCGCTTGATCGCTTCGGTGTGCTCAAGCTCCAGACGGATATTCAAGGAAGAACGGTGATGGCGCATGGCTTGATCGAAGGTCAACCGTGTGCCGGAACCCTGCTCGCGCAAGATCCAGGCTTCGTGGCTCAACTCGTCCATGGTGGCGGTGCCGCGCTTGGCCAGCGGATGCTGAGGGGCGCAAAACACCACCAGTTCGTCCTCGACCCAGCTTTGCACTTCGATGTCCGGGTGACTGCAGTCGCCTTCGATCAGACCCAGGTCAATTTCATAGTGGGCCACCTGCTGCACAATGTTGGCAGTGTTCTGCACGTGCAGCTTCACCTGGCTTTCCGGATGGCGCTGCATGAAGCTGCCGATCAGCAGGGTGGCCAGGTAATTGCCGATGGTCAGGGTCGCGCCCACGGCCAGCGAGCCGAAACCGGACTTGCCGTTGAGCAGGTCTTCGATTTCCTTGGCCTGATCCAGCAGGGCGACCGCTTGCGGCAAAAGTTGTTTACCGAGGGCGTTCAGGCTCAGCCGTTTGCCGGCGCGGTCGAACAGTTGGCAGCTGCACTGACGCTCCAGTTCGGTGATCGAGGTGCTCGCCGCCGATTGTGAGAGGTTGAGCAGGCCCGCAGCACGGGACACGCTTTCCTGCTGGGCGACGGCGACGAATACTTGAAGTTGACGGAGAGTAAATCGCATATCGATATAACCGATAACCCTTATCTTAATAATCCATTTAACAGATATTGTCTCTGCCTTTAGAATGCGATGCAATTGCGCAGAGCTGGCTTTCTTGCAGAGCACACCGAACACGCGCAGACCAATCTCCAGGAGTCCCACGTACATGAGCAACATGAACCACGAGCGTGTCCTCAGTGTTCACCACTGGAACGACACTCTGTTCAGCTTCAAGTGCACCCGTGATCCGGGCCTGCGCTTCGAGAACGGTCAGTTCGTGATGATCGGCCTGCAACAACCCAACGGCCGCCCGCTTATGCGCGCTTACTCGATTGCCAGCCCGAACTGGGAAGAGCATCTCGAGTTCTTCAGCATCAAGGTGCCTGATGGTCCGCTGACTTCGCAGTTGCAGCATCTGAAGGAAGGCGACGAGATCATCATCAGCAAGAAGCCTACCGGCACGCTGGTACTGGACGACTTGAAGCCTGGCAAACATTTGTACCTGCTCAGCACCGGTACCGGCCTGGCGCCGTTCATGAGCGTCATCCAGGACCCGGAAACCTACGAGCGTTTCGAAAAAGTGATCCTGTGCCACGGCGTGCGTTACGTCAACGAAGTCGCTTACCGCGAGTTCATCACCGAGCACCTGCCGCAGAACGAATTCTTCGGCGAAGCCCTGCGTGACAAGTTGATCTACTACCCGACCGTGACCCGCGAACCGTTCGAGAACGAAGGCCGCCTGACCGACCTGATGCGCAGTGGCAAGCTGTTCAGCGACATCGGTCTGCCACCGATCAACCCGCAGGACGACCGCGCCATGCTGTGCGGCAGCCCGAGCATGCTCGACGAGACCAGCGAAGTGTTGAACAGCTTCGGCCTGAAAGTTTCGCCGCGGATGCGCGAGCCGGGTGACTACCTGATCGAGCGTGCGTTCGTAGAGAAATAAGCAACCTGCATCATTGAAAAGCCCGCGCTGCCTCAAGGCAACGCGGGCTTTTTGCTTTCCTGTAGGAGCTGCCGCAGGCTGCGATCTTTTGATCTTGTTTTTAAAAATCAAAATCAAAAGATCGCAGCCTGCGGCAGCTCCTACAGGTGGGATGCGGGAATGACTTCCAGGACGCGGATCAGCTCCGGTGTCGGGTAATGCCAACGCACATCCAGATCCCAGAACTGCGCACCGTATTCCCGCTCGGGTGCAGGTATTTGATAGGCCGGGCGTGGATCCTGTGCCAGGCATTGCTCGATCAGCTCAACCAAGGGCTCTTCAAGGCGCTTGGCATGCTCGTGAGCCTGCAGCAGCGCTGTGTCCGTCCACTGCACGGGAATCAGCTGCGGCGCAGCGCTGGCGATGCTGTTGGTGGCTGTATCGATGATGTCGGCGTAGGGCACGTAGGGCTTGATATCGAGAATCGGCGTGCCATCCAGCAGGTCGATACCCGAGATCCACAGGCGGTTGGCTTCGACCCTGTCCAGTTTCACCACTGATTGCCCGATGCCATTGGGGCGGTGGGTGGCGCGGGTGGCGAACACGCCCATGGCTTTATTGCCGCCGAGGCGAGGAGGGCGGACCTTCAGGCGAGGCTTTTCCTCCAGAGCCTGGTGGAACAGGAACAGCAGCCACACGTGGCTGACCTGCTCCAGGCCCTGCACCGCGTCCCCTTGATCGAACGGAGCCACCAGTTCCAGCACCCCACGGGCGGCCGGGGCCAGTTGTGGCTGGCGCGGAATGGCGAACTTCTCCTTGAAGCAGGAGCGCACGAAGCCGATGGGGGAAACGCTGTAGGTCATGGTTTGAGGTCGAGGCGGAATGAAGGCAGGCATGATAACCCACACGACCTCTAGCCCGGTGGCACCTGTCAGTCCGTCATCGCGGGCAAGCCACGCTCCCACAGGTTTTGTGATGGACACAAAATTTGTGTGCGCTCTAGAACCCTGTGGGAGCGTGGCTTGCCCGCGATGGGCGCGCCGCCGATCTACAGACTGAACCCGCCATCCAAAGGAATGATATTCCCGGTCATGTAAGCTCCTGCGGTGCTCGCCAGACTGATCGCCAGCGCCGCCATCTCTTCCTCGCGGCCCCAGCGCTTCATTGGAATCAGCGCCGTATCCTCAGCCAGTGCCTGTTCATCACTGCCAATGTGCCGGGTCATCTTGCTCGGAAAGCGACCCGGGGCGATCACATTGACATTGATGTGCTGTCCCACCAGTTCGCGCGCCAGAATCCTCGACAGTTGATGCAGCGCCGCCTTGCTCGGCCCGTAGGCATACGCTTGTTCGCCGAAGGATGAAATCCCGGCCACCGAACCAATGTTGATGATCCGCGCGGGATTCTGCGCTGAACCGGCCTTGCGCAGCAGGGGCAGGAACTGCTGGATACAGTTGAATACCGATGTCACGTTGAGCTGCATGACTTTTTCCCAGCCCTTGATCGGGTAGCTCTCCAGTGGTGCACCCCAGGTGGTGCCGGCATTGTTCACCAGGATGTCCAGATGGGAAATCTGCTCGCCCAGGCGTGTCGCCAGTTGCAGGACGCCCTCTTCGGTGGCGAGGTTGGCCACCATGGCGTGGCAGTGTCCAAGCGCTCCCAGTTCGTCGGCGGTTTGCCGGCAGGCTTCGGCGTCGCGGGCGCAGACGTACACGGTGGCACCCGCCTCGACGTAGGCCTTGGCGATCATCTTGCCGATACCACGGGTGCCGCCGGTCACCAGGGCGGTGCGGCCTTGCAGGGAAAAGTAGGGATGCATGGCGAGTCCTGAGAGCTGAGGTCTTTACACCCTAGTCGTCAGCCGTTCGAAACGGAGCCACTATTTTTGCGCGGAATGAATGGCCATACGGCCAAGCCCTGAACCACCTGTGTAGGAGCTGCCGCAGGCTGCGATCTTTTGATTCAGGCGATCAGATGCCTTGCGGAGTCTCTTCGCCGCCCAGCGCTTCAACCAGCGCCGGCAGGAAGTCGCCGAAGGTCAGCATCATCAGGGTGAAGCTGGCGTCCAGTTGGCCCAGGGCTTCGTCGCCACCGTCCTGTTCCGCCTGGTCTTGCAGCAGGTCTTCGAACTTCAGGCGCTTGACCACCATCTTGTCGTCGAGGACGAACGACAGTTTGTCCTGCCAGGCCAGGGACAGTTGAGTGACCACTTTGCCGGTGCTCAAGTGCAGCTGGATTTCTTCGCTGGTCAGGTCCTGGCGCTTGCAACGCACAATGCCGCCGTCTTCGTGGGTGTCGCGCAGTTCGCACTCGTCCAGCACAAAGAAATCGTCCGCGGCTTTCTGCGTGGTGACCCACTCGGTCATGGTCGCGGTCGGCGACATTTTCACGGTCAGCGGACGCACCGGCAGGGTGCCGATCACTTCACGCAGGGTCGACAGCAAATCTTCGGCGCGTTTCGGGCTGGCCGAGTTGACCAGGATCAGGCCCTGCTTCGGCGCGATGGCGGCGAAGGTCGACGAGCGGCGGATAAAGGCGCGGGGCAGGAATGCCTGGATGATTTCATCCTTGATCTGATCGCGTTCCTTCTTATAGACCTTGCGCATTTGCTCGGCTTCGATCTCTTCGACCTTTTCCTTGACCGCGTCACGCACGACGCTGCCTGGCAAAATACGTTCTTCCTTGCGCGCGGACACCAGCAGGAAGTCACCGCTGACGTGCACCAGTGGCGCATCTTCGCCTTTGCCGAACGGCGCGACGAAACCGTAGGTGGTCAACTCCTGGCTTGCACATGGGCGCGCCAGTTTGGTGGCCAGTGCAGTTTCCAACGCCTCGGCATCAACAGGCAGATCTTGGGTCAGGCGATAGATAAGCAGGTTTTTGAACCACATGGGGTGAGTCTCTCCTTTATACAAAGGGGGGCATTATTGTCTTCGCCGTGCCATAGGCCAACCTTTCTCTAAGCCTTTGGAAGGCCTGAGAAAATTATTTAAAAAAGTGCTTGCCAGAGGTTGGGTCGCTCCGTAGAATGCGCGCCACACCGAAGCGAAGGGTGATTAGCTCAGCTGGGAGAGCGTCTGCCTTACAAGCAGAATGTCGGCGGTTCGATCCCGTCATCACCCACCATTCGTTTCAAGCGTTTCGCGCAGCGGTAGTTCAGTCGGTTAGAATACCGGCCTGTCACGCCGGGGGTCGCGGGTTCGAGTCCCGTCCGCTGCGCCATATTCGGTAACCTGGAACACTGAACGCCAGGTCACCACAGAAAGCCCGCCTTGTGCGGGCTTTTTGCTGTCTGGCATCTGGCCAGTCCTGAAAGCGATCCCGGGATCGCTTTTTTTGTGTCTGCCCGGTTATTGCTCGGCGTTGCGGTTGTGCCGGTAGTCGCTGACAGCTTCATACACGGCTTTGCGCAGGCGATTGATGCCGCCGATAGGGCGGTGTGCCTCGATACCGAACCAGGGATTGAATGACTGGTTGTCGCATTGCAGGTTCAGTGCCGGTGTATCGAAGTCCTGCGCCGGCACCCTGATCTGCGCCACCGTCTCGAAGGGCGCATCGCTTTCGCGCCATTCAATGCTGGTGTCTTCAATCGGCATGTACTTGTTGGCGTCCTGCCGCTGGATTTGCAAGACGAAACACGCGGGTACCCGGTCGGTCGACAACTGTTGATTCAGTGCATTGCGTAGGAAGTTCGGCAACTTGCGGTTTTGTTCCGGCAGGTTGTAGGCCGGGCAACTGCCCGGATCGGGCATGACCCGGAACTTGGCATTGGCTTCACCGAATTTGTAGGGTGAAACCGAAAAGTACGTTGTCCGGGTTGGGCTTGATGGAGCAGGGGACAAGGTCGCCAGGGCAATAAACAGGTGGCGAACCTGCCACGATCGCGGATCCCACCCCGGAAAAAACGCCATCATTTTTTTACCCTCGGCCTGGGCGGCGACGTTCTGACGGTATTCGGCCACGTTACTTACAAAGAAGTTCGGATGGCTGAACATCACAAAGTCCTGTTCGCTTCGCCCTGGCTGATCGCCCAATAGTTGTTTGCCTGGAACATCGAACAGCTTGATCGCCATGCCCCGGGCGTCGCGGATGCTGTCGAACTGCGGGTAGGCGTTGCCATTGGACAGGCGCATCGTCGCTTGCCAGGTTTTTCCCGGCTCGCTGAACACGCCCTGGCGCAATTCGCTGGCCAGTTCCGGCAACACCTGGACTTCGGCTTTGACGCAGCCGTGGGCCTTGGCGTGGGCATCGCGCAAGTAGCGGGTGCTTTCGCGGTGCTGATCGACGATGCGCACGGCGGTCTGGATGATGTCCCGGGTCATCGCGGCTTCATCGTCCGCAATCGACTCCTGCGCAGAGACCGGTCCGCGCTGCTGCCAGGAAAACCAGGCGGTGGCCAATGCCCAGCCAAGCACGCCGAGAACCAGCAGCCACAGCAACAGCTTGCCGAGGAAGGCGCCCAGGCGCAGCCAGAGTGTAATCAGCATGAGAGCGTCCTTTTGGCTGAGTCCGTGGTCATGGCAATTGCGCTTCCAGCGGGCCGCCCAGCACTTTCAGATATTCCAGCAGTGCCCAACGCTCCTGCGGCTGCAGCCAGCGGCCGATCACGCCATTGCCGAGTTTGCCGGCACGGAATTCATGACCACTGTTGTGGTTGCCGGTGATTCGCGTGTCGAACAGAAAACCATTGGCAAAGGCTTCGGTGCGGTAACCCAGGTGTCTCGGGTCATATTCGAAAGTGCCTTTGTAGAACGTGGTTGCACGCTCATCCTGAGGCGACAGCAATTGATAAATGCTCGGTACCGAACCGTTGTGCAGAAACGGCGCTGTCGCCCATACACCCGCCAACGGCCGGGCCTTGTACGAACGTAGTTCGCGCACACCGATTGGCAGGCCGAAGCCGTCCATTTCCGGGCGCTCGGCGGGGGTGACACTGGCGTCCTGATAGGCGCGCTCGCGGACAAATGCAGTGACATAGGCCAGCCCCGTGGCCACGGACATCTTGCTCAGGTCCAGTGGTTCGGTGGGTTTTGGCTCTACATCAAGTGTTTCCAGTTCCGCCTGCTTCCATTGCAGCGCCGTCAGGTCGAAGCGATGGTCGGCGATGTTGTTGGCCGCGCCCGGGTCTGTGCCGATGTCATCCACCGGGAGCATTTTCAGGTGCTGAACGTATCGTCCCTCGCCCTGGGTGGTACGCGGTACATGACAACCCGCGCAGTTTTCCGCGAACAGGGTGCGCCCTTGGGCGGCCAGCGGCTTGTCGATTGCGCCCAGCAGGTCTTCCGGCCAGGCCGGCGGCGAGAGCCGTTGCAGGGTTTCTTCGATCAGATGCAGGTCGCGCACACGGACACTGGAGGGATAGCGGGCATCGCCCATCAGTGGCTGGCCGTTCTGGTCGAAGAAGTTCAGCGTGGCACCGACGCCCAACGCCTCGCCGATGTTGCGGGCCATCGGTTGTTTCGCCGAGCCGTTCCACTGCACCCATTCGAACGTCCACATGTCCCACAACTGCGGATAATCGACCGGAGCATTGGCCACGCGGTAGTTGTCGGGGGAAATCGCGTCACCGAAGCTGGCGTTGGCAATGCGCCCGAAGGCATCGGTGCGGCCCGGGCCTTCCTCGGTGGGATAGAGCCCGCGATGGGTGTCGTTCCAGGCCACTTTGAGGAATGTATCGAGTGAAATCTTGAATTCTTTGCGCAGTTGTTTGTGGCGCGTCTCGTAGTCCGGGCCCAGTACGTTGCGTGCGAAACGTTCGAATTTCCACGGGTTGTAGTAGGTCGAGGCCAGGCTGGCGACCAGCGCCTGTCCGAAACTGCCCCCTTTGAGCGTAGGAACGCTGGACGGCAGGACATGCTGCGCCGAACCGCCGTCGATACGCACGGCTTGCCCCTTGAAGCGCAGTTCACCGGTGTGGCAGGCCGCACAGGTGATATCCAGAAACACCTCCGGGCTGCCGGCATTCTGATGCCGGGTAAAGCCTGCGGGGAGGTTGCCGGGGTTGTTCGGTGTCGGTTTCTGGCCGGGGTCCACCAGAAAGCCGAAGCGCGCGAGGTATTCGGGGGCGGCGAAGCGTTGCTGCGAGAAGGGCAGTTCGAGGGCGGTGAACCAGTCATAGCGCAAGCCTTTGACCTGGGTGCCCTGGGGGGTGAAGTAATAAGTCTCTCGGTCGGCGGCGCTCCATTGCTCCAGGTAATGCACCTGTTGAGCAGGCGACCAGGCCGGCAGTTTCGGGTTGGCGACGTAATAAAGAACCACGGCCAGGGCCAGCCCGAGCAGGACTGCGATGAGAACCAGCAAGCGTAGGAAGAGGCGCAAGATAAACATCCTTGTCGAATTATCATGCTGTTATGCCCGAGTGCCCAAGGTGCGGCAAGAGGCCGTTACGCCAGATTGCAGGTTCAGGAATCAGCCTCTGTCGGAACAAGATGAAAGAAGCTTCATCACTCCAATTGTGAAAAGCGTTTAAACACCTGAACTTATCAATTGATTCCGGCTCTCATGCCGGTAGCCATTGGTCGTGGCGGCCTGATAAGCTCGCGGCTTTACTCGATTGCCCTTTAGGCGCATGAACAAGGAAATAGCATGAAACAGCATCGGTTGGCGGCGGCGGTGGCCCTGGTTGGCCTGGTACTCGCGGGTTGTGATTCGCAGACCAGCGTAGAGCTGAAAACTCCGGCGCAAAAAGCTTCCTACGGCATTGGCCTGAACATGGGCAAGAGCCTGGCTCAGGAAGGCATGGATGACCTGGATTCCAAAGCTGTAGCCCAGGGCATCGAAGACGCCGTTGGCAAGAAAGAGCAGAAGCTCAAGGACGAAGAACTGGTCGAGGCGTTCGCCGCACTGCAAAAACGTGCCGAAGAACGCATGGCCAAGATGAGCGAAGAGTCGGCCGCTGCCGGCAAGAAATTCCTCGAGGAAAACGGCAAGAAAGCCGGCGTGACGACCACCGCTTCGGGCTTGCAGTACGAAGTCGTGCAGAAAGCCGATGGCCCTCAGCCAAAGCCGACTGATGTAGTGACCGTTCACTACACCGGCAAGCTGACCAACGGCACCGTATTCGACAGCTCCGTCGAGCGCGGCAGCCCGATCGATCTGCCGGTCAGCGGTGTGATCCCGGGTTGGGTCGAAGGCCTGCAACTGATGCACGTTGGCGAGAAGTACAAGCTGTACATCCCTGCTGACCTGGCTTACGGCGCCCAAAGCCCGAGCCCGGCGATTCCGGCCAACTCGGTGCTGGTATTCGACCTGGAACTGCTGGCCATCAAGGACCCGGCAAAAGAAGACGCCGCTGCCAAGTAACCAGCGCCTGCTTCGATAACAACGCCTCGCTCATGCGGGGCGTTGTTGCATCTGGCGTTCGGCAGGGGTAAACAAAACGAACAGACGCTCTAGGCCGGAGTCTTAGGCATAGTAGTGTCGGCGGTAGACGCACAAGGCCGCCAAGTCAATGAAATTATGAGTTTTTTTTGATGAGTAAAAAACGCCCGATCTGAACGCAGGCCTTGTAAGACGGGGCTTGCAGCGATGAAAAGCAGCTCTGTTCACAAGGTTATCCACAATTTGTGTGGATAACATTTCAACGGGAGGAATGATGAAAGCACCCTGGAATTTCGCTCGTTTCCTGCCACTGGCCGGACGTCTGCTGGCACGCGGTCGATTGCCGACCCTGTTGTTCGCGGTCGCCAGCAAAGGCGCAAGCCAGGGCAATCGACTGGGCAAGATCAAGGACGACCTGAAGCTGTTGCAGGCACTCTGCCTGGCCTACTGGCGTGGCGAGTATCGCGCCATCAGCCCCAAGGCGCTGCTTTCGGTTGTCGCGGGCCTGATGTATTTCCTCAGCCCGGTGGATGCGATCCCGGATTTCATTCCGCTGTTCGGCATGTTCGACGACATCGCAGTCCTGGCGTGGTTGATGAAAGTGCTCGACGACGAGCTCAATGCCTTCCGCGCCTGGCGCAAACGGCAGGTCCCGGAGAAGCTCGCGGTGGTTGAGCGCCTGCCCGATACCCCCGAGCAACTTCAACTGCAAGGCCCGAAAAAACGCTGAGTCGATTTTCACGACTTCATAGATTGATGCCCCCCGCGACCTTGGCCGCTGTTAGGATTACACTTCTAGGGAAAAGTGCCGACTCGCTAAGTGTTGTTGTCCTACGGGGTAGTGATGGATATTCAGATAATTACACGCGAAGGCGAGCCCGAGTATGCGGTTCTGCCATGGGCTCAATATCAGGCGTTATTGAAAGCAGCGGGTATCAAGGAGCAAGCGTCGCCTCGAGCCACGAAGCCTCAGGCGGCGACACCAGACGCGATTCTTCCGGGTCTGGATCAACTACGCAGTTTGCGCGAGGGGAAGGGCATCGCCATCGAGGCGCTGGCCCGCACGGTAGGCATCAGCCCGTCTTACCTGGCCATGATCGAAAGTGGCGAGCGTCTGCCCGACGCCGCGATTCGCCGCAGCCTGGCTTGGGAATTGACGGTGCCAGGATGGAGGGATGAATCGTGAGTGTACGCATCAGCCGTCAACACTGGGACGGATTGCTGGGCGAACTGGATCAGGCGCGGCGCCAGCGCCATCTGTTGACGTATCGGGCATTGCTGGAACGTTTGCAGCTGCCGACCCCGGCCATGCAGACCCTGACGGCGGCCCTTGAGCATCTGGCGGCTCTGGACGCCAAGGCGGAGCAGCCATTGCGCAGTTCACTGGTGATCAGCCAGGGTGCCAGCCGTTTGCCGCGCACCGGATTCTTTGAGTGTGTCGAGCGCCTCGGGCGGTTTTCCGGGCCGTCGGACGGCGTTGCCGCCGCGTCCTGGCATGCTTCGGAAGTGGTGCGGGTGTTCGAGTACGAATACCCGGAATCGGCCGAGGCCTGAATGTTTTTGCAACTCAAGGCGCGAGCCGGGTACTGGCTCGCGCGCCGGTTGTTTCACTGGTCGTGGTTTGTTCGTCAGCCGCAGGGCTGGCGCTGGCTCGAAGGCCAGTTTGCACGCATGGCCAACCTGGGCGACGTCGGCGCCCAGAGCTTCTATGGGCACATCCTGACGTTTCGCGGTGTCGGCCTCGGTGCTCGTGAGGAGGGCGTGCGTTTGTTGCGCCTGGCGGCGTTGGCGGGCGATGGCAAGGCGGCGTATCAAGTGGGCGTGATCTGTTTGGCCGGGACGGCGAGCAAGGCTCCGGATCTGGTTGAAGCGGCGCGATTCTGGGAGATTGCGGCGAAGGCCGGGCATCCGTTGGCGCCGATCAAGTTGCAAGAGTTGGCGTCTCGCGAGGCTGAGCTATAACCCTGGGCTGGCCGGGGGATGGCTATTTGGGGAGTTGTCCTGCGCCTGTCTTTTGTTGACTGTGTACATATCCGTTTCTTCGGTAACGGCGGCTTATGGTTTCGCCCTTACGGCGACTCCCTTTTTTACAAGCGCCTAAAAAAGGAAGCAAAAAACGCTCGCCCCTTACGTACGGCCCCTCGCTGAGGCTCGGGGTTCCTTCGCTCCGGTATTCCTCCGGGGGCATTGCCCTCCGGTCGGCTTCGCTTCGACCTACATGCAATGAGTTCGACTGCGTCGAACGGCGCTGCGCGCCCATCCCCGGATGAACACCTGCGCTCAGCCTGCCGAGGGGGCGGGTAGATCAAGAGCTGCAGGCGAGCTAACGCTCGGCCTGTTGAGTGGTGGGGAGCGTTTGTGTACGCAGATCTGCTTTTGCCCTTCTGTGGGAGCGAGCCTGCTCGCGAAAGCGTCCTGTCAATCACCGTTGCCCCATCAGGCAAGCACCTTCACGTTCCTGCACCACCCGGCTGTCAATCACATGCACGCTATAGCCCTGCACATTCTTCGCATGGTGCTTGGCTTGTGACGCCATTTCCGCCAGCAGGCTCGCATCGAGTTGTCCACAGGCCTGTGGATGAAGATGCACCACGCCGATCGACAGCGACAACAGCGCAAACTCCTGCCGCACGCCTTGGCGATTCGGTGCGATGAAGCAGCCGGCTTCCAGGTGCTCGCTGCGGTAGAAGCGCCGGCATTGGCTCTGGAAGTCGTCGAGCAACTGGTTCAGACGCTTGCGCCAGTCTTCCGGGCCGAGCACCAGCAGGAAATCATCACCGCCGATGTGGCCGACGAAGTCGCGGGACGGGTCGATGCGGTCGTTCAGGCATTGCGCCAGGCACAGCAGGACTTCGTCGCCGCGGCCGTAGCCGTAGATGTCGTTGAAAGGTTTGAAGCTGTCGATGTCCACGTAGCAGATCACCGATTCCCGTTGCTGTTGCAGCAGACGCGTCAGGCATTGCTGGATCGGCACGTTGCCCGGGAGCAGGGTCAGCGGGTTGGCGTAGCGGGCTTGCTGGATCTTCAGTTCGGTAATCAGTTTGAGTACGTCTATCACGCGGCCGAGCCCGAGATAGCCGCCATTGAGGGTGATGATGAAGTCTTCTTCGATGCGCTGGCGGGCACGGCCTGTGATCAGGCGGCTGACTTGTTGCAGCGACTGACTCAGCTCGACGGCGAGGAAGTCATCGTTCATCAGGCGGCTGATGGGTTTGCGGGCGAACAGATCGGTGGCAAAGGGCTTGAGCAGGGCATCGGAGAGCGAATGCCGATGGACGATACCGCAAGGCTGACCCTGTTCATCCAGGACCGCCAGCGAGTTCAGGTTGGCCTGGCGGCGAAAGGCTTCGAGCACCGTGGCGGTCGGGGTGTCCCGGTTCACGGCGGGTTGCTCGTTGAGCAGTGCGCTGAGGTCGCTGCCGTCTTCGCTCAGTACAACGCTGGTGCTGTCCTGGCGGGGCATCATTGCCCGGGCATCCCGTGGCGGGAGTTCCTGGGGGCGGCAGAGCAGATAGCCCTGGACCAGATCGACGCCCATCTCGGTCAGTACCGTGAGCTCTTCCGGTAACTCGATACCTTCGGCAATGACTTGCGCTCGCGAGGCCTTGGCGATTTGCAGGATCGAGCCGACGAACTCGCGCTTGAGCGCATCCTGATGAATGCCATCAATGAAATGCCGGTCGATTTTCACGTAATCCGGCCGCAACTCAGACCACAAGCGCAAACTCGAATAACCCGCCCCCAGATCATCCAGCGCAATCGAAAATCCCATCGCCCGATAGTGATGCAGGGCGGTTTGCAGGAGCTGGAAATCATCCGTCGGCGTCTGTTCCGTGAGCTCGATGACCACCTGACTCGGCGGAATGCCGAAGTCCTGCAGCAATTGCAGGGTGCGTCCCGGTTGATGGGCTGCTTCGAGCAGGGATTCCGGGGACACGTTGAGGAACAGCAGACCAGGCAGTTGTTGTTCATTGAAGCGTCGGCAAGCGCTTTCGCGGCAGGCAATTTCCAGCTCGCTCAAACGACCGGCCTGACGGGCGACGGCGAACAGGGCGACAGGGGAGTGCAGAGGGCTGTTGGACGGCCCGCGACTGAGGGCTTCGTAGCCGAGAATGCGCCGCTCAGAGAGGCTGATGATCGGTTGGAACAAACTGTGCAAACCGCCTTGAGTCAGGATCGAGCTCAATGCACTCAGCTGTTCGGTTGTGGTCATGGCGATCTCTGGCGATAAAAAAAGGACTGGCGTGGTCCCTTTCTACAAGGAGCACGCCAGTCCCGTATTTCACGACAGAATGATGACTGTTTGATGACGCCCCGGAGGGCGTTAGCATTAAATTGCCATCAGCTGCTTGTAAGCACTCAGTGCTTCGCCACTGCTGTGTTGAGTTTCAGGTAGTCCAGCAGAATCCGCCCGGTTTCGCTCAGGTAGGCATCGTCTTCCGGTTTGGTCTTGTCGTCCTCGGCCGCCAGGGCGTCCTCGTCTTCTTTCTTCAGCTCTTTGAGCGGTTCTTCGCCCTTGGCCTTGCGACGGATGTTTTCCATGGCCAGCTGTTTGGCTTCGATGTCGGCGTGCTGGGCACGACGCTCGACTTCATTGAGGCTGACGGTTTTCTCGGCCATCAGTTTCTGCGCCAGGGCCAGCTTGTCGCGGATGAATACGAACTCCGCATCCTTGGCTGTACGCACGTCATGCTCGGACTGGAGTTGCGTAATGTACGGCTTGAATGGGTCGACCGCCGGCTTGATCGCCGCCTTGATGGTGTCCCACGGCATGGCTTCGGGCAGGGCGCTTTCGCCGATTTCCTTGGTGTCGATGATCGACGGGTAATCGATGTCCGGCAAGACGCCCTGATGCTGGGTGCTCTGTCCGGAAACCCGGTAGAACTTGGCCAGGGTCAGTTTCAGCTCGCCATGGTTGAGTGGCTGAATGGTCTGCACGGTACCTTTGCCGAAGGTCTGGCCGCCGATGATCAGTGCGCGGTGGTAGTCCTGCATGGCGCCGGCGAAAATCTCCGAAGCCGAGGCGGACAGGCGGTTGACCAGCAACGCCATCGGGCCTTTATAGAACGCGCCCGGGTTTTCATCTTCCAGCACGTCTACACGGCCATCGGCATTACGCACGAGCACGGTCGGGCCTTTGTCGATGAACAGGCTGGTCAGCTCGGTGGCTTCCTGCAAGGAGCCGCCGCCGTTGTTGCGCAGGTCGATGACCACGCCGTCGACTTTCTCTTTCTGCAGTTCAGTCAGCAGTTTCTTGACGTCGCGGGTGGTGCTCTTGTAATCCGGGTCGCCGGCACGGAAGGCCTTGAAGTCCAGATAGAACGCCGGGATCTCGATGACGCCGAGCTTGTAGTCCTTGCCGTCCTGCTTGAGGTTCAAGACCGATTTCTTCACGGCCTGGTCTTCGAGCTTCACCGCTTCACGGGTGATCGGCACGATCTTGGTGGTCTGGTCGTTCGGCGCATTGCTGGCCGGGATGACTTCCAGGCGCACCACGGTGCCTTTCGGACCACGGATCAGCTTGACCACCTCGTCCAAGCGCCAGCCCACGACGTCGACCATTTCCTTGTTGCCCTGGGCAACGCCGATGATCTTGTCGGCCGGTGCAACCTGCTTGGTCTTGTCTGCCGGACCAGCCGGCACCAGGCGCACGACTTTTACCTGGTCGTTATCGCTCTGCAGCACGGCGCCGATGCCCTCGAGGGACAGGCTCATGTTGATGTCGAAGTTCTCCGCGTTATCCGGCGACAGATAGTTGGTATGCGGGTCGTAGGACATGGCGAAGGTGTTGATGTACGCCTGGAAGATGTCTTCCGCGCGGGTCTGGTCCAGGCGCGCCAGCTGGTTCTTGTAGCGCTTGGTCAGGGTTTCCTGGATCTGCTTGGAATCCTTGCCGGCGATCTTCTGGCGCAGGACCTCGTCCTTGACGCGTTTGCGCCACAGGTCGTCGAGTTCCGCGGTGGATTTGAGCCAAGGGGCGTCCTTGCGGTCGATCAGCAAGGTTTCCTTGGTGTTGAAGTCGATCTTGTCGACGCCCTTGTTCAGCTCGGCAAGGGCAAAGTCCAGGCGCGCCTTCACGCGGTCCAGGTAGCGCTTGTAGATGGTGAACCCGGCGTTCAGGTCGCCGCTCTTGAGGAAGTCGTCGAACTGCGTCTTCCACTTGTCGAATTCGGCAATGTCGCTGGCCATGAAATAGCTGCGCGATGGATCCAGCAGCTTGAGGTAGCTGTCGTAGATGATCACCGAGCGCGCGTCATCGAGTGGCGGCTTGCTGTAGTGGTGGCGTTTGAGCAATTCCACGACGTTCAGACTGGCGATCACTTCGTCACGATCGGGCTGAAGCTTGTCCCAGCTATTGGCTGCGAATGTATTGCTCGACATCGGCAGCAAGCCGATACCGATGAATAAGGCGAGGGCAGTGCTGGGGAACAGATGCTTCATGCTGATTCGACGCGGGGACAATTGATAACGCATATTAGGCCGTCTTTGAAGTCGCCGGCTCTTTGGGAGCCGGTCGCATAATGCAAAAAGCCCGGCGATACAGCTTCGGGCTCAGTCCAGACTCACTATGGAGGCACTGTGAAAGCATTGCAAGGCGTTGACGGTCAAGTGGTATGGGTTGATGAACCCGGTCCTGCATGTGATGTAGGGCAAGTTCGTATTCGAGTGGCGGCAGCGGGCCTCAATCGTGCCGATTTATTGCAGAAAGCCGGTCTTTATCCGCCACCGCCAGGGGCCAGCCAGGTGCTTGGTCTAGAGTGCTCGGGGGTCATCAGCGAGGTGGGCGCCGGCTCCTCCTGGCAGGTGGGCGATCGGGTTTGCGCCTTGCTGGCCGGGGGCGGGATGGCCGAAGAGGTGGTTGTCGACGGGCGGCATGTACTGCCGGTTCCCGATGGAATGTCACTGGTCGAAGCGGCGGCATTGCCTGAAGTTTATGCAACAGTCTGGCTGAATTTGTTTCAACTGGCTGCGCTCAAACCGGGACAGAAAGTTTTGCTGCACGCCGGAGCAAGTGGAATTGGTTCAGCGGCCATTCAGCTGTGCAAGGCCTTCGGTAACCCGTGCTGGGTCAGCGTCGGCTCTGCCGAGCGACTGGCGTACTGCGAAGGGCTGGGTGCCCAGGGCGGCGTGGTGCGTAACGGTGATCTGGAGGGCTTGCGGGATCTGGGGCCGTTCGACGTGATTCTCGACCCGGTGGGTGGCAGTTACGCGGCCTTGAACCTGAAGTTGCTGGCTCAGGATGGTCGCTGGGTGTTGATCGGTCTGATGGGCGGGCGCGAGGCCAAGTTGGATCTGGCCCAGGTGCTGGCCAAGCGCGTGCAATTGCTGGGCTCGACCCTGCGCAGTCGGGATGATCAGTTCAAGGCAGATCTGTTCAGCGATCTGGGCCTGCACGTGTGGCCGTTGTTCGCCGAGGGGCGCTTGAGTGCACAACTGGCCAGGACATTCCCGATCAAGGATGCCGAGGCAGCGTTTGCCGAGTTGGCGAGCAATAACGTGGCGGGGAAGGTGGTGTTGGTGATTGACGAGAGTCTGAACTGACAACGAGAAACCTGTGGGAGCGAGCTTGCTCGCGATGGCGGCGAGTCAGTTGCATTAATATCAACTGACACTCCGCTAATCGCGAGCAAGCTCGCTCCCACAGGGGGGGGGCGGGTTATTTCCAGTCGTGGATCGGCCACCCGGCCTTTTCGGCCTGCTCACGTAACACCGGGTCCGGGTTGACCACGTGGGGGAAATCGACCTTCAGCAAAAGCGGCAGGTCATTGCGCGAGTCGGAATAGAAACTCGCGCCTTCGAGGTTTTCCTCTTCCGCATCCAGCCACTCCAGCAAGCGGGTGATCTTGCCTTCGCGGTAGGTCAGGGTGCCCACGGTATGGCCGGTGTAAACGCCCTGAGCCACTTCCAGTTCGATGCCCAGAATCTCGTCGATGCCCAGGCGCTCGGCGATGGGGCCGACCAGGTGGGTGCCCGAGGCCGAGATCACCAGAATCCGGTCGCCGGCCTTGCGGTGTGCCGCGATGGCCTTGGTGGCGTCACTGAAAATGATCGGCTCGATGTAGTCTTCCACCCAGGGGCCAACCAGATGCTCGACCTCTTGTGGCGTGCGGCCGATCATCGGCTCCAGGCTGAAGGTCATGTAGTCTTCCATGCGCAATTTGCCGTGGCTGTAGGCATCCATCAGCTCGTTGTTCTGTCGCATGAACGACTCGGGGTCGACCCAGCCCAGGCGACCCATCTGCTCGCTCCAAAGGGTGGCGCAGTCGCCGTGGATCAGGGTTTCGTCCAGATCAAAAATTGCCAGGGCCATCAGTGCAGTTCTCTCTTCAGCATAAGCAAAGGCATCAGGCTACCTCACACAGGGCCGTCGGATCGATGGAAAGCGCCAGGCGCTGACCATCGGGATGCAGGTCGGCCGCCGAGCGGTTCAGCACATCCACCACCAGTTCCACGCCCCGGGCTTCGACCCGGTAGCGGATTACGTTGCCCAACAGGCTGTGGCTGCGTACTTGCGCGTCCAGTTCACCGTTGAGGCTCAGTTCGATGGCTTCCGGGCGAATGGCGATGCGCTTGTTGATTGGCCGCTGCAGCAGCTTCGAGGCGCTGTCGGCGTCCAGCAGGTTGTAGTTGCCGATGAAGCCGGCAGCGAACACATCCACCGGCGCAGTGTAGAGGGTTTCGGCGTCGCCGCTTTGTACGATTTTTCCCTGATTCATCAGGAAAATCCGGTCAGACATGGTCAGGGCTTCTTCCTGATCGTGTGTGACGAAAATCGTGGTCAGGCCCAGTTCGCGCTGGATCTGACGGATCTGTTCGCGCAGGTGCTTGCGAATGCGCGCATCCAGCGCCGACAGCGGTTCGTCCAGCAGCAACAGGCGTGGCCGGGTCACCAGCGAGCGGGCGAGGGCGACGCGCTGGCATTGGCCCCCGGACAGCTGATGGGGATAGCGTGCGGCGAAGTCCTGCAGCTCCACCAGTTTCAGTACTTCGGCGACGCGTTTCTGGCTGTCATCGGCATTGACCTTTTGCATGCGCAGACCAAAGGCGACGTTTTGCTCCACGGTCATGTTGGGGAACAGCGCATAGCTCTGGAACACCATGCCGATCCCGCGTTTCTGCGGGCTCACCGGCACGATATCGGCACCATCGAGCAGGATTTTGCCGCCATCCACCGAAGTCAGGCCGGCGATGCAGCGCAGCAGGGTGGATTTGCCGCAGCCGGACGGGCCGAGCAGGGTGACGAACTCACCTTTCTGGATTTCACAATTGATGTCGCTGAACACCGTGGTGCCGGCGAAGCTTTTCTGAAGATGTTGGACGCTGACATAGCTCATTCGCTTTTGTCCCTGTTCAAGATATTGGCAATCCAGGTCAGAACCAGCACAAAGAAGAAGTAGGAAATCACCAGCGCACTGGTGAAATGACCGCTGCTGTTGCGCATGTTGTTGAGGTAGACCTGCAGGGTTTCGTAGCGGGTGCCGACGAGGATGTTGGCGAACACGAACTCACCGAACAGGAACGAGAACGACAGCAGCAGCGCAACCATCAGGCCCTTGCGCAGGTTCGGCAGCACCACCAGGAGGGCGGCTTGCCAGGTGCTGGCGCCGAGCAACTGGGCGGCGTCCATCAGGTCGCGCAGGTTGATCGCTTGCAGGTTGTTGGTGATCGCCCGGTACATGAACGGCAGCGCCACCGTGAAGTAGCAACCGATCAGGATCCAGGGTGTACCGACCATGGCGAACGGCCCGGAACCATAGAGCTGCAGCAGCCCTACCGACGACACCACCGGTGGCACGGCGAAGGGCAACAGGATCAGGATGTTCATCAGCGCATCGAGTTTCGGGAAGTGGTAATGCACCACGAACAGCAACGGCAGGATCAGCACCACGGAAAGAACCAGTGAACCGACGCAGACCAGCAGCGATTGCCCGAATGCATGCAGGAAGCGCGGATCGCTCCACAGCTGGATGTACCACTTGAGGGTGAAGCCGCTGGGCAGAATGGTTGCCGACCAACTGCTGGCGATCGAGTAGACCAGCGTGCCGGCCAGCGGCAACAGCAGGATGGCAAACAACAGGTAAACCACGACGCGGTGGTAGACACCGGCGGGCCCC
The DNA here is from genome assembly GCF_059424105.1 of Pseudomonas sp. GW456-E7. Classification (NCBI taxonomy): domain Bacteria; kingdom Pseudomonadati; phylum Pseudomonadota; class Gammaproteobacteria; order Pseudomonadales; family Pseudomonadaceae; genus Pseudomonas; species Pseudomonas sp. GW456-E7. Next base: position 19,072 of record NZ_JBWKZB010000011.1, on the reverse strand, counting down.
AGTTCAGCGCGAGACATGGTAGCTCCTCTTCAACAGCAACTGATGCACGATGGTCACCAGGGTCATCAAGGCCACCAGCACCACGGCCAGGGCGCTGGCCAGGTTCGGGTCCAGGGAAATGTCACCGGACACCATCGCCGCGATACGGATCGGCAGCACGTTGAAGTTGCCGGTGGTCAGGGCGTACACCGTGGCGTAGGCACCGAGGGCGTTGGCCAGCAGGATCACGAAGGTGCCCAGCAGTGCCGGCGTCAACACCGGCAATCCGATGTGCCGCCAGTACTGCCAACTGTCGGCGCCGAGCAGCGCAGCGGACTCACGCCAGTCTTCGCGCAGCGCATCGAAGGCCGGGTACAGCAGCAGCACGCCGAGGGGAATCTGGAAGTAGGTGTAGAGAATGATCAGCCCGGTTTTCGAGTACAGGTTGAAATCCTGAATGATGCCGGCCTGCTTGAGCATGATGGTGAAGCTGCCATTGAAGCCGAGCAAAATGATGAACGCGAAGGCCAGGGGCACGCCGGCGAAGTTGCTGGTCATGTTGGCGAAGGCGTTGACGAAATTGCGCAGTTTCGAATCGACCCGGCGCAGGGAGTAGGCGCCCAGTATCGCGATGATGATCCCGAACACGCTGGACCAGAAGCTGATCTCAAGGCTGTACTGGATCGCCTGCAGGTAAAACTTCGAACTGAAGATCTTGCTGAAGTTGGCCAGGCCCCAGCCGAATTCTTCCGATTGCAGGCTGTTGATCATCACCCAGGTCAGCGGTGCGATCTCGAACACGATGAAGAACAGTGCGAACGGGACCAGGCATAAGGCGGCCAGCCATTTACTGCGGGTCATGGCATTCACTTGAGCAGCTCCCGGCAGACCGGTTTGTCGTGGGGCGCGCCCAGCAACTCGCAGACGGTGCCGCAGATCTCGGTCTGTTTCGGCGCTGCGCCGGCGTCGAAGCTGAATGCGTCGCCGAGAACGAACAACGGCACCTCACGTTCTTCCGGCAGCAGGCCGTTGTGGGAGCGGTCGTTGTTCATGCCGTGGTCGGCGGTGACCAGCACCTGATAGCCGGCATCGAGCCAGCCTTGCAGGTAGTCGGCCAGGATGATGTCGGCCGAGCGGGCGCTGTTGCGGTACTGCGGGGTGTCGAGGCCGTGCTTGTGCCCGGCGTCGTCGATGTTCATCGGGTGGATCAGTAAAAAGTGCGGCGCATGGCGCTGGCGCAGGTTTTCGGCGTCGGCGAACAGGTGCGAATCGGGGTAGTGATCGTTCCAGTAGAAATGCCCATGCTGGATCGGCAGTTGCGGGTCATCGGTGTGGCGGTCCCGTGCCGCCACGAAGGGCGAACGGTTGTACAGTTCGCTGACCCAGTGATAGGCCGCCGCGGCGGTGACAAGGCCTGCGTCGGTGGCATAGTGATAGATGCTGCGCTGGTTGGACAGGCGCGAAACGTTGTTGTGGACGATACCGCTGTCGATGGGCGCAACGCCGGTCAGGATGCATTCGTACAGCGGGCGGGACAGGGTCGGCAACTCGCACTCCAGTTTGTAGAGTGCCGCACGTCCTGCTCCGACGTACGCCTGCAGGTGCCCCATGGCGTGACGGGCGACCTCGTAGTTGAGGCCGTCGAGCACCACAAGGATGACGTTGTGCTTCATAGGGGCAAAAACTCCGTGTAACAGATGATTCAAGTACGCAACCAATCCCTTGTGGGAGCGAGCTTGCTCGCGATGAGGGACTACCATTCAACATCGATGTTGAATATCAGATCGCTATCGCGAGCAAGCTCGCTCCCACAGGGATTCTCATTGGCCCATCAAAAATGGTGGGCTACACGGTTACTGCATATTGATGATGACTTCTTCCTGCCACTTCTGAGGAAGGGCCTTGGAGGTCTTTTCCCACGCATCCGCGTCTTTGATCGGCGTCACTTTCTTGTACTGCTCGTTAGGCAGCAGCTTGGCCTTCACGTCGGCCGGCAGTGTGATGTGCTCGGCACGGATCGGACGGGCGTTGCCCTTGGCCAGGTTGATCTGGCCGGCGTCGCTGAAGATGTATTCGCGGGTCAGCTTGGCGGCGTTCGGGTTTTTCGCGTACTTGTTGATGATGGTGGTGTAGCCGGAAATCACCGAGCCGTCGGACGGGATCAGCACCACATAGTCATCCGGGTTGGCCATCTTGGCCTTGTAGCTCAGGCCGTTGAAGTCCCAGACCACGCCGACTTCGATTTCGCCTTTTTCCATGGTGGCAATCGTCGGGTTGGACATCGACAGGCGACCTTGCTTGGCGATGTCGGCGAACAGCAGCAGGGCAGGCTGGAGGTTTTTCTCGTCGCCACCGTTGGCCAGTGCCGCGGCCAGTACGCCGTTGGCTGCCTGGGCCGCGGTGCTCACGTCACCGATGGACACCTTGTATTTGCCGCTCTTGAGGTCAGCCCACTTGGTCGGGGCTTCGGAGCCGTGCAGCAACTTCTTGTTGACGATGAACGCGATGGTGCCGGTGTAGGCCAGTGCCCAGTTGCCGTCCTTGTCCTTGGCCCAGGCTGGTACCTGATCCCAGGTGGAAGGCTTGTAGGGCTGGACCACGCCCTGCTTGACCGCGATCGGGCCGAAGGCTGCACCGACGTCGCCGATGTCAGCGCTGGCGTTGTCTTTCTCCGCGGCGAACTTGGCGATCTCCTGGGCCGAACTCATGTCGGTGTCGATGTGCTTGAGGCCGTACTTGTCGCTCAGGTCTTTCCAGGTGCCGGCCCAGTTGGCCCAGTCATCGGGCATGCCGACGCTGTTGACGGCGCCTTCCGCTTTTGCAGCGGCTTCCAGGGTTTTCAAATCATCGGCCGCCATGGCGGCGGTGCACATTGCGATGGTCGAGCCTAACAGTGATGCCAGGAAAAGCTTTTTCATTCCGAAGCTCCTTGGGTCGTGTTCAACGCTGCGATTGCGGTTTGTGTTGGTCTAGGTCAGCAATACCTGAGCCAATTTAAGGGGGCTGGATGACACTTTGATGTCGCTCGTCGCCCTGGAGGACTTTTTGTTCAGCGGTATCGCGACTGGCCTGATAAGCGTAGACCATGGTCAAGGCCTCGGCTGGCAAGGGACTTGGCCGATGAATTGCAGGTTTTCGAGTTCGCAGAACGGCGACCGTTGGGCAGCTTTGTCACACCTCGGTCATCTACGCTGCCTACGCTTGCAGACTATTGAATGAGCCGGTTTGCGCAGCGGTTCTGCCCTGAATTGGTGCTGGTCTAGTCCAGATAGGAAACATTGATGCGTGACGAGGCAACAAAAGCGGTAACAGCCATCGGCCAGGTGCTTCAGGAGCAGATCGACCACGGCCTGTTGGCTCCGGGCAGCAAATTGCCGGCCGAGCGCAAACTCAGTGAGTTGTTCGGCACCACGCGGATCACTTTGCGTGAGGCGTTGTTGCAGCTGGAGTCGCAGGGGCAAATCTACCGCGAGGAGCGTCGCGGCTGGTTCGTTTCGCCGCCGCGCCTGGCGTACAACCTGATGCAGCGCAGCCACTTTCACGCGATGGTCAGTGCCCAGGGGCGGGTGCCGTCCACCGAGGTGATTTCTGCGCGATTGCAACCGGCGTCGGCGGCTGTTTGTGCCTGGCTGCAATTGCCGGCGCTGTCGAGCGTGATCCAGATCTGCCGCTCACGGCGCATCGACGGGCGGCTGGTGCTGTATGTGGAGCACTATTTGAACCCGCAATACTTTCCGGGAATCCTCGATTTCGACTTGAATCAGTCGATCACCGAGTTGTATGCACGGCATTACGATTTGCACTATGGACGGGTGCGCTTCGAGATTGTACCCACGGCGTTGTCGGTGGATGCGGCAGCGGCGTTGAAGGTGTCGGCGGGGAGCCCGGGCCTGCGGATTGCCCGCGTCAACTATGACCAGCATGAACGCCTGATCGACTGCGACCTGGAGTTCTGGCGGCATGATGCGATTCATGTTGGCGTTGATGTGGTTTGACTTTGTAGGCGCTGCCGCAGGCTGCGATCTTTTGATCTTTAAAAGATCGCAGCCTGCGGCAGCGCCTACAGGGGTTGTTCCGGGGAGCCGGTGGCGGCGGTGACCTGAATGCTCATCCGCGGTGTCGCCAGGTCCAGTCCGGCTTCATCCATGTGCCGCTTGAGTGACAGGTTGAACGCTCGCGACACTTCCCACTGCTTGATCGGCGCGGTCTTGAAGCGGGCGCGCAGGATCGCGTTGCCCGACTCGAAACTTTCCACTCCCTGGAACTCCAGCGGCGACCAGATATTGCGCCGCTGCAACGGATCGGTGCGCATTTTCTGGCCGACTTCGCGCATCAGTTTGATGGCGTTGTCGATGTCCATGTTGGCCGGCACCGCGACCCGGAAGATCGCGTAGCCGAATTCCCGGGAGTAGTTCTTGATGCTTTTGATTTCACTGAACGGAATGGTGTGGACGATGCCGTCGATGTCCCGCAGGCGCACGGTGCGGATGGTCAGGCCTTCGACCGTGCCGAGGTGGCCGCCGACATCCACGTAGTCGTCGATGGCCAGTGAGTCTTCGATGATGATGAACAATCCGGTAATCAGGTCGGCTACCAGCGATTGCGCACCAAAGCCGATGGCCAGACCGATCACACCGGCACCGGCCAGCAGGGGCGTGACGTTCATGCCCATGTTCGCCAGGGCAACGATCAGCGCGACAATGAAAATGGCCACGAACAGCACGTTGCGAATCAGCGGCATCATCGTCTGCGCGCGGGCATTGGCCAGGCCTTTGCGCGACCGGGTCAGTGCGTGGTGCACGGCGGTGTCGCTGAGAATCCAGATCAACCAGGCGAACAGCAGCGTGCCGGCGAGGCTGAACAACTTGACGCTGACTTCGTGGCCGTCGCCTTCGGTAAAGCGGATCAACGACATGCCCCAGACCCGCAGGCCGAGTTCGATAAAGGCCAGCCACACCAACAGGTGGAGGATTGTGTAGAAGAAATTCTTCAACCGTTCCGAATACACGGCGTAACGCCGGATGCCGCGCTGGGGCTTGAGGGCGTGGCGGCGTACCAGGCCGTTGATGACCATGCACAACACCAGCAACACGGTGCAGATCAGCGACTGGCGCAGGGCCGTGCTGGTGTCGCCGGCGGAAATGAAGGTCGCGAACAGGGAAATGGCCACCAGCACCAGCGCCGGCACGTACCAGAAGGTGCCGAGAATCGAGAGGGTGTCGTTGAGGGCGCGGCGGGTCAGGCGTCGGGACAGCGGCTGGTTGCGGATCAGGTGGGCGATCGGGCGGCGGAAACGCAAGATGAACCGGGCGGTGGACAAGGCTGCCAGGACGTTGGCAATCGTGGCTGCCGTATGGGCCAGATGACTGCCGAGGCTGTCGACCAGTTTTGGATCGCTCAGTGCTTCGCCAAACGCGGCGAAACTGCCGATCAGCCACAGCGGTCGAAACGCCTGGTGCCGCAGAATGTACAAGGCGCGGTGGCGGTGTGGGCCGTCGAGCAGGGAAAAGGCAATAACGCAGATGGCCGAGAAGCAGGTGCCGACGACCAACGCATAGGCCAGCACCATGGCCAGGCTTTTGCCCAGGGACGAGGGCAGGGCATAGCTCATGTAGATCGTGATCACCAGGGCGATCAGCCATGGCCCGAGCTTGCGCAAGGCAAAGCGCAACATGTCCAGGGCACGGGGGTGCTGCGGCAGTTCTTCAGTCAGGCCGAAACGCATGCGCACGCGGTGGCTGATCCAGATCAGCGCGGCGGCCAGCAGGCTCCAGACCATCAGGATCATGGCGAACGCAAAGAGCATCGGCAGCCATTCATTGGCCGGAAGCGCCAGCGCCATCAACTCTTCCTGGGCCTGGTCGAACTCGCTGGACCAGCGCGTGAGCGGACTGTCGTCGCCGGAAAATTTCTTTTCGATCGTGGCCAGGGTTCCGCCAATCAGGCCCAGCACGCCTTCTTCGGTAGTCGGCTGGGCCTGTTTGGTGGTGTCACGTAGCCTTTTCAGATCGGCCAGCAGCTTGGTGCGCTGCTGATCGTTTTCCAGTGACTTGATCACTTCGTCCAGGGACTGCCCCAGCGGTTCCTGTGCTTCGGGCTGCGCCTTGGCCTGGCCGCCGAGCAGGCTTGGCAGGCCGGCCGCCTGGGCAGGTGCCACTGGCAGCAGCAACAGGCAGGCAAGGAAAAAATACGGAAGGGCAAAAAGACGAGCGAACACTAGGCGGTCAACCTCGCAAGGAGCGGATCGACCGAGTGTACGAGCCCGTCAAATTCAATGCGAGCCAAGGGCGATGAATTATTCGTTGAGTTTGGCGAGGATCTTGATCACCACGGTCGCGAGGATGGTCAGCATGCCGATCCACATGGCGAACACACCGGCATTTTTGTCGCGAAAGTTGAAGCCGACGGCCAGCAGGAGCATCCCGGCAAGAATCGGGATCAGCATGGCGTGAAAGGAGGACATCGAAATCATGGAGACAGCCTTGTCGAAGGGATACTTGAAGTCTAGGCCGCTTTTGAAGCGGCCGAATTGATGTGCGTGTGTAGGAGCTGCCGCAGGCTGAGATCTTTTGATCCTGATCTAAAAAACAAAATCAAAAGATCGCAGCCTGCGGCAGCTCCTACAGGGGTTACGGCAATTCGCGGCAGGCGTAGAACGCGCTCAGTACCTTGACCAGGTGCGCCAGGTCGTGGCTGCCGCACAGTTCGCGGATCGAGTGCATGGCGAACGTCGGCAGGCCGATGTCCACGGTGCGCACGCCCAGGTGACTGGCGGTGATCGGGCCGATGGTCGAGCCGCAGCCCATGTCGCTGCGCACCACGAAGCTTTGCACCGGCACTTCTTCGGCCATGCACAGGTGACGGAAGAACCCGGCGGTTTCGCTGTTGGTGGCGTAGCGCTGGTTGCTGTTGACCTTGATCACCGGGCCGGCGTTGAGTTTCGGGCCGTGGTTGGCATCGTGCTTGTCGGCGTAGTTCGGATGCACGCCGTGGGCGTTATCAGCCGAAACCAGCAGGGATTTCTGAATGGTGCGTACGAATTCATCACCTTCAGGCAGCAGGCGACGCAGGGTTTGCTCGAGCATCGGGCCGTCGGCACCGCAGGCCGAGCAGGAACCGACTTCTTCGTGGTCGTTGCAGACCAGCACGCAGGTTTCGTCGGTATCGGCCGTCAGCAGCGCTTGCAGGCCGGCGTAGCACGACAGCAGGTTGTCCAGGCGCGCGCCGGCGATGAAATCGCCATGCAGGCCAATGACCGCAGCGCTTTGGGTGTCGTAGAAACTCAGCTCGTAATCGAGTACCACATCAGCGTTCAGGCCGTGTTCGCGGGCGAGCTGGTCGGTGAGCACGGCGCGGAAGTCCACGCGTTCGTCACCGGCAAATTGCGCGAGGATCGGCGGCAGTTCGGTCTGGGCGTTGATGGCCCAGCCCATGTTGGCTTCGCGGTTGAGGTGAATCGCCAGGTTCGGAATGATCGCGACCGGGGCCTTGAAGTCGATCAACTGGCTCTCGACCTTGCCGTCACGCCGGAAGGTCACGCGGCCGGCCAGGGACAGGTCGCGGTCGAACCACGGTGCCAGCAGTGCACCGCCATAGACTTCGACACCCAACTGCCAGAAACCCTGGCGCTGCAGCTCCGGTTGCGGCTTGACGCGCAGGCATGGGCTGTCGGTGTGGGCGCCGACCAGGCGAATGCCGCCGTGCAGCGGCGAGTGGCGGCCCATTTTGATCGCGACGATCGAAGAGTCATTGCGGGTGACGTAGTAGCGACCGTTGGCTTCGGTATTCCACGGCTCGCGCTCGTCGAGGCGTTGATAGCCCGCCGCTTCCAGGCGCTGAACAAGGCTGGCGGTGGCATGGAACGGGGTAGGGGAGGCCTTGAGGAAATCGATCAGGCCTTGGTTCAACTCTTCGCGCATAAAGTAGCTCCAGACAGCAGTGGCGCCAGTTTAACGTATTGGTCAGGGAATTGGCGGTGGTGTGCGGGTGGAGTGGCGCCCCCCCCTGTAGGAGCGAGCTTGCTCGCGATGGTCGTCAACGATAACGCGGGAAGCCTGGCGCCCCGCGGCGTTCTTGGGATCATCGCGAGCAAGCTCGCTCCTACAGGGGGAATGCGTTGCGTTCAGAACGGTGCCGGGCACTCGAAGCGCAGGCGCTCGCCGGTCTGGGGATGGGTGAAGGTCAGCATGCTCGCGTGCAGGCACAGGCGCGGCCAGGCCGCCAGCGCCTGCTCGTGGGCATAGAGCCCGTCACCCAGCAGCGGATGACCGATCGAAAGCATGTGTACGCGCAACTGGTGGGAGCGGCCGGTGATCGGTGTCAGCTCAACGCGGCACCAGTCACCGCAACGCTCCAGCACGCGCCAGAAGGTCAGCGCATGTTTGCCGAATTCATGATCGACCACATGCCGTGGCTTGGTTGGCGGGTCGTAGCGCAAGGGCAGGTCGATGCTGCCGCTGTCCAGTTCCGGCTGACCCCAGCACAGGGCGGTGTAGGCCTTTTCGGTTTCGCGGTCGTGAAATTGCCGGGACAGCTCGCGATGGGTATCCGGGTCGCGGGCCAGCAGGATGATGCCGGACGTTTCCCAGTCCAGTCGATGGACGATTCGCGCTTCCGGGTAGCCGTTTTCCTGCAGGCGGGTAATCAGGCAGTCCTTGTTGTCATCGGCCCGACCAGGGACGGAGAGCAACAGGGTCGGTTTGTTCACCACCAGTACGGCAGCGTCCTGATGGATGATGTGGATGTTGGACAACGGCATTAAAACAGCCTCGTAACAAACGCCAACGGCGGCTCAGGCCCCTCGGTCCCTGTAGGAGCTGCCGCAGGCTGCGATCTTTTGATCTTGTTTTTGAAAAGCAAAATCAAAAGATCGCAGCCTGCGGCAGCTCCTACAAAGGCCTGAGGGGCCTGAGCCGCCGTGGCTCCTGGCGGATCGACTCAGCGATCAGGCAGGGTGATGTTGAGTTCCAGAATCGAGCAGCTGCCCTGGCTTTCCAGTGCGACGTGCACGTCATCGGACCCGATATTGACGTACTTGCGGATCACCTCGACCAGTTCCTTCTGCAAGGCCGGCAGGTAGTCCGGGGTGCTGCGTTGGCCGCGTTCGTGCGCCACGATGATCTGTAGACGCTCTTTCGCTACCGACGCGGTGCTTTGCTTTTTGTTGGCACGAAAGAAGTCAAAAAGGTTCATTGCTTAGTTGCCTCCAAACAGGCGCTCGAAGAATCCCTTCTTCTGTACATCAAGGAATCGATGATCCACGGTCTTGCCCAGCAGGCGGTCAACGGTATCGCTGTAGGCCTGGCCGGCATCGCTCTGGTCGTCGAGAATCACCGGAACGCCCTGGTTGGATGCCTTGAGCACCGCCTGGGATTCAGGGATCACGCCGAGCAGGGTCACCGAAAGGATTTCCTTGACGTCTTCTACGCCGAGCATTTCGCCTTTGCTCACACGCTCCGGGTGATAACGGGTAATCAGCAGGTGTTCCTTGATCGGGTCTTCGCCGCGTTCGGCACGACGGGACTTGCTGGCCAGCAGGCCGAGCATGCGGTCGGAGTCACGTACCGAGGAAACTTCCGGGTTGGTCACGACGATCGCTTCATCGGCGAAGTACATGGCCAGGTGGGCGCCTTTCTCGATGCCCGCCGGGGAATCGCAGACCACGAACTCAAAGTCTTCCTTGAGTTGCATCAGGACTTTTTCCACGCCTTCGACGGTCAGCGCGTCTTTGTCGCGGGTCTGGCTGGCGGCCAGCACGTAGAGGTTTTCCAGGCGCTTGTCTTTGATCAGGGCCTGTTGCAGGTTGGCTTCGCCGTTGACCACGTTGACGAAGTCATACACCACGCGGCGCTCGCAACCCATGATCAGGTCGAGGTTACGCAAGCCCACGTCGAAGTCGACGATCACTGTTTTGTGGCCGCGCAGAGCGAGGCCGGTACCGATAGCGGCGCTGGTGGTGGTCTTACCCACACCACCCTTGCCGGATGTAACCACGAGAATCTTGGCCAAGGTGTTTCACCCCTAAGGAAAAAGGACTTTTCAGCCCCTGAAAAACATCTCCTGAAAAACTACTGCAGTCGGACAGCCTTGGCTGGAATCGGGTTTTGAGCGGCGTTTACCCCCGGTAAACACTGCTTTCGGCCTTTTCCTACTTCGTTTGAGCCGTTTTCGCTACGTTTTAGAGATGCTTGGAAAATGCGGCAGTATCCGTTAAAGCCGAATGATGTTCAACACGTCGCCGGACAGGCTGACCTGCACACCCGAGCCCCACAGAGGATCGCGGCGCAGATCTTCGGAAACCTTGTAATGCCCGGCGATGGAGATCAGTTCAGCACTCATTTGCTGACAGAAAATCCGCGCCTTGGTGTCGCCCTTGACGCCGGCCAACACGCGACCACGCATAGGGCCGTATACATGGATGTTGCCATCGGCGAGAAGTTCCGCCCCCGGGCTGACCGAGGAGATCACCACCAGATCGCAGCCCTGGGCATAAATCTGCTGGCCACCGCGTACCGGCGAGGTGATGATTTTTGTCGGCTTGATGGTCGGTTCAGGCGGTTTTTCCGGTTTTTTCTTCGGTTCGCCTTCGGTCAGGTCCAGTGGACGCTCCCGGGCACCGGACGGTGGGAGCACCGGCAGGTCGACCGCAATGGCGGCGGCAATGTCTTCGATGCGGCTGGCGCGGATCGCCAGGGTGCGCAGGCCATGCTGACGGCACACGCGCATCAGGCCGGGCAGATCGACGGCGCCTTCGTTGGCCGGGAGTTTGTCCAGGGCCAGTACCAGCGGCGCGTTGCTGAAGAAGTTGGGCGCCTGGGCGACCTTGGCGGCCAGTTGCCGATCAAGGCTTTCGAGGTCGTTACGGGCCAGTTCCAGCACCGTAATGGCCAGCATGCTGCCCTTCAACTGGAACACGGGATCTTGGTCTAGCGGTTCGGTTTGGCTCATGGTCGGCATACAACGACTTGTCACTAAAAGTGCCGAGACTTATAACGAGAACGCCCGCAGGCCGCAAGCCGGGTCGAACGATGTAGAATGCGCGGCCATTGTCATTCCGGAAGCATTAATGGACCGCCCGCGTTTTCGAAAAGCATTTCTATCTCCACGTTTCTGGCCGCTGTGGTGTGGCCTGGGGCTGTTGTGGCTGATCGTCCAGTTGCCGTATCCGGCACTGCTGTGGATCGGTCGCGTCCTGGGTTCATTGATGTATCGCGTGGCCGGCGACAGACGGCGCATTGCCAAGCGCAACCTGGAACTGTGTTTTCCGGAAAAAACCGCCGCCGAACGCAAATACCTGCTCAAGGAAAACTTCGCCTCCACCGGTATCGCTTTTTTTGAGATGGCGATGAGCTGGTGGTGGTCGCGCAAGCGCCTGGCGAGTCTCGCTCACGTTGAGGGGCTGGAGTATCTGCAGCAGGCCCAGCGCGAAGGCAAGGGCGTGATCCTGATGGCCCTGCACTTCACCACGCTGGAAATCGGCGCGGCGTTGCTCGGTCAGCAGCACACCATCGACGGCATGTACCGCGAGCACAAGAATCCGCTGTTCGACTACATCCAGCGCCAGGGCCGTGAGCGGCACAACCTCGATTCGCTGGCGATAGAGCGTGAAGACGTGCGCGGCATGCTCAAATTGCTGCGCTCGGGCCGCGCGATCTGGTACGCGCCGGATCAGGACTACGGCGCCAAGCAAAGTATCTTTGTGCCGCTGTTCGGCATTCAGGCGGCGACCGTCACCGCCACGAGCAAGTTTGCGCGGCTGGGCAAGGCGCTGGTGGTGCCGTTCACCCAGGAGCGTCTGGCGGACGGCAGCGGTTATCGCCTGGTGATCCATGCGCCGCTCGAAGGCTTCCCCGGAGAAACCGAGGAAGAAGACTGCATTCGCATCAACCAATGGATCGAAGGCGTCCTGCGCCAATATCCCGAGCAATACCTGTGGGCCCACCGCCGCTTCAAGAGCCGTCCACCGGGCGAGCCGAAGCTGTACGCCAAACGCCGTTGAACCCCGACCCCCTGTAGGAGCGAGCCTGCTCGCGATGGACTGGAGAGCGCCACGGGGCGTCAGGTTACCCGCGTTATCGTTGACGTCCATCGCGAGCAGGCTCGCTCCTACAAGGCAACGTCATCCCATCAAGCACCATGGAGAGTTGTGCATGAGTCCAGCTGAACCGGTTACAGGGCTGATTCTTTCCGGCGGCGGGGCTCGGGCGGCTTATCAGGTCGGGGTGCTGGCGGCGATTGCCGAATTGCTGCCGCCGGGGGCGAGCAATCCGTTTCCGGTGATCGTCGGCACCTCGGCGGGTGCGATCAACGCCGTCAGCCTCGCCAGCGGGGCAATGGACTTTCGTCATGCCATCCAGCGCCTGACGGCCTTCTGGCAGGGCTTTCGCAGCCCTCTGGTATTGCGCAGCGACTGGCCTGGGGTCATTCGCCAGGCCAGTCGCTTTGTCAGCCACAGTTTGCTCGGCATCGGTTCCCAGGTTCCGGTGGCGCTGCTCAACAGTTCGCCGCTGAGGGATCTGCTCAACGACAAGCTGCATATGGGCGGCATCGCCGAAGCGATCGCACAGAAGCAATTGCATGCGGTGGCGGTCACGGCGTTCGGCTATGAGTCCGGCCAGGCCGTCACCTTTTATCAGGGCGGCGGCAAGATCGATGCCTGGTTGCGCCACCGACGCATCGGCGTTCCCACCCGACTGTCGGTTGAACACTTGCTCGCCAGTTCGGCGATTCCGCTGCTGTTCGCCCCGGTGAAAATCGGCGAAGAGTATTTCGGTGATGGCGCGGTGCGTCAGTCGGCGCCGATCAGCCCGGCGCTGCATCTGGGCGCCAGTCGGGTGCTGGTGGTGGGCGTCAGCGGCAACCCCCGCGGTATCGACCCGCAACAACCCTTGCAGCGCAGCTACACCGGTCAGCAGCCGACCCTGGCGCAGATCGGCGGGCACATGCTCAACAGTACGTTCATTGACAGCCTGGAAAGTGACATCGAGCTGTTGCAGCGCCTGAACCAGTTCAGTCACCTGATGCCTGACGGCACACCGACCCGCGCATTGGGCGTGGCACCGGTGGACGTGCTGGTGATTTCTCCGAGCCAGCCGATCGATGAGATTGCCGCGCGACATCGTCAGGAGTTGCCGCCGGCATTGCGCCTGTTCCTGCGCGGGCCGGGTGCGACCAAGACCAGCGGGGCGGGGGTGTTGAGTTACCTGCTGTTCGAGGCGGGGTATTGCAGCGAGTTGATTGAGCTGGGGCGGAGCGATGCGCTGGCCAAGCGCGGGGAGTTGAGCCGGTTTCTCGGCTTGGCGGAGCCTGCAGTCTCGGCTTGAGATAGGCGGTGCAGCCATTCGCGAGCAAGCCCGCTCCCACACTCGATTTTCAGCGAACACAATAATTGCGTACGGCGCAGATCAAATGTGGGAGCGGGCTTGCTCGCGAAGGCGCCCATGCAGACGCCTACAGAATTAAATGATCAGAAGTGAACCTTGACCAGGAAGCTGGTCACGCTCTGATCCGTCTTGAAGCCCTGGCTGTCTTCAATCCCGTACTTGTTTTTCCAGTAGTCATACTCGACACCGACGTACAGCTGCTTTTCGCCAAGGTTCAGCGCTTTGCCCAGGTCGTATTTGACCTGTGGGTTGAAGTGCAGGTTGGCGTGGTATTCGCCTTTGCTGTTGACATCGTTGTCGACGACCCAGTCCATGAAACCGTCGATCAGCACGTCCGAGTCACCCACCGGGATGGTGTAGGACCAGACCGGCGAGACCTGCCAGATGTTGTCGCCCGGGCGGTCGCCTTCGGTGTGACGGTTGTAGAAGTTCAACTGGAAGTAGTCGAAGCCCGGGATGGCCAGGTCGAAGCCAGGGCCGATCAGGTACGACTCGGTGTCGTCTTCGCCGAACTCATAGGTCATGGCCAGCAGGACGTCCTTGATCGGGCCTAACTCGAACTTCTGGTCGAAGATCTTGTTGAACGACAGGCGCGGGCTGAGCTCGCCATAGTGGGTGTTTTCACCCGCGAAGTGGTCTTCCTTGCCGTTGTAGAAGATCTTGTCGATGAAGAAGAAGTTGTCGCCGTACTTCCAGCCATCGGCGTGTTCGAAGGTCACCGTCTGCTGGATGCGCGGGTTGACCTGGAAGTCCTTGCCATACAGGTAGGTCAGGCTGTTGGTCTGCCACTGCAGCAAATCGCCGGCCATGGCCTGGCCCCCGACCAGCATCGATCCCGCCAGCATCAGGCTAGTGCACGTACGTTTCATTCGGTTGCTCCCAAAAAGTAGGTGGTTCCACGTTATTTTTTTAAGGTCGGCGCTCTGGTGTGGCGCCTGTTTCCGTAGCGGTAAAAAATGATCCAGTCGGTCAGCTTTGGTGCTGATAGCAAGAGCTGAGCCAAGGCTTTCAAAAAGCAAAAAAACTCCCGCTCGACGGCTCAAAAGCGGTCGATTGAGAGGGGTTTTGGAGTGCCTTGGTGTCTGCCAGCGCCGGGATAAGTTGGCTTTCTGGTCAGGTTTTACATCCGGGCTTTTTTTTAAACCGGATTCGGGCGGCCGCGGAGAATACTGACTCCTCGGCCAGGTCTCAAGTGCTCCGCAACGGCGCACCGACGACAGGTTTGGCGCACGGTTGCGGGGCAGCATCAGAAATGCACCTTCACCAGCAGGCTGGTGGTGTTTTCATTGGTGTCGAATTTGCCGCTGTTTTCGATGCCGTACTTGTCTTTCCAGTAGCTGTATTCAGCGCCGACGTACACCTGTTTCTCCCGCCAGCCCAGGGCCTTGCCCAGGTCGTACTTGATCTGCGGGTTGAAGTGCAGGTTGGCGTGATAGGTGCCATGGGCGTTCTGGTCGTTATCCACGACCCAGTCCATGTAGCCGTCGATCAACAGGTTCGAGTTGCCCAATGGCAGGGTGAAGGACCAGGCCGGCGTGATCTGCCAGACGTCGTCGCCGGGACGCGAGCCTTCGGTCTGGCGGTAATAGAAGTTCAAGGTGAAAAAATTGAAGCCCGGTACCGCGAGGTCGAATCCGGGGCCGATCAGGTAGGCCTCGGTGTCGTCTTCGCCGTTCTCGTAGGTCATGGCCAGCAGCACGTCCTTGATCGGGCCGAACTCGAAGCGACGGTCGAGGATCTTGCCCAGGGAGAGGCGCGGGCTGAACTCGCCGTAGTAGGCGTGGACGCCTTTGTTCCGGTCTTTCTCGCCGTTGTAGTAGGTGCTGTCGATGAACATGAAGTTGTCGCCGTACTTCCAGCGGTCGGCGTGCTCGAAGGTTATCGTCTGCTGGATCGACGGGTTGACCACGAAGTCCTTGCCGTACAGATAGCTCAGGCTGTTGGTCTGCCACAGCAGTAAATCGCCGGCCATGGCCTGACTCGCGGCCAGCAGGCCAGCACCCAACAGCAGGTTGGTTTGTGTCCGAATCATCTGTTGCTCCCTCTTGTTTTTATTTTTAAGGCGCAGGAAACCCCTACCCCTGTAGGAGCGAGCCTGCTCGCGATGGTCGTCAACGATTACGCGTGTTATCTGGATAAACGCGGTGTTCTCGGGTTCATCGCGAGCAGGCTCGCTCCTACAGGGGGTGTGCGTTTCTGTTTTAGTGGGCGTGGCAGTCGTTGATGGCCGCGCGTTCGGCACCGCCAAGGATGTTGAACAGCAGGTTCAGCGTCAGCGCGCTGAGGGTGGCCATGGCGATGCCGCTGTGGGTGATCGGGCTCATCCACACGGGCAGGTGGGCGAAAAACTCCGGGCGCACCACCGGGATCAGGCCCATGCCGATGCTCACCGCCACCAGCAACTGGTTGCGACGGTCACCGATGTCGGCTTCCTGGAGAATCTTGATCCCGGTGGCGGCGACCATGCCGAACATCGCAATCGCTGCGCCGCCCAGGACTGCCGGAGGGATCGAGGCCACCAGGAATGCGGCCTTGGGCAGCAGGCTCAGGACGATCAGCAAACCGCCGGCGACGATGGTCACGGAGCGGCAGCGCACACCGGTCATCTGCACCAGGCCGATGTTCTGGGCAAAGGAGGAGTGGGTGAAGGTGTTGAAGAACCCGGCGAAGAACGAGGCGCCGGCATCGCACAGCAAACCGCGACGCAGCATCCGTGGGCAGACTTCCTGGCCGGTGATCTTGCCCAGCGCAAGAAACATCCCGGTGGACTCGACGAAAATGATCACCACCACCAGGCACATCGACAGGATCGGTGCGAGTTCGAATTTCGGCATGCCGAAGTGCAGCGGCGTAACGAATTGCAGCCATGGCGCCTGAGCCATGCCGCTGAGGTCGACCATGCCGAGCAGGCCGCAGAGCACGTAGCCCAGGCACATGCCGATCAGCACGGAAATATTGACCCAGAAGCCGCGCATGAAACGGTGGACCAACAGGATGGTGCCCAGCACCAGGGCGGCGATGGTCAGGTAGATCGGCGAGCCGAATTGAGCGGCGCTGGCACCGCCGCCGGCCCAGTTCACGGCCACGGGGAACAGCGACAAACCGATCGAGGTGATGACCGTTCCGGTCACCAGCGGCGGGAAGAAACGTACGACCTTGGACATGAACGGCGCGATGAGCATGCCGAAGAAACCGGCGGCGATGGTCGCGCCGAAGATCCCTTGCAGGCCGATACCGGGCATGCCGGCCATGGCGACCATGCTGCCGACGGCAGCGAAGCTGGCGCCCATCATCACCGGCATGCGAATGCCCATGGGGCCGATGCCGAGGGACTGGACGATGGTGGCAATACCGGCCACCAGCAGGTCGGCGTTGATCAGAAAGGCGATTTCTTCACGACTCAGGCCAGCGGCCTGTCCGATGATCAGCGGCACCGCGATGGCGCCACCGTACATCAGCAGAACATGTTGCAAACCGACCAGGATCAGTTGCAAGAGGGGCAAACGCTGAATGGCGGGTGCGTCGGGGATGCGCGCTGCGGATAGCTCGGACATGCAACACCTCGGATCTTTTTTATTCTTGTGATTTTGTGCGTCAGGCAAACCTGTGGGAGCGGGCTTGCTCGCGAACAGGCCGTAACATTCAACATCGTTGTTGACTGACCCGACGCTTTCGCGAGCAAGCCCCCCCCCGCTCCCACAGGTTCTGTGTTGCCTGTGTGGGAGCGAGCTTGCTCGCGATGCTTTTAACGATTAATTGGTCTGGGCTCCCTGCACAATCCAGGCACCGATCAGGTCACGTTCCTGCTGGGTCATCTGCGTGATGTTGCCCAGTGGCATGATCTGGCTGGTGACGGCTTGCGCCTGGATCCGCGGTGCGTTCTGGCGGATCTGCTCGGGGGTGTCGAGCATCACGCCGGCAGGGGCCGCACTGAACAGCGGGCTGGTGGGCTTGGCCGAGTGGCAAACCGCGCAACGTTCCTGAATCACGCTGTGCACTTTGTCAAAGCCAGGGCCGGCGTTGGACGCTTGCGCCGGAGCGGCGGCTGGCGTTTCTGCAGGTT
Source organism: Pseudomonas sp. GW456-E7 (assembly GCF_059424105.1). NCBI lineage: Bacteria > Pseudomonadati > Pseudomonadota > Gammaproteobacteria > Pseudomonadales > Pseudomonadaceae > Pseudomonas > Pseudomonas sp. GW456-E7. The sequence continues at coordinate 1,648 of NZ_JBWKZB010000011.1, read as the reverse complement.
TGGCTTCAGCGGGTTTCAAACCACCGCCCACTGCGGTTTCCGGCAGCGGCTGGTATTCGATCTTCGCCGGTGCCTTGGCCACTTCCGGGCTGTTCAGCGGCGCAGGGCCGGTGACGTAAGCCAGACTGATCATGCCGACGGCTGCGACTGGAAGCGTCCAGGCAAACTTGTGGCTGTCATGACGGGTGTTGAAGTAGTGACGCACCAACACCGCCAGTACCGCGATCCCGGCCAGGATCAACCAGTTGTACTGGCTGCCGTAGGTGCTCGGGAAGTGGTTGCTGATCATGATGAACAGCACCGGCAAGGTGAAGTAGTTGTTGTGACGCGAACGCAGCAGGCCTTTGGCCGGCAGGGCCGGATCCGGCGTGCGGTTCTCGGCGATCGCCGCCACCAGTGCACGCTGTGCCGGCATGATGATGCGGAACACGTTGCCGACCATGATGGTGCCGATGATCGCGCCGACGTGCAGGTACGCACCGCGACCGCTGAACACTTTGCTGAAGCCGTAGGCCGCGCCGATGATCAGCACGAACAGGATGAAGCCGAGCAGGGCAGGGCGTTTGCCCAGGGCCGAGTCGCACAGGAAGGAGTAGACGAACCAGCCGATGAACAGCGAGCCGATACCGATGGCCACGCCTTCAGGACCGCTCAGGGTGCTGCCCGGAGCCAGCAGGTAGAGTGTCGGGTTGGAGTAGAACACCACGCACAGCAGCGCGATCCCCGACATCCAGGTGAAGTAGGCTTCCCATTTGAACCAGTGCAGGTTGTCCGGCATGGTCGGTGGGGCCAGCTTGTATTTTTCCAGGTGGTAGATACCGCCGCCGTGGATCGCCCACAAATCGCCGGCCAGGCCGGTTCTCGGGTTGACCCGGTTGAGGTTGTTTTCCAGCCAGACGAAATAGAACGACGCACCGATCCAGGCCACGCCAGTAATCATGTGAACCCAGCGCACGCTCAGGTTCAGCCATTCCAACAGATGTGCTTCCACAGTCTTTACCTCTCGCCCGTCACTCTTGTTGTCGAGTGATCGGACCTTCTCTTATTGGTGGGGGGCGAGGATCAAACGCTCATCCTCTTTGAAAAAATGCTCATCGCAGTTATTGCCTGTGCCACTGCGATCAACCACCAGGAAGTCATCCCGCTTTTCGATCGTCAGCACCGGGTGGTGCCAGACGCCGCGATGGTAATTAATGCCCTGCCTGCCGTTGGTGACGAAGGCGCGGACCAAGCCTGATACAGGTTCATCGCCAAGTGGCGCGACCACGATCAGAAAGGGGTTGCCGAGCAGCGGAATGAAAGCCTGGCTGCCCAGCGGATGGCGCTCCAGCATGCTGACGGTCAGCGGCATGTCCTGCGCGTCGGCGCGGAAGATGCTGATGATCGCGTTGTCCTCTGGCGTAGCGGTTTCGACCGTCGCCAGTTTATGGAAGCGCATGGTCGAACCGTTGTTGATCATGAAGTGATCGCTGCCGTCGGTTTCGATCACGTCACCGAAAGGGGCGAAGGCTTCTTTGGTCAGCGGTTCAATCGTCAGTGTGCGCATGCTGGTCTTCTTACCTTGAATTCTGTGTTGTTAGTTCTATCGCCATCGCGAGCAAGCTCGCTCCCACATTGGACAGTGGCGTTCACAAAACCTGTGGGAGCG
>NZ_JBWKZB010000010.1:117201-139482 GCF_059424105.1 Pseudomonas sp. GW456-E7 | reverse complement strand
GCTCCTACACCCTCCTGTAGGAGCTGCCGAAGGCTGCGATCTTTTGCTTTTAAATCCATAAAACCTGTACAGATTCAATTCCACACCATTGCTGAAAAGCCCTTCCTTGCGTCTACAGCCAAAAATAACAGTGCAAGAAAGTATCAGTTGAAGTGCGATGGATGATTTGTCTCGCCCTCCAATGAAGGTTGTAATCCGTGCACATTCTTCCTGCCTTCGGAAGACACAAAAACAATAACTGTCCTTCTGTAACCCGACGGGTGCAGAAAAGGAGTGCACGATGCAACCTTCGGTAAAAGCCCTGCTTGCCCTCACCTGCATGACCCTCAGCAGCGTCAGCCTTGGCGCCCAGACGCTGACCATCGCCACCGTCAACAACAGCGACATGATCCGCATGCAAAAGCTCTCGAAAACCTTCGAGGCCGAGCACCCGGACATCAAGCTCAATTGGGTAGTGCTCGAGGAAAACGTCCTGCGCCAGCGCCTGACCACCGACATCGCCACCCAGGGCGGGCAATTCGACGTGCTGACCATCGGCATGTACGAAGCGGCACTCTGGGGTGCCAAGGGCTGGCTGGAGCCGATGAAGGATTTGCCGGCCAGCTATGCCCTGGACGACGTGTTCCCGTCGGTGCGCGAAGGCCTGTCGGTCAAAGGCTCGCTGTACGCCCTGCCGTTCTACGCCGAAAGCTCGATCACCTATTACCGCACCGACCTGTTCAAGGACGCCGGCCTGAGCATGCCCGAGCGCCCGACCTGGGAGCAGATCGCCGAGTTCGCCGCCAAACTGAATAAACCCGGACAGGAACAGTACGGCATCTGCCTGCGCGGCAAGGCCGGTTGGGGCGAGAACATGGCGCTGGTCACCACCATCGCCAATGCCTATGGCGCGCGCTGGTTCGACGAACAGTGGCAGCCGCAATTCAACGGGCCCGAGTGGAAGAATGCGCTGAACTTCTACGTCGACACCATGAAGAAATCCGGCCCGCCGGGTGCATCGAGCAACGGTTTCAACGAAAACCTGGCGCTGTTCAACAGCGGCAAATGCGCGATCTGGGTCGATGCCAGCGTTGCCGGCTCGTTCGTCACCGACAAGACCCAGAGCAAGGTCGCCGATCACGTCGGCTTCACCTATGCGCCGCATCAGGTCACTGACAGGGGCTCGGCCTGGTTGTATTCCTGGGCGCTGGCCATTCCGAGCAGTTCCAAGGCCAAGGACGCGGCGAAAACCTTCAGCGCCTGGGCCACCTCCCGGGAATACAGTGCACTGGTCGCGGAAAAGGACGGCATCGCCAACGTGCCGCCGGGCACCCGGGCCTCGACCTACAGCGAGGCCTACATGAGTGCGGCGCCGTTCGCCAGGGTTACGCTCGAATCGCTCAAGGCTGCGGACCCGGGCAAGCCGACGCTGAAACCGGTGCCTTATATCGGTATCCAGTTGGTGACCATTCCCGAGTTCCAGGGCATAGGCACCCAGGTCGGCAAATCCTTCTCGGCGGCGCTGATCGGCCAGACCACGGTCGACCAGGCATTGGCGGCGGCCCAGCAAACCACCGAGCGTGAGATGAAGCGCGCGGGGTATCCCAAGTAACCCGCACCAGCCTGCTCCTGCTTACTGTGGGAGCGAGCTTGCTCGCGATGAGGCCGTCAAATTCAACATTTGTATCGACTGACAGTCCGCCATCGCGAGCAAGCTCGCTCCCACAGTTGAACTTCATTGCCTGTACCCAAACGGTTTAACGCCATGAATACATCAACTGCCAAAGCTCACATGGACATTGCCCTACCCCTGCGCAAAAGCCGCGTGACCAATCCCGGCTGGTTTCTGGTCAGCCCTTCGGTGGCACTGCTGCTGTTGTGGATGATCGTGCCGCTGGGCATGACCCTCTACTTCTCGATGATTCGCTACAACCTGCTCGATCCCGGCGAGAACGCGTTCGTCGGGTTGGAGAACTTCACCTACTTCCTCACCGATTCAGGCTTCCTGCCCGGCGCTACCAACACCCTGTTGCTGGTGGGCAGCGTGCTGCTTATCAGCGTGGTGTTCGGTGTGCTGATCAGTGCACTGCTGGAGGCCAGTGAATTTTTCGGTCGCGGCATCGTGCGGGTCATGCTGATCTCGCCCTTTTTCATCATGCCCACGGTCGGCGCGCTGATCTGGAAGAACCTGATTTTCCACCCGGTGTCAGGAATTCTCGCCTACGTCTGGAAACTGTTCGGCGCACAACCGGTGGACTGGCTGGCGCACTACCCGCTGCTGTCGATCATCATCATTGTCTCGTGGCAATGGCTGCCGTTCGCCATCCTGATCCTGATGACCGCCATGCAGTCCCTCGACCAGGAACAGAAAGAAGCCGCGCGCCTGGACGGTGCCGGACCCATCGCGATCTTCTGGCACCTGACCCTGCCGCACCTGGCGCGGCCGATTGCGGTGGTGGTGATGATCGAAACCATCTTCCTGCTCTCGGTGTTCGCCGAAATCTTCACCACCACCAACGGCGGCCCCGGCTACGCCTCGACCAACCTCGCCTACCTGATCTACAACCAGGCGCTGGTGCAGTTCGACGTCGGCATGGCCTCGGCGGGCGGCTTGATCGCGGTGGTCATTGCCAACATCGCGGCGATCATTCTGGTGCGGATGATCGGCAAAAACCTGACCGACAAAGCCTGAGGCCTGCCATGACTCTTCAACAATCCCGTCGTTTGCAAAGCCTGTTGCTCGGTACGCTGGCCTGGGCCATCGCGATCCTGATTTTCTTCCCGATCTTCTGGATGGTAATGACCAGCTTCAAGACCGAAATCGAGGCCTTCGCCACGCCGCCACAGTTCATCTTCACGCCGACGCTGGAGAACTACCTGCACATCAACGAGCGCAGCGACTACTTCAGCTTCGCCTGGAACTCGGTGGTGATTTCCTTCAGCGCCACGGCCCTGTGCCTGCTGATCGCGGTGCCGTCGGCCTACTCGATGGCGTTCTACGAAACCCGGCGTACCCGAGGCACGCTGCTGTGGATGCTCTCGACCAAGATGCTGCCGCCGGTGGGCGTGCTGATGCCGATCTACCTGCTGGCCAAGAGTTTCGGCCTGCTCGACACACGGATCGCGCTGATCGTCATCTACACGCTGATCAACCTGCCGATCGTGGTCTGGATGATTTACACCTACTTCAAGGACATCCCCCGGGACATCCTCGAAGCCGCGCGGCTGGATGGCGCAACGCTGGTCCAGGAGATGCTCCGGGTATTGCTGCCGATCGCCAAGGGTGGCCTGGCGTCCACGGTGCTGCTGTCGCTGATCCTGTGCTGGAACGAGGCCTTCTGGTCGCTGAACCTGACCTCGTCGAAAGCCGCGCCACTGACCGCCTTGATTGCCTCCTACTCAAGCCCCGAAGGGCTGTTCTGGGCAAAGTTGTCGGCGGTCTCGACCCTGGCCTGTGCGCCGATCCTGATCTTCGGCTGGATCAGCCAGAAACAGTTGGTCCGCGGCCTGTCGTTCGGCGCCGTGAAATGAATCTCTGTAGGAGCGAGCCTGCTCGCGATGGACGTGAACGATAACGATGGCTGACTGGAAGAGCGCGTCGCCTGAACGTTCATCGCGAGCAGGCTCGCTCCTACAAAAAGCCTGCCCGGCTCAATCTGAATAAAAACAACCGGAGGCCCACCACCATGGCCAACCTGAAAATCAAGAATCTGCAAAAAGGCTTTGAAGGTTTTTCCATCATCAAGGGCATCGACCTCGAAGTGAACGACAAGGAATTCGTGGTCTTCGTCGGCCCGTCGGGCTGCGGCAAATCCACGCTGCTGCGCCTGATCGCCGGGCTCGAAGAAGTCAGCGGCGGCACCATCGAACTCGATGGCCGCGACATCACCGAAGTGAGCCCGGCCAAGCGCGACCTGGCGATGGTGTTCCAGACCTACGCCCTGTACCCGCACATGAGCGTGCGCAAGAACATGTCGTTCGCCCTTGACCTTGCCGGCGTGGCCAAAGCCGAAGTGGAGAAAAAGGTCAGCGAAGCGGCGCGCATCCTCGAACTGGGGCCGATGCTGGAGCGCAAGCCCAAGCAACTGTCCGGCGGCCAGCGCCAGCGCGTGGCGATTGGCCGGGCCATCGTGCGCAACCCGAAAATTTTCCTGTTCGACGAACCGCTGTCCAACCTCGACGCGGCCCTGCGCGTGCAGATGCGCCTGGAATTGCTGCGCCTGCACAAAGACCTGCAAGCGACGATGATCTACGTCACCCATGACCAGGTCGAAGCCATGACCATGGCCGACAAAGTGGTCGTACTCAACGGCGGCAAGATCGAGCAAGTCGGCTCGCCACTGGATCTCTACCACCAGCCCGCCAACCTGTTCGTCGCTGGCTTCCTGGGCACGCCGAAAATGGGCTTCCTCAAGGGCAAGGTCACCCGCGTCGACAGCCAGGGCTGCGAAGTGCAACTGGACGCCGGCACCCGCATCAGCCTCGCGCTGAGCGGCGCCAACTTGAGCGTCGGCAGCGCAGTGACCCTGGGCATTCGCCCGGAACACCTGGAACTGGCCAAGCCCGGCGATTGCACCTTGCAGGTCACCGCCGATGTCAGCGAACGCCTGGGCAGCGACACGTTCTGCCACGTCCGGACTTCCTCCGGCGAAGCCCTGACCCTGCGCGTTCGCGGCGATCTGGCCAGCCGCTACGGCGAAACCCTGAGCCTGCACCTGGACGCGCAACACTGCCATTTATTCGATGCCGACGGCGTGGCGTTGACCCGCCCATTGCGCGTTGCCGCCTGATCCCAGAGAGACTGTGATGAAACTCAATAAACAGAACCTCAACCGCCTCGCACCCGCAGTGGCCCTGCCCGCCTACGCGCTGGGTGAAACCCGTCAGGGCATTGCGCACATCGGCGTCGGCGGCTTCCATCGCGCCCACCAGGCGTTTTACACCGATGCGCTGATGAACACCGGAGAAGGCCTGGACTGGGCCATTTGCGGTATCGGCCTGCGTGCCGAGGACCGTCGCGCCCGTGACGATCTCAAGGATCAGGACTACCTGTTCACCCTGTTCGAGCTCGGCGATGGCGACGATACCGAAGTGCGGGTGATCGGGGCCATCACCGACATGTTGCTGGCCGAAGACGACACCCGGGCATTGATCGACAAACTGGCCAGCCCCGAGATCCGCATCGTCTCGCTGACCATCACCGAAGGCGGTTACTGCATCGACGACAGCACCGGTGAGTTCATGGCGCACTTGCCGCAGATCCAGCATGACCTCGCGCACCCCGACACGCCAACGACCGTGTTCGGCTTGCTCTGTTCTGCACTGGCCAGGCGCCGCGCCGCGGGCACAGCGGCCTTCACCCTGATGTCCTGCGATAACCTGCCGCACAATGGCGCCGTCACCCGCAAGGCCCTGCTGGCCTTCGCCGCCTTGCACGACAGCCCACTGCGCGACTGGATCGACGCCAACGTCAGTTTCCCCAACGCCATGGTCGACCGCATCACGCCGATGACCAGCACCTCGCACCGCCTGCAACTGGCAGACCAGCATGGGGTAGACGATGCCTGGCCGGTGGTCTGCGAACCCTTTGTGCAATGGGTGCTGGAAGACAAGTTCGTCAACGGTCGCCCGGCCTGGGAAAAGGTCGGCGTGCAGTTCACCGACGACGTCACGCCCTACGAAGACATGAAGATCAAGCTGCTCAACGGCAGCCATCTGGCGTTGACCTACCTGGGGTTCCTGAAGGGTTACCGTTTCGTCCACGAAACCATGAACGACCCGTTGTTCGTGCGCTATATGCGCGCCTACATGGACCTGGACGTGACGCCGCAACTGGCCCCGGTGCCGGGAATCGACCTGACCGAGTACAAGAACACCCTGGTGGCGCGCTTCTCCAATCAGGCGATTGCCGACCAGCTAGAACGGGTGTGTTCGGACGGCTCTTCGAAGTTTCCGAAATTCACCGTGCCGACCATCAACCGCCTGATCGCCGATGGCCGCGAGACCAAACGCGCGGCCTTGGTGGTGGCGGCGTGGGCCTTGTATCTGAAGGGCGTGGATGAACATGGCGACACGTACAGCATTCCCGATCCTCGTGCCGAGTTCTGCCAGGCGCTGGTGGTCGATGATGTGCTGATCACCCAGCGGTTGCTGGCGGTCGAGGAGATTTTTGGTACGGCGATACCCCGCTCGGCGGAGTTTGTCGCGGCGTTCGAGTGGTGCTGCAACAGTTTGCGCGAGGTGGGGGTGTCGCGGACGCTGGAGCGGGTGTTGGCGTAAGGACGGTGGTGTGACAACTGCCCTCTTCGCGAGCAGGCTCGCTCCCACATGGATATCCGTCGAGCACAACATGTGTGTCCACTGAAGATCTCCTGTGGGAGCGAGCCTGCTCGCGAAGAGGGTCTACTGATATCGAAGGATCTTGCATGACAACCCGACAACTCTTCCTCGGCATCGACTGCGGCACCCAGGGCACCAAGGCCATCATCCTCGACGCGGTCAGTGGTGAAGTGTTCGGCCAGGGCGCGGCCAGCCACAGCCTGATCAGCGCGGCCAATGGCCGTCGCGAACAGGACACCCATCAGTGGCTGGAAGCCTTCGCCACGGCCACCCGCCGCGCGTTGCTCGCGGCCAGGGTCGATGGCCAGTCGATCCTCGGCATTGGCGTGTCCGGCCAGCAACATGGCCTGGTGCTGCTCGACGATCAGGGCCAGGTGCTGCGTCCGGCCAAGCTCTGGTGCGACACCGAAACCACGCCGGAGAATGACCGTCTCCTGGCCCACCTCGGCGGCGAAAAGGCTTCGCTGGATCGCCTCGGCGTGGTCATCGCGCCGGGCTATACCCTGTCCAAACTGCTCTGGACCAAAGAGCAGCATCCCGAGGTGTTTTCCCGGATCGCCCGTATCCTGCTGCCCCACGACTACCTCAACCATTGGCTCACCGGCCGCAGTTGCAGCGAATACGGTGATGCCTCGGGCACCGGGTATTTCAATGTGCGTACCCGGCAGTGGGATGTGCAATTGTTGCGCGACATCGACCCCAGCGGACGCCTGCAAGCGGCGCTACCCGACCTGATCGACGCGCACCAGGCGGTCGGCACGATCCTGCCGGGGATTGCCGAGCACCTGGGCATCAATCCGCGGGCCCAGGTGTCCAGTGGCGGCGGCGACAACATGATGGGGGCCATCGGCACCGGTAACATCCAGCCCGGTGCAATCACCATGAGCCTCGGCTCGTCAGGCACGGTGTACGCCTATGCCGACCGGCCGAACGTTGCCCCGGATGCCGCAGTCGCCACGTTCTGTTCTTCCAGTGGCGGCTGGCTGCCATTGATCTGCACCATGAACCTGACCAATGCCACCGGCCTGGTTCGCGATCTGCTGGACCTCGACATCGATCAGTTCAACGCGCTGGTTGCCAAAGCACCCATCGGTGCCGAAGGCGTGAGCTTGTTGCCGTTCTTCAACGGCGAGCGGGTGCCCGCCCTGCCCCATGCCAGCGGCAGCCTGTCGGGCCTGACCATGAGCAACCTGACCCAGGCCAACCTGTGCCGCGCGGTCGTCGAAGGCACGACGTTCGGTTTGCGTTACGGACTGGACCTGCTACGCCACAATGGCTTACAAAGCCGCAGCATTCGGCTGATCGGTGGTGGTTCGAAAAGCGCGGTGTGGCGGCAGATCGTCGCCGATACCATGAATACCCCCGTGATCTGCACTGAACAAAGCGAGGCCGCAGCCCTGGGTGCGGCGATCCAGGCGGCCTGGTGCGTATCCCGGGCAAACGGCAACGAACTCAGCCTGGCGGACTTGTGCGAGCGCTGCGTGAAGCTCGACCCGACCAGCGAAACCCTGCCGGTCGCGGACAATGTACAAGCCAGTCAGCAGGCTTATGAACGCTATCGACAGCATGTCGCAACCCTTTGAAGAGTGAACAACTATGTACCTGGTGTGTGGCGAAGCGCTGTTCGATTTTTTCAGTGAAGACGACGCCGGCGGTCTGGCGTCCAAAGTGAATTTCAAAGCCATTGCCGGTGGCTCGCCGTTCAACGTGGCCGTGGGATTGCGCCGGTTGGGCGTGGATTCGGCGCTGTTGGCCGGGTTGTCCACCGACTACCTGGGCCGGCGCCTGTTGCAGGTGCTGCAGGATGAAGGTGTGCGCCAGGACTTCCTGCTGGATTTCGCCGCGCCGACCACCCTGGCGATGGTCGCCGTGGGTGCCAATGGCTCGCCGCAATACAGCTTCCGTGGCGAAGGCTGCGCCGATCGACAGTTGCAGCCGGAGCACCTGCCGGCACTCGGGCCTGAAGTGCGTGGCCTGCATATCGGATCGTTTTCCCTGGTGGTGCAGCCGATCGCCGACACCCTGTTGGCATTGGTGCGCCGGGAAAGTGGCAATCGCCTGATCAGCCTCGACCCGAACGTGCGCCTGAACCCGGAACCGGACATTGAACGGTGGCGTAAACGGATCGCGCTGCTGGTGGAATTGGCCGACCTGATCAAGGTCAGCGACGAGGACCTGCATCTGTTGTACCCAGGCCAGGACCCGGCGCAAGTGATCGAGGGCTGGATGCAGCATCGCTGCCAGTTGGTGTTCCTGACCCGGGGTGGCGAAGGCGCGACCGTGTTCAGCCGGGCCCACGGCTCGTGGTCGACTCCGGCCTGCGCGGTAAAAATCGCCGACACCGTGGGCGCAGGGGATACCTTTCAAGCGGCGTTGATTGCCTGGTTGACCGAGCAGCAACTGGATTCGGTGGAAGGTGTAAAACAACTTGGCCGCGAGCAGATTGACGGCATGCTGAAGTTCGCGGTGCAGGCGGCGGCGTTGACGTGCAGCAAGACCGGGCCGGATCTGCCATATCGGGAGCAGTTGGATCTGCGCTGAGTTCGGGGGCCTCTTCGCGAGCAGGCTCGCTCCCACAGGGTTGCGGGTCGTTCATGACATTCGTGTCGACGCTCGGGCAATGTGGGAGCGAGCCTGCTCGCGATGGTCTTAACTGATACACAGGATCGCGCCTTCGCGACAGGCGGCGTTCAGCCGGGTTAACCCTCGTTTAACCGTGCGGTCCAACACTTCACTGGACCGCACGCCCTCAGACTGTTCTGACGCCCGGTGCGGCAGGTTCGACAAGCCACACATCGAACTGACTTCCCGTACGCACTGGAGATCGCTGATGAACACTCGCACCTTGCTGGTTACCGCCGCCCTCGCCTGCACCGCGTTTGCCGGCCTGGCCCAGGCCAATGACACCGCTACTTCTCAGGCCGTGCCCTACCACTACGGCATGCCATTGCATGTCAGCAAAGTGATTTCACTGACCGAGCCGGACACCCTGGAGTGCAAGGTGGTGAAGGCCGACATGAAGTACCTCGATGAAACGGGAAAACCCGCAGAAATCACCTACCGTAAACTTTCCGACGCCTGCGAGAACCAAGGCTGACCGAAACGTCTGATTTGACACCAGGCAGTATTCCTTTGAGGGCCGTGGCGCTATGCTCTAGCGCCTCCCTCACTGCCCGCAAGGATTGGCCATGCAGTTTTCGTTTCGCACGTTGTCGATGTTTACCGCCGCCTTATGCCTTTTGCTGAGCCTTGTCTGGGGTTTGGCACCGCAATGGTTACTGTCGCTCTGGGGGATCGAATTTTCATTCGTGGCCGGATTGGTCGCGCGCCGCACCGCCGTGCTGTTCGCAGCGTTTAGCGTGATCTCTTACCTGGTCCGCAACGCGCCCCCTTGTGCAACCCGCAATGCGCTGAGCCTCGGCTTCGTCGTCGGCTGCTGGGGATTGGCCGTGCTGGGTTTTGCCGAATGGCTCGCCGGCCATGTCGGGCCGGGCATGTTGCTGGCTGTCGGGCTTGAACTGGCGCTGGGCCTGGCGTTCTTCCAGTCCCGGCGCGTGTCGGTGGAGCTCGAAACTGCTGGTTAAAGCGCCCTGCCCAGCATCGAGTGTGGTTCGACTGCTACGTGATGCTGTCTGGAACGCAGTTGGGCGATCAACTCGTTTATTTCCCGACAACCATTGAGTCCGGAGGCATCGATGCCGGTGACCATCAGATCGAGCTGATCGGTTTGCCCGTCGGCATAGATCTTCACGGTCATCGACAGATCCGGTGACAACGTGCACTCGCAACGTTTGGGTAAAAAGCTGGCTTCGATGATATTGCGAAGTTCCAAGGCAGAAAGAAACATGGCGACCTTCTCCTTTGTGAGACTGCCAATCAACATCAACGCTCGCTCGTATGCGCTCTCATATAAAAGCTCGGCAAGCTTCAAGGACAGCTACAGCATAAAACATACCCCGGATCTCGGAGCGCAGTTCATCGGCAATTCAAGGGTTTAGGCCTGTCACCTGTAAAACCTGCCGTGCAGCTTGCATTATACGCCCCTGGCGCCCCCTGCAATTTGCACGCTGGGCGCCACGGATTTGCATTCGTACCACTCGACAGTGAAAATGCCGCCCTTCACTTCAAGCAAGGAGGCATCATGAATTCTTTGACCGTTAACGCTTGCGCAGCGCTGTTCGCACTCAGCCTTGCCAGCGTGGCGCACGCCGCCAGACTCGAAGACACCGCGCCCTATCCGAAAGCCGAGAGCGGTTTTACCCGCCAAGTGATTCACCTCGCGCCACAGCCCCAGGAAGACGACTTCCAGGTCGAGATCCTGGCCGGCAAAACCATGGCCGTGGATTGCAACCGCCCGCGTCTGGGCGGCATTCTCGAAGAGAAAAACCTCGAGGGTTGGGGCTACCCCTTCTATCGCCTGGACAAAGTCATTGGCCCGATGAGCACGCTGATGGCCTGCCCGGACGGCACGAGCAAACAGGATTTTGTGCCGGTGGTCGGTGACGGTTTCCTGCTGCGTTACAACAGCAAGCTGCCGCTCGTGCTGTACGTGCCCAAGGACATCGAAGTGCGCTACCGAATCTGGTCGGCGTCGAACAAGGTCGAGAAAGCCATTCAGGAATAACCCGGGCGGCCTGCACCAGGGTCATGCCGGCGCGCCGCTCAACGCGGCGCGCTCGGCCACATGCCCCAGGCTGTCAAAGTTGATGTTGGCACCGGAGTCGATGGCCACCAGGGTCTGACCACGGGCACCGCTGCGTGCCACGTACTGCTTGATTCCGGCCACGGCCAGCGCACCGGAAGGTTCGGTGATCGAGCGGGTATCGTCGTAGATATTCTTGATGGCGGCGCAAAGCTCGTCATTGCTGACCGTCACCACCTCATCAACGCAGAACCGGCAGACCTCAAAACCGTAAGCGCCGATCTGCGCCACCGCCACTCCATCGGCAAAGGTGCCGACCTTGGGCAGGATGACTCGCTCACCGGCCAGCAACGCGGCTTGCAGGCACGCCGAATGCTCCGACTCGACGCCGACGATGCGCACCTGCGGCTGCAAGTATTTGATGTAAGCGGCGATGCCGGCGATCAGTCCCCCGCCCCCCACCGGCACGAAGATCGCATCCAGCGGACCTTGATGCTGACGCAGGATTTCCATGGCCACCGTGCCTTGGCCCGCGATCACATCCGGATCGTCAAAGGGCGATACAAAGGTGCGTCCGCTTTCCTCGGCCAACGCCAGTGCATAGGCCAGTGCAAACGGAAAACTTTCGCCGTGCAAAACCGCATCGGCGCCCCGGCTGCGAACCCCGTTCACCTTCAATTGCGGCGTCGTGCAAGGCATTACGATGGTGGCGCCGATCCCCAACTCCCGCGCCGCCAGCGCCACACCCTGCGCATGATTGCCGGCAGAAGCCGTGACCACGCCGCGAGCCTTTTGCGTGTCGCTCAGTTGCACCAGCTTGTTGTAGGCGCCACGGATCTTGAAGGAAAAGGTCGGTTGCAGGTCTTCGCGCTTGAGCAGGATCTGGTTGCCCAGTGCCTCGGACAAGGCCGGTGCCGCTTGCAACGGCGTGCGCACCGCCAGTTCATACACCGGCGCGGCAAGGATTTTTTTGACGTAGCCTTCAAGCAAGGCTTGCTGGTCGGTTGTAAAACTCATGGTCGTCTCCTGACATTGATCGGGCCCGGGAGACAGAAAGTAGAAACCCGCCTCGAGGGCGGGTTGGGTGCTGCAGTCGTGAGCTAGCCCGCCAGATGAGGAATGGCGGTAATAATGCTTGGCTGGCAGCGCAATACGGTGGAAGTCATGGCTCGAAATTAGCCGGGCGTTGATGGCAAGTCAATGGCAAATTTATGCAGATCCCTCTAGGCTGCCGATTCCAGTCATTGCCCAAGGAAGGAACACATGAATGCCATTGCCCTGCCCCTTATCGCCCTGATCGCCTTTGCCGGCTATACCCTTTCGGTGATGCTCCAGGCCGAACAATCGCTGATCGACTTCGGCATCAGCCTGATGTCACGTCCCGATACCGCGCAGGTGGTGATCGATCTGTACTTGCTGGCGACGCTGGCGGGAATCTGGATGTACCGGGATGCGCGAAAGCGCGGGCTGTCGGCGGTTACGGTGGTGCCTTATCTATTGATCACCGCTGTGTTTGTGTCGGTTGGGCCATTGTTGTATCTGGTGGTACGCGGGGTTCAGGATCGCCGAAAATTGCCTGCTACGACTCGACAGTTGTAGAAACCTTGAAATTGCTTTCGCGAGCAAGCCCGCTCCCACACGGGTCTTGCGCCCACTGAAATCCTATGTGGGAGCGGGCTTGCTCGCGAAGGGGTCATCAGATTCGACATCATCATTGCCTGGCTCACCACCATCATTTCGCCAACTGCTTGAGCCCCACTACCATCGCCCCCGCCCCGATCATCATCGTCGACAGCAGCAAGGGGTACGAAACCCACCACGGCGTTCCCGCCGTCATCATGCTGAACTCGGACATGCCGCCGATGCTCGCAATCAGGTTCAACGGCAAAAACACCACGTTGATCAAGGTCAGCTTGCGCAGCAGGTTGTTCATGCTGTTGTTCATCAGGTTGCCCCGGGCGTCGATGAGGCCGGAGAACACCGTCGAATAGATTTCCGCCTGCTTGTAACACTGGTTGTTTTCGATGATCAGGTCATCGATCAGGCTGATGACCTCGGCGTTGAAGCCCTGCTTTTGCGCATGATTTCGCAGTCGGTTCAGGACCGCGCCATTGCTGTGAATCGCATTGATGTAATAGATCAGGCTTTCGCTGAGGTTGAACATCTGGATCAGGTGCTGATTCTGCATCGAGGCGTTGAATTTCTGCTGCAATTCCCGGGCGATCAGCTTGATCACCTTCAAGTGCCCTAGATAGTGATGGATGTTGTTGAACAGCAGATCGAGCAGGACATCCAGTGGCGTGTCGAGCGCCTGGCGCTTGCCGAGCCCGTTGAGCGGTGCGTCATCGGTGGCGATCACCAGCAAGCGCCCCGGAGAAAACAGCAGGCCACAGGATGACACCTGGAACCCCAGGTTGTCGGCACCGGAGTAACTGTCCGGACGCTTCCAGATCAGGAACAGGTTGTCGGGATGGAACTCGATGCGCGACACCTCGTCAGGGTCCAGCGCCGAGGCCAAGGCGTGTTCGTCGAGTTTGAAATGACTGTGCAGCAGGTCGCGCTCGGCCGCATCGGGGTCACTGAACAGCATCACCTCGGCATCCAGTCGCTCGACGGCCTGCAGCGTTCCACCGCTCAACTGAAAACTCTTGATCATCGCGGCTTCACCAAGCCTGGCCGCGACGCTTAAGCTCCAGGCGCCGAACGAACTCCTCCAGCACCAGTGAATACAGATCGTCCTGCAGGTAGGCGTCTTCGATGCCGGCGTCCATGTTCGGGTTGTCGTTGACCTCGATCACCACCACTTTGTCGCCGGACTGTTTGAGGTCGACCCCGTAGAGGCCGTCGCCGATCAGGTTGGCCGTCTTCACCGCCAGTTCCACCACTGCTCGCGGCGCTTCGTGAACCGCCAGGGTGCGGCATTCACCGTTGATGTCCTGGCCCTTGGCCTTGTGGTTGTAGATTTGCCAGTGGCCCTTGGACATGAAGTATTGGCAGGCAAAGATCGGTTTGCGGTTGAGCACGCCAATGCGCCAGTCGTACTCGGTGTAGAAGAACTCCTGGGCCAGCAACAGCACCGAGTGTTCGAACAGTTCGGCAGTGGCTTCGAGCAACGCCTGTTGGCTCTCGACCTTGATCACACCCCGGGAGAAACAACCGTCGGGGATCTTCAACACCAGCGGAAAGCCCAGTCGTTCGCCCACCCGTTCAAAGTCTTCCGGTCGCTCCTTGTAGAGGATTTCAGTGGCGGGCATGCCCAGTTGATGACTCTTGAGCAGGTCGGCCAGATACACCTTGTTGGTGCAGCGCAGGATCGACGTCGGGTCGTCCATCACCACCAGCCCTTCGCTCTCGGCTTTCTTGGCGAAGCGATAAGTATGGTTGTCGACGCTGGTGGTCTCGCGGATCAGCAGGCCGTCGTATTCGGCGATCCGCGCGTAGTCCTTGCGCTCGATCAGTTCGACATCGATGCCCAGAGTCCTGCCGACGCGGACGAAATTTTCCAGCGCCCTGGCATTCGACGGTGGCAGGGCTTCCTGAGGATCGTGCAGGATGGCCAGGTCGTAGCGGGCCAGCCGTCGTGAGCGCGGCAGTCGCCAGATCTTGCGACTGAAACTGTCGAGGGAGTGGGCAAATTGATCTTCCTGATCCTCCCGCAACTTGTGCAACGCACCCGACTTGATGCCCTCGATATGCCAGCCGTTAGTTCGGCGAAATTCAACTAACAAGATCGGACAGGCAAACACTTCAAATAATTGCCTGGCCAGATCCTGCAAGGGTTCGATATTGGTCTTGCCGAAATACAACGTCAGGGTAAACCCTTCGGTGTCACTGTAGACATGATGACTGAGCGCTTTTTCCAGGGTTTTATCCAGGTCGTCAAGGGCCAGGCCATAAAGGGATTTGCGGGTCAGTTCGCTGATGGTTCGCACCGACGGAATGACCTTGTGCCCACGGGCTTCAGCCAGCAGCGAACAGTAGTAACCGTGCCCCAGGTACTTGTAACTGCGGCACAGGTTGATGACCTGCACGCGCTTGCCCTGCCCATTGTCGCGGGTTTGTTCCAGATACTCCTGGGCCGTGACGATGTCTTCGCTGGGAAAATAGGAGGCCCAGTCTTCCTTGCGTTCGACGATGATAATCAACTGGCTGGAAGTTTTATTGGAGTCATTTAAATAAGTTGCCGAAGTGATTGCTGTCGGCAAAGTTTGCTCGGATACTTCGCGCCAATGACCTTGTACCGCTGACATAGTGATTGATCCGTTGGAGAACAAGACCTTTCCTATTAAGCACGAACTTTTTCGAAAGTCCCGTTTCGTTACGCAACTTTTACGGCGGTCATTATGAATACAGTTTTTCGTTTGGCAGTAATAGAGGACTTACCCGCACTGCTGCAACTTGAAGAGCAATGCTTTACCACCGACCGGCTCAACAGTCGCAGCTTTCAATGGATGATCAGCCGCGCCAACGGGCAACTGCTCGTGGCCCAGCGCGGCGAGCATCTGCTGGGCTACGCCCTGGTGCTTTTCCACCGCGGTACGTCGCTGGCGCGTCTCTATTCGATCGCCATCGCGGCACAGGCGCGGGGCAATGGCCTGGGCAAGCAACTGCTCGAGCGCACCGAAGCCATTGCCCTGGAACACGATTGCGCCTATTTGCGTCTGGAGGTGCGTCTCGACAATCCGGCGGCGATTGCCCTGTATGAGCGTAACGGCTACCGGCGCTTTGCCCTGATCCACGACTACTATCAGGACCACGCCGATGCGTTGCGCCTGGAAAAACGCATCCTCCAGCACCGCGAATCACGCAATATCCAAGTGCCCTACTACCCACAGACCACCGATTTCACCTGCGGTCCGGCCTGCCTGCTCATGGCCATGGGCGCGTTGCAGCCGGGGCGTTTGCTGGAGCGGCGTGAAGAACTGCAAATCTGGCGCGAGGCAACCACCGTGTTCATGACCTCCGGCCACGGTGGTTGCAGCCCGCAAGGCCTGGCATTGGCGGCCTGGCGCCGCGAGTTTCGGGTGCGCCTGCAACTGAGCAAAGCCGGGCCGTTGTTCCTTGACGGGGTGCGCGATGAGCATAAAAAAGACGTAATGCGCCTGGTGCACGAGGAGTTCACCGCGCAGCTGCTTGCCAGTGACGTCGTGTGCGAGATCGGCGGGCCGCTGGATCTTGCGCAACTGCTGGAGCATGGCGGGCAACCGTTGGTGCTGATCAGCAGCTATCGCCTGACCCGCTCCAAATCGCCGCACTGGGTGATAGTGACCGATTGCGATGAAGAATTTGTCTATCTGCACGATCCCGATGTGGACCACAGCCAGCATCGCCAGGCCATGGACTGCCAGCACCTGCCGGTCAGCCATGGGGAGTTCGAGAAGATGTGCAGCTTTGGCCGGGACAAATTGAGGGCAGCTGTGATTGTGTATGGACAGAAGTAGTCGCTACTTCTGTGGGGGTTCTCCCACCGCCTTCGCGCTCCCTCACTTGAAATGCATTCCCCTGTGGGAGCGGGCTTGCTCGCGAAGGCGGCGTGTGAGATTCACTTCAATCCGACTTTATACAATTCACCCTCCTCTTCATCGGTCAACACATACAAATACCCATCCGGCCCCTGCCGAACGTCACGAATGCGCTTTCTCAACGTCCCGAGCAAGCGCTCCTCGTGCACCACCTTGTCGCCATTGAACTCGAGACGAATCAACTCCTGGCTGACCAACGCGCCGATGAACACATTGCGTTGCCAGGCCTTGAACCGGTCGGCATCGTAGAACGCCATGCCGCTCAGGCCCGGGGACTTTTCCCAGACATGGTTCGGGGCAACGGTACCTTCGACGGTTTCACCCCTGGCTTCGGGAATCGGTTTACCGGAGTAGTTGATGCCATGGGTCGCCAGCGGCCAGCCGTAATTCCTGCCGCGCTCGATGATGTTGATTTCATCGCCGCCCAGAGGGCCGTGTTCGTTTTCCCACAGCGTGCCGTTCCACGGGTTGAGCGCAGCGCCTTGCGGGTTGCGCTGCCCGTAGGACCAGATTTCCGGGCGCACGTTGGCCTGGCCGACAAAGGGGTTGTCCTTGGGCACCGTGCCGTCCGGGTAGATTCGCACCACTTTGCCTTGCAGCTTGTCGAGGTCCTGGGCGGTCGGGCGCTCATTGTTTTCCCCCAGCGTCACGAACAGATAGCCGTCGCGATCGAACACCAGCCGCGAACCAAAATGGTTGCCTTCCGAGAGTTTGGGTTCCTGGCGCAGGATCACCCGGAAATCCTTGATCGCCGTCAGATCGTCGGAGAGCCGGCCGCGCCCCACCGCCGTACCGGCCTTGTTGTCCTCTCCACCCCCTTCGGCATAGGACAGATAGACCATCCGGTCCTGTTTGAAATCGGGTGACAACGCGACGTCGAGCAAGCCGCCCTGGGCCTTGGCCCAGACCGTTGGCACGCCATTGAGCGGCGCCGACAGCTTGCCGTCGGCGGTGATCAGCCGCAGGTTGCCGGGCCGCTCGGTGACCAGCATGCTTTTACCATCCGGCAGGAACGCCAGCGCCCAGGGGTGCTCCAGCCCCGTCACGACGGTGGTCACCTCGAGTGTGCCTTCTTCGCTTTTCATTGTCTGGGGGGGCGCGGCAAGCACAGGGACAGTGGCGGTCATCAATACGCCGGCACAGAGGATTGCCAATGGGTTCTTGCGCAACATGCAGACTCCTTTTCTGATGATCATGAGGCCTGGAAAAAACACTGGGCACAGCTCATGCCGGCCACTCAACGGTTGCCGGTGCCGGCGTCTCGTGGCGCAGGGTTGGGAATGAATGTCGGGGGGCTGGCGGGAGCGCTCCGCTCGGGATAGCGATTACCGATGCCGCCGTTGTCCAGTGTCGGCGGTCGCGGGACCGGCACGGTATTGGGCCCGCGAATGGCCGGCGCACTGGGTCGGGTGCCTTGCATGCTGTTGGGATTGGCCCGGTTGATCGGGCTGCTGTAAGGGTTGTTGTTGGTGCTGCCCGGCAGGTTCTGGACCATGTGCAACGAAGCGGAGGTGGCGGCCTGGACCAGTGGCACCAGCATGGCACTCAAGGCCAGCGCAAGGGCGCCAGACAGGTATCGGTTCATGGGAGGGCCTCGCTGCGTCACGTGGATAAGGACTTCGATACCACGCTACGCCCGGGGTTCGTATTTGTTAACAAAAACCTCCCCGGCAAGATGTAACACGACGTTGATCCGATTAAAGGAACGGCCCCACAGGCCACGGAAACTTTTGTTCGAGGCCGCAGGTCACCTGAACATCACTCGCGAGTAGACGACCATGGCACGGGCAATCTGGAAAGGCGCAATCAGCTTCGGACTGGTGCATATCCCCGTGGCGCTGGTCTCGGCAACGTCTTCCCAGGGCGTCGATTTCGATTGGCTCGACAGCCGCAGCATGGACCCGGTGGGCTATAAGCGTGTCAACAAGGTCACGGGCAAGGAAGTCACCAAGGAGCACATCGTCAAGGGCGTGCAATACGAAAAAGGCCGGTACGTGGTGCTCAGTGAGGAGGAGATCCGCAGCGCGCACCCGCTCTCGACCCAGACCATCGACATTTTTTCCTTTGTCGACGGCGAGCAGATTCCCTTGCAGAACATCGACACGCCTTACTACCTGGCACCCGACAAGCGCGGCGGCAAGGTCTATGCCCTGCTGCGCGAAACCCTGAGCAAAACCGGCAAGGTCGCCCTCGCCCATGTAGTGCTGCATACCCGCCAGCACCTGGCCGCGCTGATGCCCCTGGAGTCGGCGCTGGTGCTGGTGATGCTGCGCTGGCCGGCGGAAGTCCGAAGCCTCGATGAGTTGGCGCTGGGCAGCGAAGTGACCCGGCCGGAACTGGCCAAGGGCGAACTGGACATGGCCAGGCGCCTGGTGGAGGACATGAGTGCCCAGTGGTCGCCGCAAGACTATCGGGATGGTTTCGAGGACAAGATCATGGCCCTGGTGGACAAGAAGGCCCATGAAGGCAAGATTGAAGACGTCGAGACCGCCTCGGGTGAAGAGCTACGTAAAACGGCGGATGTCATTGACCTGACCGAGCTGCTCAAGCGTAGTCTTGGCAGCAAGAGTGTCGGGAAAGCAGCGGCCAGGCCGAAGGCGAGCAGCAAACCGGCGGCGAAGAAGAAAGCCGGCAAGTGATTGGCTGAATGTCCGGGCCTCTTCGTTGGAACGCCGCCCGGACACCCCCTTCAGATCAGAATGATGACCACCAGCAACCCGGCGAAGATCGACCACTTTTCGAGGTAGTAAAGCTTGCGGTTGCGTTTTTTCAGCTGCTTGCCATGCAGGCGCACCTTGTAGATCTTGCCGAACAGGCGGTTGAGGCCGCCGGTCTTGTCGCCCGCCTCGTTGGGCGCACCCGCCGCCGACATGACATGGCGACTGAACCAGCGATTGAATGCCGCTGCCCACCTGTATTTCATCGGTCGCTCGACGTCGCAGAACAAAATGATGCGGTTCTGCTGCGTGGTGTTTTCTGCGTAATGAATGTAGGTCTCATCGAACATCACCGCTTCGCCATCGCGCCAATGGTAGTCCTGGCCATCGACATTGATGTAGCAACCCTCGGCGTTGGGGGTTTCCAGCCCCAGGTGATAACGGTACGAACCGGCATACGGGTCGCGGTGGCGCACCAGCCTGGAACCCGGTGGCAACTCGGCGAACATTGCCGCCTTGATCGAACCAATGCCCTGCACCAGCTCGGTGGTGCGCGGGCAGAGCTTCATGGCCGATGGATG
The DNA here is from genome assembly GCF_059424105.1 of Pseudomonas sp. GW456-E7. Taxonomy (NCBI): domain Bacteria; kingdom Pseudomonadati; phylum Pseudomonadota; class Gammaproteobacteria; order Pseudomonadales; family Pseudomonadaceae; genus Pseudomonas; species Pseudomonas sp. GW456-E7. The sequence continues at coordinate 119,762 of NZ_JBWKZB010000010.1, read as the reverse complement.
GCTGTCGCCGTACCACTTGAGATAAAAGCGCTTCCAGCCGGTCTTGAAAAACGAGTTGAAACCGACGTCATCGAATTGGTTCGAACGCTTGATCTCGCCGGCCCGAAGCAAATTCTGGCCTTCGGCACGAATTTCTTCCCAGTGCGCCTGCAGCGGACGCAGGTCGGGGAAGTCGGCCGGGTCGAGATAGGGCTTGTTGGGGATTTTCGAAAACAGATATAGAAAGCAATTGATCGGCGCCAGAAACGTCGAGTGATCACTCAACTGGCGGCCCAGCTTATGGCGCACCTGGCCACGCAGGTGGACATACGCAATTGAGACAACATAGATAACGGCAATGATCAGTTTCACGGAAATCGTCACACGTCAGAAGGAAACAAACTGCGCCCTCGCGGGTCTTGTGCAGCGGCTGAAAACGAAACAGCGGCCCTGTAGCGCCATCGAACTACGCCGACGATCAGCGCTCAACCGACGGATGGCATTTTAGCCACAGTTTGTAACCAATAGTTAACCTGTAACTGTGAAAAACTGTCCACAAAATCCGCCGAAACGTCACTGCGGCCTCAACGCCCTATCGTTTAAAGAGCCAGACCAGTACAATCGCCGCCAAACTTTACGCGCCCCCAGGTTGAAAGCGGAAAAATCCCCTTTCAGCGCACGTTGACTCGGGCCAGGCGCGCCACATGCTGCTGTCCACTTAATGCCAGATGGAACTTCCACTGCCGATCGGGATGAATGTCCCGTGGTCCGGACAGTGGAAACGGGTACTGAACCGGTACTGCCGCAACCCTAGCTACTCTGAATGCTTCGCAGGAAAAACCTTTGATTTCTACAGCTAACATCACGATGCAGTTCGGCGCCAAGCCGCTCTTCGAAAACGTTTCGGTCAAGTTCAACGGTGGCAACCGTTACGGCCTGATCGGCGCCAACGGTTGCGGCAAGTCGACCTTCATGAAGATCCTCGGCGGCGACCTCGAGCCGTCCGGCGGCCAGGTCATGCTGGAGCCGAACGTGCGCCTGGGTAAATTGCGCCAGGACCAGTTCGCCTACGAAGAATTTACCGTGATCGACACCGTGATCATGGGTCACGAAGAGCTGTGGAAGGTCAAGGCCGAGCGCGACCGCATCTATTCGCTGCCGGAAATGAGCGAAGAAGACGGCATGGCCGTGGCCGAGCTGGAAACCGAATTCGCCGAAATGGACGGCTACACCGCCGAATCCCGCGCCGGTGAACTGCTGCTGGGCCTGGGTATTCCCCTGGAGCAGCATTTTGGTCCGATGTCCGAAGTCGCTCCAGGCTGGAAGCTGCGCGTATTGCTGGCCCAGGCGCTGTTCTCCGATCCGGAAGTGCTGTTGCTCGACGAACCGACCAACCACCTGGACATCAACACCATTCGCTGGCTGGAATCGATTCTCACCGTGCGTAACAGCACCATGATCATCATTTCCCACGACCGTCACTTCCTCAACAGCGTCTGCACCCACATGGCCGACCTGGACTACGGTGAGCTGCGTCTGTTCCCGGGCAACTACGACGAGTACATGACCGCGGCGACCCAGTCCCGCGAGCAACTGCTGTCGGACAACGCCAAGAAAAAAGCCCAGATCGCCGAACTGCAAACGTTCGTCAGCCGCTTCTCGGCCAACGCCTCGAAAGCCAAGCAGGCCACTTCCCGCGCCAAGCAGATCGACAAGATCCAGCTGGCCGAAGTCAAGCCATCGAGCCGCGTGAGCCCGTTCATCCGCTTCGAACAGACCAAGAAACTGCACCGCCAGGCCGTGACCATCGAGCAGATGTCCAAGGGCTTCGACGGCAAGACCCTGTTCAAGAACTTCAGCTTCACCGTCGAAGCCGGCGAGCGCGTGGCGATCATCGGCCCGAACGGTATCGGCAAGTCCACCCTGCTGCGTACCTTGATGGGTGAGCTGACCCCGGACGCCGGCTCCGTGAAGTGGACCGAAAGCGCGGAGCTGGGCTACTACGCCCAGGACCACGCCCATGACTTCGAAGACGACGTCAGCCTGTTCGACTGGATGGGCCAGTGGACCCAGGGCGAACAGATCATTCGCGGTACCCTGGGTCGCATGCTGTTCTCCAACGACGAGATCCTCAAGTCGGTCAAGGTCATTTCCGGTGGTGAGCAAGGCCGCATGCTGTTCGGCAAGCTGATCCTGCAAAAGCCGAACGTTCTGGTGATGGACGAACCGACCAACCACCTGGACATGGAATCCATCGAGGCGCTGAACCTGGCGCTGGAAAACTACCCGGGCACGCTGATCTTCGTCAGCCACGACCGTGAGTTCGTATCGTCCCTGGCCACCCGCATCATTGAGTTGAGCCCGAACGGCGTGACCGACTTCAGCGGCACCTATGATGATTACCTGCGCAGTCAGGGTGTGGTGTTCTAAGGGCAGCTATTGGTTTCAAGCTACAAGCGGCAAGTTAAAAGCCCCGTCCATGTGACGGGGCTTTTTGTGTTTCATGGCCAGGATTTTGTTGAGTGCCGAATCCTTCGCGAGCAAGCCCGCTCCCACAGGGGAATGCGTTCCAAATGTGGGAG